>JAGOKF010000090.1 GCA_017994695.1 Myxococcota bacterium | reverse complement strand
CCCGGTCGGACAGCGCCGCGTCGTGCCGCAGGAAGAAGCGCAGCAGGTGATAGAGGTCCCACAGGGAGTTGTTGACCGGCGTCGCGGTCAGGAACAGCACGTCCCGCCGGGGGCCGCTCAGGAGCCGCCGCAGGACCGCGGCCCGGCGCGGCGTGTCGGGGTTGCGGTAGTTGTGGGCCTCGTCCACCACCACCAGGGCGTAGTCGTCGAGGGCGTTCTGGAGGTGTCGCCCCTCGCCCCCCAGTTGCACGTCGTTGGCCAGTTCGTCGTAGGAGAGGCACTCGACCAGCAACTGGAACCGGTTCAGGAAGGGCTTCCAGGTCGTCTCCCGCAGCGAGGCCGGGCAGACCAGCAGCACGCGCTGGCGGCGTTCCCGGTAGATGCGGATGATCTCGCCGGCCGTGAAGGTCTTCCCGAGTCCCACCCCGTCGGCCACCAGCGCGCCGCCGTATCGCTCCACGATCTTGCGCACCCGCCAGACCCCGTGGTGCTGGAAGGCGGTCAAGGGGATTCCCCCCTCGTCCCGGGCCTCCTGGTCGATCTCGTCGCCGTAGAGGTGCCACAGCACCTTCAGGTACACCAGGTACGGCGGGAACTCGGCCACCAGGGGCTCGTAGATCGCCGCCAGGTCGTAGGGCTCGGCCTCCTCCCACAGGCGGTCGAACCACTCCTCGACCCGGCTGGTCAGGGGGTCCTGGAAGTGCCCCAGGACCAGTTCCCGGTTCCGCTCGAGGCCCGCCAGGGTCAGGTTCGCGGACCCCGCCAGGACGCCCCGGCCGGCCCCCCGGAACAGGAAGGCCTTCGCGTGCAGGAAATGCGTCTGGTAGCGCCGCACCTCGATGCGCCCCGATCGCAGGAAGGCCAGCAGGTCCCGGATGGCCCGATCCTGGTCCCGGTCGAAGGGCAGCAGGTCCCGCTCCCGGCGAAGTCCCCGTTCCAGGACTTCCAGGCCCTGGCGAACCATCCGCCGCGTGAACTCGGGCTCCCCGGGGTCCGCAGGCGCCCGGACGGGCCGCAGGGGCTCGGGTGTGGGGTCCGCCCCGAGGAGCAGCCTGAGCCTCGGGATCCGCCCCAGGGCCCCGGCGATGCGCTGGAAGCCCTGGGGATTGAAGTAGCCGCTGGCGATGCAGACCTCCTCGGGGGGCGTCCCCGCCCCGTCGAGCGCCGCCAGGTGGTCGCGGAGGGCCCGGGCCAGCGTGTTGCCGTCCCGGTTGTCGATGAAGACCGGGGGCTCGGGCATCGGCGATCGGTCGTCGTTCATCGGTCCCTCCTGGCCTTCCAGCGGGCGAAGTGCTCCAGGGTGCCCCGCAGGCGGTCCTCGAAATCCCAGCCCTCGTGGAAGGTCTCGAAGACGTGGACGAGGTGCTCCTCCTCGAGGCCGTAGAGGAGGGCCGCCAGGGCGTCCAGTTCCCGGACCAGGTCCCCCTGTTCGTCCGGGGGCAGGGGCCCCCAGGACACCCCGACCTCCCGGGCCCACCGGGCGAAGCGATCGTCGGGGCAGGCCAGGCGCCCGGCCACCTCGATCACCCGGCGCCGGATCGCGTCGTCGGCCGGGGGTCGGGGGATGGGAAGGGGATTGAAGACGAAGAAGTTCAGGTGGGTCTCGACGAAGCGCCGGGCGTACCAGTCCAGGGGCAGCGACGAGAGGATGCCCAGCAGGAAGGCCTCGTCCTGCCGGGACCCCCGGGGCCACAGCAGGTAGGGGGCCTGGTTCGACAGGAACACCTCCGGGGGCACCAGGGCCACGATCACGGTACGGCGGTTGGTCCGATTCGTCACGTCCCGGAAGGCGATGCGGGGATGGCGGCAGGGCAGCGTGGCGGGGTCCTCCAGGACCGCCCGGTCGAACTCCGAGAAGGGCGACAGGCGGTTTTCGGAGCCCTTCCGGCGCTTGCGCTGCAGGTGTTCGAGCAGGACCCCGGGGTCGGCCCAGGCGTAACGGGCCCCCGTGTCGGGCGTCCACAGGTCGAAGGACTCGCCCTTGAAGACGGGCCAGAAGCCCTCCGGGCGCTCCCGGGACGAGAGGTCCATGAAGCCCTTGTCGTTGGTGGCATCCAATTCCCTGTGGGGCCGGGCCCGCCAGGACCGGCGGTCGTCCAGGTCCAGCCTGGGAAAGCGCCGCATCCGGCGGAAGACCTCGACGGACTCCTCGGTGGGCAGCAGGGGCAGCGAGGCCGTGTCGTTCCAGCCCTCGACGTCTCTGCCCGCGAAGGAGGCCGGGTCCCGGGCGGCGCCGTCCCGGAAGCGATCGAGGCTCCGGTAGGGCCCCCGCAGGCGCACGGGGACCGGGGCCTCCCGGAGGCCGTCCCGGGCCCTGCGCCGCTGGATCCCGACCAGGCCGATGGTGTATTGGGGATGCACCTCTTCGAAAAGCCACTGCCGATTGTTCAACAGCATCGTCACGTCCACCGCCTCGGCCTCCCGGAAGACCCGGCGCCGGAAGTCCGCGGACCCCTTGGCGGCGAGCGCCGATCGGGGCAGCACGACGCCGATGCGGCCGCCGTCCTCGCAGGCCAGTTCCCAGAAGCGCCAGCAGAAGGCCTTGTAGAGGTCCGGGTCCCCGGTGCCCATGCCCGGGTAGGGACCGGCCACCAGGGCCCGGCGGAGGGATTCGGCCCGGGCCTGCTCGCGCCGGAAGGCCGCCACGAGGTCCGGCCGGTCCCGGCGCAGGGCGGCCTTGCGGGCCTCCTGCTCCCGCTGGGGCAGGGATCGGAGCCCCGGATCGTGCCTCGCCAGGAAGGCGTCCTCCTCGACGGTGGCCTCTTCCCAGGGGGGATTGCCCAGGATCACGTCGAAACCGGGACGGTCCCGCAGGAAGACCTCCGGGAAGGCCACCGGGAAGTGCAGCGGATCGAGGTCCCGGAGGACCTCCAGGACCTCCCGGTGCGCCGCGGACCCGGGCAGGCCATCCCGGACCTCCTGCCAGGTGTCGAGTCCCTTGGGCAGCCCCTGGCCCTGGATGCGGGCCGCCGCCACCACGTCGCAGAGCGCCGCCGCGGGGGCCACCGCCGCCAGGGCCTCCCGCCGGGCTCGCCGGGCCCTCGCGAGGTCCGAGGGGGTCGCGTCGGCGATCCGGCCCAGGCGCCGGAGGGGATCGGCCGCCTCCCCCAGCAGCAACGCCGCGTCCACCGCGAACACGGGAAGGCTCGAGGCCTCGATGGCCTGCCGCACCTCCTCCAGGCGCCCGATGCCCGTCAGGGCGTTGCCGCACACGAGTCCGTGGTCCAGCAGCGACAGGGGCAGCCCCGGGACGAAGGTGTGGATCCACAGGGACAGCCGGGCCAGCAGCACCGCCACCGGGTTCACGTCCACGCCGTAGAGGCACCGGCGGGCCACGAGCCGCCGCAGCAACTGGGTGTCCTCGATGGACACCTGCTCGGCCAGGGGCCCCAGGGCGGCCGTCGCGGCGGCCCGCAGGTCCGCCAGTTCGGCGGCCACCGCCGGCAGGGGACGGCAGGCCAGATACCCCGACAGGGCCCGCTCGATCCGGTCGGCGGCCGCGACCAGGAAGTGCCCCGACCCCATCGCGAGGTCGGCGACCCGGAAGTCGAAGAACCGCTCGCCGGCCCCGTCGTCGTCCAGGGCGTCCAGTCGGGCCAGGTGGTCCCGGAGGGCCGGCTCCAGGGCATGGTTAAGCAGGTGTTCCACGGCGAAGGAGGGCGTGAAGAAGGACCCGGTGGCCTTGCGGGCCCCCGAGGCGTTGTGGAGGTAGGTCTCGCCGCGACGGACCTCGGGGGTCTCCCCGGGCCGACAGGGCCGCCAGGCGCCGGTCCGGCGGTCCACCGTCAGGTCCGTCTCGGCCAGGGCCAGGTCGCTTTCCAGGAGCCCCTCGTAGATCGTCCCGAACTCCCCGACGCCCAGGCTCCGGAAGTCGACCGGACCCGGTCCCTCGGGCCCCTGGACCACCAGCAGGTCCGCCAGGGCCGGTCCGAAGACCGCATCAGGCAGCGAGAGGGAGGCCAGGATGGCCCCCAGGGGCGACTCGGCCGGGTCCTCCGAGAAGAGCCCCCCGTCGTAGGCCGGCACCCCCCACTCGGGATTCCCCCGATCGACGGCCCGGCAGAGCAGGCGGAACTCGGTCCACCGGGCATCGCCGTCCCCGAAGACGAGCCGCCCCGCCGAGATCCCGTCGGCCAGTTCCCGGGCCAGCGTCTTCAACGAGCGGCGGCGGTAGAGGTCGTTGAACCGGTAGGGCAGCAGGTCCCGGTCCTCGGCGTATGCCACGAACAGCAGCCGGAACAGGACCCAGAGGGTCATCTGGTAGGTTTCGGCCAGTTGGGGGACCGAGGGGTTCTCTTGCCCCCGGGCCGCCACGAGACCCTGGGCCAGTCTCGGGACCACGGACCGGTAGATCCGCTCCCGGAGCCCCGCGGCCAGGTCCCCGGCGAACCGGCCCGACTCGGCCAGGATCTGGTCCAGCGAGCCACCGAGGACCAGGGCCTCGGCCGAGCACAGGAGCCACAGGTAGGCGGCCCGATCGTCGGGGATCAGGCCCCCGTGGCATTCCACGAAGGTCTCGGTCCGACCCCGGCGGCCCACACCGATGCCGACCCGGGCCGGGTGCACCCGGATCTGCTGGCCCTGGACCAGGACGACCCAGGGGAGCCCCTCCCGGTCCGCGACGGCCAGGCCGTAGGACACGGGGGACAGATTGCCGAAGCGGTCGCCCGCACTCTCGGGCGACTCCCGGGGGTGCAGCAGCACGGCCACGGCGACCCGCCGGTCCGAGGCCCGCAGGATCGAGGTGGCGTTGTCGTGGCGCTCGAGGGAGAAGCCCAAGGCCTTCAGCAGGTCCGCATCCCGACGGGACAGGGCTTCCCGCGCCCGGCGGCCGGCCTCCTCCCAGTCGGGACGCCTGGGAACCCCGTGGCGCAGTTCGTGGGTGGCCAGGAGCCCCTCGTTCCGCACGCCCGGAAGGTCCGATTCCAGCGACGGCATCGCGTCGCGCAGCATCCGCAGGGCCCCGTGGCGGTCCGGCTGCGACAGGGCCTCCCGGCAGAGGCGCTCCACCTGTCCCCGGTCCCGGTCCAGGAACACCGGGGGATCCTCGCCGACGGGACCGCACAGCGACGCCCGGTCGCCGTGGAGCGCGACCAGCAGTAGCGGTGCGGCCCGTCCGCCGTTCCGGGCCTTCCAGACCGCCTGCAAGGACCCGGCGGGGGGCGTTCGATCCGCCCGGGCCACCACCACCTCCAGCCCCGAGGGCCCCGGGCCCAGGGCGAGCCTCGGAGCCGAGAGCCCAGGGCCCGCCGAGAGGGTGACCTCCCGCATGGCCCAATCCCCGAGGAACGGCTCCTCCCTCGCCCCTTCCCGATCCGGTGGCATCGGCTCCCTCCTGCGCAATACGGAATTCGAACCCGCCCCTGCCGCGGCGCCCCGATGATAGGCAGGGGATGGGACACCGGCAACCGGCTGCGACGGCCGGACGGGGGATGGACCGGTGCCGGGACGCCCCCAGAATCGAGTGCGGTTTCCGGACCATGTGGGCCAGGAAGGCTGGCGGCAGCATCCGGTCGAAGAGAGGCACAGGATGAAGAAGACACTCATCGGGATCGCAACGGCCGTGGTGGCCGCGATCGGAGGCTACTATGGCTTCTAGCAGGACGGGACCCAGGCACCCTCGCCGTTCTCGCAATGCGTGCACGAGATCTCTGGAGGACCAGCGGAGCACGGGGAACCTCACGAAGCTGGTCCAGGCGGTCCAGTACCGGTACGGACTCGACACGGCGACGGCCGAGGACGTCGTCTTCGACACGCTCCTCGCCGTCTGCCAGAAGGAGGACGTCCAGAACCACGCGGCCTACTTTCAGCAGTCCCTACGGAACAACGCCATCAAGGTGAGACAGAAACTGGGCCGCTGCCGGTTCCGGAGCCTCGACACCACCGGGGACCCTCCGGCCGCGGAACCGGAGGAGTTCACGCGGAGTTGCGACGACGACCACCTCCGGGTGGCAGCGGCCTACCGCCAGTTGCCCTACGACTACCAGCAATGGATCCTCTGGCGGGTGTTCGAGAACCGGACCCTGGAGGACATCGCGGCCCGGATGGGCGTCACGCCCAAGACGGCGAAGGCCCGAATCGACCGGGCCCTGGCCCGGTTGAAGGCCAACATGAACTCCCTGGGAATCCAATGACTTGCACGCCATTGCTCCCGATGTTCGGCACCTCCCGGTCGTAGGGGTGGAACCGGATGGGCCGGTTCCGGAGAGACCGGGAGGTGTCCCATGAGAATCCGTTTCGTCGGTGCGGTCGGTCGGGTCACGGGTTCCTGCTGCTGGCTCAGGGATGATCGGCTCGGCGTCCAGATCCTGGTGGACTGCGGGCTGATCCAGGGCGAAGGCAACGGCAACGGCTGGAACCAGGGGAAGTTCCCCTTCGACCCGAAGCGGATCACCCACGTCGTGCTGACCCACGCGCACCTGGATCACTGCGGCCTGGTCCCCGAACTCTACCGCCAGGGATACAGCGGGGAGGTGTTCTGCACGAAGGAGACCGCCGAACTGGCAAAGATCACGCTGCGGGACGCCGCGAAGATCGGTGCGGTCCCCTTCGGCGAGGAGGCCATCGAGAAGGTCAAGTTCCACGAGCCGACGGGCAAAGGCCTGTTCACGAATTTCCATCCCATCGGGACGGATCTCTGGCTGCACTTCTGCCGCAGCAGCCACCTGCTGGGCGCCGTCTCGGTGGAAATCCTCTGGCAGCCGCCCGGAAAGAACGGATCGGGCCGGAGGCCCCAGCGAAGGATCCTCTTCTCGGGAGACCTCGGGGTGAACCGGGAGGGCTTCGCCCCCCAGCCCCTGCTGAAGGCCACGATGCGCCAGGAATCGGAATACGCGGTGGTCGAATCGACCTACGCTCGGACTCAAGGACCTGGCTCTTTCCGAGCGCTCCGGCCTCACGGATTCGCTTCTCTGGCAGGAGTATCCATACGGGCCGGGCTCGAAGGCCGGGAAGACGGGCAGGAAGAAAGACCGGAACGAAGGGATCTTCCCCCTGTCGAAGGTCCAGGCGGAAATCCGCGTGGGAATGGGCTACTCGGGGCACGCCGACCAGGAGGGCATCCTGGACTGGATCTTCCACGAACACCGGGACAGGCGCATGATGGTGGGGAAGACGATCTTCTTGAACCACGGCAACAACACCGAACGGGAGGCCCTGGCCGCCGCGATCCGATCCCGGGCGGCCGAACTGGGCCGCGCCCCCGCACCGGAGGTCCTGATGCCCCAGCAGAGCGACGGCTGGTACGACCTGGACGAGGGACGCTGGCTGACCGGCCAGGACTCTCCTGGAGACTTGATTGGTCGCCTGGAGCGATGCCGCACCGAACTGGACGCCTGCCTAGAAATCCTGAAACACCGATCCGTGAACTGACCCACCCCTTCCCGGGACGCCCGCTCCGATGGCGCCCCATCCACCCCATCAGCATCCATCGACGGGCCTGGAGTCTGCCAGTTCCTTCCCGGAAGCAAGAGGTCGAGGGTATCCTTTGGTTCCCCTTCAGGGAGGACCTGTCGATGAGCGAAGAGAAGACCCTGATGCAATCGGTCGTCCAGGCCCTGACGGACCTGGTGTCGGAGGTTCCGGCAAGCAAGGAGACGCCGGCCGAACACCCCGCGAAGCGCGCCGAGGAACTGACCTTCTCAGCAAAGGTCAAGGCCGCTGCGATCTCCGGCACCTTGGCGCTGCCGCCGGGTCCCGCCGGCCTGCTGACGATCCTGCCGGACCTCGTAGCCATCTGGCGCATCCAGCGCCAGTTGGTGGCGGACATCGCCGCTTCCTTCGGGCGGCAAGCGGATCTTTCGCGGGAGGCGATGCTTTACTGCCTGTTCCGTCACGCCGCCAGTCAGGCCGTGCGGGACCTCCTGGTGCGAGTTGGACAGAGGGTGCTGATCCGACGGGCCTCGTTGAGGGTGATGCAGCAGGTCCTGGAAAAGGTCGGCATCAAGGTGACCCAGCGGGTTCTGGGACGGGCGGTGAGTCGATGGGTGCCCATTCTGGGGGCCGTCGGCGTGGCCGCCTATGCATGGCACGACACGGGCCAGGTGGGCGAGACCGCGTTGGACTTCTTCTCGCATCTGGAGAACAGTCCCGATCCCGACTGACCCTGCCCTGAACGCTTTCCGGAAGGAAGATCGGCAGTTCTTGCGTATGACAACGGACTTCAAGCCCTGGCCTCCGCCCCAGGGTGGCTCTCGACGCGCCAGGAAGACCGGAATGGTTCTCCCGCGCCAAAGAAGAGATGACCGAGTCCTCGGGCCACCGGAAGCCGCGTCCACCGCATGCCCCCCCTTCCCACAGAAAGGTGACTGTCCCCTCCGGCGACGGCTGCGGCGGCTGTGGCTCAAAGGGGGCCGGTGGGTGGCCGCGGAGGACGCTCCCGCAGGCCCGCGCGACCTTGCGGGGGCCATCGACGACCCGCGCGGGCCGAGGGCGCAGGCGCGACGCGGGGGCAGCGCCCCCGCGGCGACGCCGTGTCCGGAGCGGCACCCCCCGGCCCCCCTGCCCACGCCCCGCGAAACGCACCACCGCCCCGAACTTTCGCAGCGCTTCCCGCAGGTTGCGCCCCGCAAAAAGGTGACTGTCCACTCTGGCGGAGGGCTGGCGATTGGCCTATCATGCGCTCCGGCGCGGTGCCGGAAACCGCGAAGGCTGCTGACTGGAGGAGGTCCCCATGTCCGATTCCCGAACCCCCCGCCCCGCCTGGGCCTGCGTGCTGCTGCTGATGGCCCCCTCGGGCGCCCAGGCCGGCTGGCCCGCCTGGACCCCCAGGGGCGACGCCAACCGCGACGACATCCCCGCCGAGTACCGCTGGGACCTCTCCCACCTCTACGCCGATGCCCAGGCCTGGGAGAAGCACTTCGCCCAGGTCGAGACCCGGATCCCCGACGTCCGGCCCTGCGCCGGCACCCTGTCGCAAGGGCCCGCCCGGCTCCGGGAGTGCCTCGACCTCGCCTTCGACCTGACCTGGCAGGTCCAGTTGCTCGGGACCTGGGCCGAGGCCGTCTTCACCACCCGGCGGACCGACCCCGCCGCCAAGGCCCGGTCCGACCGGATCCAGGCCCTCCACACCCGCCTCGCCCAGGCCACCGCCTGGATCGAGCCCGAACTGCTGGAAATGGACCCCGCCACCCTCCGGAAGTTCGTCGCCGCCGATCCCGGTCTGGCCCAGTACGACCACTACATCGACGACCTGATCCGGCGGCGCCCCCACGTCCTGACGAAGGACCAGGAGCGCCTGCTGGCCCTCTCCGGGGACCTCCTGGCCGCCCCCGAGTCGATCCACGGCGCCCTCGAGGAGGACGTCCCCTTCCCGAAGGTCCGGGACGAGCAGGGGCAGGAGCAGGCCCTCACCTTCGCCACCTTCCCCAAGTTCCGCACCTCCCCCGACCGGCAGGTCCGCCAGGGGGCCGTGGACGCCTTCCTGAAGACCATGAAGGCCTACGGCCGGTCCTTCGCCGCCTCCCTGGACGCCGCCGTGAAGGCCCACGTCTTCATCGCCCGGGCCCGGGGCTACGACTCCGCCCTGGTGGCCTCCGTGGACCAGAACGCCGTCCCGGTCCAGGTGTACGAAACCCTCCTCGAGGTCGTGCACAAGAACCTCCCGGCGACCCTCCACCGCTACGTGGAACTGCGCAGGCGCACGCTGGGCCTGGACCAGGTCCACTACTACGATCTCTACGTCCCCATGTTCCCGAAGGCCCGCCGGGAGGTGCCCTACGGCGACGCCGTGGACATGGTGCGCCAGGCCCTCCGGCCCCTCGGGGCCGACTACCTCCGGGTCCTCGACCAGGGCCTCGCCCCGGAAAACGGCTGGGTGGACGTCTTCCCCGCGAAGGGCAAGCGCCCCGGGGCCTACTGCAACGCCGCCTGGCGCAGGCACCCCATCGTCTTCCTGAACCACATGAACGAACTGGAGGACGCCTTCACGCTGGCCCACGAGTTCGGCCACGCCCTCCACTTCCACCTGGCCGGCGAGGCCCAGCCCTTCCCGAAGGCCGACGCCCCGATCTTCCTGGCCGAGATCGCCTCGACCTTCAACGAGGAACTGCTGCTGGACCACCTGCTGAAGCAGGCCCGGTCCCGGGACGAGCGCCTCGCCCTGCTGAACAAGCGCCTCGAGAACCTCCGGACCACGATCTTCCGCCAGGCCATGTTCGCGGAGTTCGAGAAGGCCATCCACGAGGAGGTCGAGAACGGGGGCGCCCTGACCGCCGAGCGCATGGCCGAGATCTACGAGGGCCTGGTGCGGACCTACTACGGTCCCGACTTCGCCGTGGGGCCCGAGGACGGCTACGAGTGGGCCTACATCCCGCACTTCTATTACAACTTCTACGTGTACCAGTACTCGACGGGGCTGATCTCGGCCATCGCCCTGGCCCAGAAGGTCCTGAAGGGCGACAAGGGGGCCGTGGCCCGCTACCTGGACTTCCTGAAGGCCGGCGGGTCCGACTACCCGGTGGAGACCCTGAAGCGGGCCGGCGTGGACCTGACCCGGCCCGAGTCCATGCAGGCCGCCTTCGACCTCTTCGCCCGGACCCTGGACGAGATCGAGGCCCTGACCCGGAAACCGAAGTAGCCGGTTCTTTCGTCCTGGCCCCGGAAGTCCGCTATAATGCCTCCCGCGCCTGGGCAGACGGGGAGCCGCCATGAGACCCGCGACGATCCTCTGGTTCGGCCTGGGACTCGCGCTGGCCATGCCGGCGGCGACGGCCCAGGAATCCTGGGACCGGGAGAAGGGCAACTGCGAAGGGTTCTTCCAGTCCCCCGACGAGGCCCCCCTGGCCGAGTTGCAGACCTGCCTGAAGATCTGGGAGGCCTACCGGGACGTCCGGCAACTGTCCGAACCCCAGCGCCAGACGGCGGCCCGGGCCTTCCAGCGGGTCTTCCGGGACGGGGACCCCGAGTCCCGCTATCTGGCCCGGACCGCCCTGGGACGCCTGGGGTTCGCCCCCGAGACGGCCCAGGCCGGCACCGCCCAGCAGGCCCCGAAACGGAAGAAGTACCGGGCCCACCCCGCCGGCGAGGAGGACCAGAAGGCCGCCCTCCAGATCCGCAAGAAGGGGATGGATCGCTACCAGAAGAAGGACTGGGAGGGGGCCATCGCCCTCTTCGAGCAGGCCCTCGAGCGGGACCCGGCCAGCACGCAACTGCTCTACGACGCCGCCTGCGCCCACGCCCTGGCCGGCCACCGGGAGATGGCGGTGGAGTACCTGCTGCGCCTGGCGGACCTGGCCACGCCCGACGCGATGGCGAAACTGGCCAAGGCCCGAAAGGACAAGGACTTCGACCGGATGCGGGAGGACCCGGACTTCAAGCGGGCCACCGGGTACGCGAAGGTGAAGGTCCTGAACGGGATGCCCCCGGCCGACGAGGAGATCGGGGAGGACAACGTCTTCCGGCTGGCCCAGTTGCTCCGGAACCCGAAACTGGGCTACGTGGTCGAGGAGGGCGGCAAGGACAAGCACCCCCGGAGCCGGCCCCACGTCTGGTTCAAGGACCACGCCAAGGCCCAGGCCGTGATCGTGATGAAACTGCTGGGCCATCCCCGGACCCGGCTGGTGCCCATCGACTGGGACACGCCCTTCGACCTGATCGTGTCCTGGGCCGACCAGGTCGAGGTGGTGGACGGCGAGAAGGTCTGCCGCAACGGAGTCCAGCAGAACGACCCCGAGAAGCGCCTCCAGCAGGCCATCGCGGACAAGGACTCGGCGCTGTCCCGGCCGGACGACTACCTGGCCAAGGCCGACGAGGTCCTGTCCCAGCCCGAGCAGACGGTGGACCAGGTGACGGGGCTGGTGGACCAGGTCCAGGGCCTCGGGGACAAGGCCAAGGGCGCCGTGGACGCGGTCCAGGGGGCCGGGAAGAAACTGAAGGTCTGGTAGAGGCAGGGGGGGATCGCCCCGGGAGGACGAGATGTTCGGCATCGGGACCACGGAGATGCTGCTGATCCTGGTGGTGATCCTGCTGCTCTTCGGCGCCAGCCGGATCCCCCAGGTGATGGGGGGCCTCGGCAAGGGCATCCGGGAGTTCAAGAAGGGCATCCGGGAGGGCGACGATGCGGCGGAAGCCTCCGGCAGCGACACCGTGGCCCGGGAACTGAAGTCCCGGGTCGGGGCCCCCGTGCGGCTGCTCCCCGACGGGACCCTGGAGGTCGGCGTGTCCGGGGGCGCCACGCTGGTGGAGGTGGACCAGGGGTGGGCCGTGCTGAAGACCGACGACCACACCGACAAGGTCCCCCTGGTCCAGGTGAAGCGCATCGTGATCCGCACCTGACCCCGGAGCGCCAGGCATGGGAACGAACGACGTCATCCGGTTCGGCATCGTCGGGTGCGGCCGCATCTCGGGCTACCACCTGGAGGCCCTGGGGGCCCTGGCCGGCGAGGCGGAGGTCGCCGCGGTCTGCGACGTGATCCCCGAGCGGGCCGAGGCCGCGGCCCGGAAGGCCGGGGGGGCCCGCTGGTACACGGACCTCGACGCGATGATCCGGGCGGGGGGCCTGGACGTCCTGTCGGTCTGCACCCCCTCGGGCCTGCATCCGGAACACGGCATGGCCGGAGCCCGGGCGGGGCTCCACGTCGTCAGCGAGAAGCCCATCGGGATCGACCTGCCCCGGACGGACCGCCTGATCCGGACCTGCGAGGAGCGGGGCGTCCGGCTGTTCACGGTGCTCCAGAACCGCCTGAACCCGACCATCGTGGCCCTGCGGCGGGCGATGGACCACGGCCGGTTCGGGAGGATGGCCCTGATGGAGGTGAACGTCTTCTGGTCCCGGCCCCAGGAGTACTACGACCAGGCCCCCTGGCGGGGGACCTGGGCCCTGGACGGCGGGGCCTTCATGAACCAGGCCTCCCACTACGTGGACCTGGCCCAGTGGTTCGGCGGGGAGGTCCGGGAGGTCTGCGCCCTGACCGCGACGCTGGGACGCCGCATCGAGGCCGAGGACACGGGCACCGCGATCCTGCGGTTCGAGAGCGGCGCCCTGGCCAGCATCAACGTGACGATGCTGGTCCATCCCCGGAACCTGGAGGGGTCCCTGACCATCCTGGGAAGCCGGGGCACGGCCCGGGTGGGGGGCATCGCCCTGAACCGGATCGATCACTGGGAGTTCGACACGTACCAGGACGAGGACCGGGACATCCTGTCCGCGGGGTACGTCCCTCCCACGGTGTACGGCCACGGCCACCTGGGGTACTACCGGAACGTCCTGGACGTGATCCGGGGCCGGGCCGAGCCCTCGACGGACGGCCGGGAGGGGCGGAAGTCCCTGGCCCTGATCCGGGCCATCTACGACTCGGCGGCCCGGGGCGGGGTGCCCGTGCGACCGGACATGGACCCGGCACCGGATCATCCGGCCCCATCGTCCCCGGAATGAGAGGCCCGACGTGGACAAGCCCGAATCCTTCCTGCCCTTCGCGCTGCCGGACATCGGCCCCGAGGAGATCGAGGCGGTGGCCGAGTCGCTTCGAAGCGGCTGGGTCACCACGGGCCCCCGGGCGAAGGCCTTCGAGGAGGAGTTCGCGGCCCTCCTGGAGGTGCCCGAGGCCGTGGCGGTGAACTCGGCCACCGCCGGCCTGCACCTGGCCCTGGAGGCCCTGGGAATCGGGCCGGGCGACCAGGTGCTGACGACGACGAACACCTTCACGGCCACCGCCGAGGTCGTCCGCTACCTGGGCGCCGACGTGGTGCTGGCGGACATCGACTTCGACACGATGAACCTTTCGCCGGAGTCCGTGAGGCAGGCCCTGGAGGACCTGGACCGGACGGCGCCGGAACGGGCGGCGCGGCTGAAGGCGATGATCCCGGTGCACTTCGGGGGCCAGGCCTGCCCGATGCCCGAACTGCTGGACATCGCCAGGGAACGCGGGATGCTCGTGGTGGAGGACGCGGCCCACGCCCTGCCCTGCACCTGCGGCGGGCGGCCAGCGGGGACGATGGGGGACGTCGGCGTGTTCTCCTTCTATGCCACCAAGACGATGACCACCGGGGAAGGGGGCATGGCGGTGACGGCAGACCGGGACCTGGCGGCCCGGATGCGCCGGATGCGCCTCCACGGGATCAGCCGGGAGGTCTGGGACCGCTACGTGGCCCGGAGCGCCTCCTGGTACTACGAGGTGGTCGCCCCGGGGTTCAAGTACAACCTCCCGGACCCGGCGGCGGCGATGGGACGGATCCAGTTGCGGCGCCTGTCCGCGATGTGGGAACGCCGCAGGGCCATCGCCGATCGATACCTCCAGGCCTTCGCGGGGGACCCCCGGCTGGTCCTGCCCCGGCCCGCCCGGACCGGCGACGTCCACTCCTGGCACCTCTTCGTGGTGCGCCTGGCCCGGACCGACCGGGACCGCTTCGTGGAGGGGATGGCCCGCCGGGGGATCGGGACCTCCGTGCACTTCATCCCCCTGCACCTGCATCCCTACTGGCGGGACCGCTACGGCTTCCGCCCCGAGCAGTTCCCGGTGGCGCTGCGGTCCTACCGGCGGAGCGTGTCGCTGCCGATCTACAGCCGGATGGACGACGGGGACGTGGATCGAGTGATCCGGGCGGTGTTCCAGTCCCTGGACGAGGCCGAGGAGTGACCCCGATGGCGGATCAGGCCCCCGGCGGCCCCTCCAGGTTCCAGCGGTTCCTGAAGCGCCTGCTGGACATCCTGGCATCGGCCCTGGGCCTGGTCCTGCTGTCCCCGGTCCTGGCCCTGACGGC
>JAGOKF010000014.1 GCA_017994695.1 Myxococcota bacterium | reverse complement strand
GTCAGCGTCGCAAGCAGGGAGGGCACGGTCAGCAGGAATTCCAGGGGCCGCAGGGGCCAGGACAGGGGCCCCAGGACCATCCGGGCCACGTCCGCCGCCGCCAGGGCGAACTGCGAACGGACCGTCAGTTCCACGGCCCGGTGGATCCACTTCTGCCCCAGGGGCGGGTCCCGACCCACGGCCTTCAGGACCTCCGGCCGGAAGAAAAAGCCGGTGAAGGCCGCGTCCACGTGGGCGCACAGGACCACCCGGAGGGCCGGTTCCAGGCCCTCGGCGGGCAGGATGCCCAGGATGTTCCGGGACGGCTTGAAGGGGAACAGGCGGCGTCCCAGGTACACCTTCCGGTTCGATTCCAGGTAGTAGGAAAGGGCCGGGAGCAGGTGCAGCGGCAAGGCCAGCGCCGGGGCCACCCCGGAGATCGCCGTCCCGACCACGGCCGGGGCCGCATGGAGCAGCGAGTTCTTGTAGAGGCTGTCGTTGAACAGGAAGGTGTGTTCCCGGAGGACCAGCCCCAGGCGCCGGAACTCCTCCTCGACGATCCGGGAGGCCCGGAGTTCGTCCTCGGAGGTCGGCTGCCTCCGGGGGCACTCCCGGACGATCCGGGAGATCAACTCCTGGACCTGCTGCTTTTCCTGTTCCCGGGTCGGACGCGGGTCAGGGGCCGAAGAAGCCGGGGGCTCCGGCACGGCGACCTCGGGGTCCTCGACCATCGGCCTTTCCGCCAGAGCCTCGGCGACCGGCCGGTCGGTTCCCGGCGTCTTCCGCTTCCGGGGAGGGGCCTTGGCGGCTGGGGCCGCGGTCTTCGCCTTCTTCGCACCCGGTTCCTCCACCAGACGGGTTGGCAGATCGGGCGGCTGGGGCGCCGTTTCCGCGGACGGTGAAACCGGTCCCACAGGACGGGGCGCCGCAGGGACGATCCCCTTGGGCCGGAACCGGGCCGCCACGGCCGCCAGGCGGTCCGCATCCACCGGTGCCGGGCGGGAAGGCCGTGCAGGGGACCCGGCCGCCGCCCCCCCGGACTTCGCGTCCCTGGAACCTCCCCCCGTCTCCTTACTCCTGCCGGACATCCACCCACCCCCTCTCGAAGACCCGATAGGCGTTCCCGAACAGCACGTCGTCGATCTCCCGGGCGCTGAAGTGCTTCTTCATCCGCCAGGCGATGCGGTCCAGTTCGTCGGGCTTGCAGCAGTCCGTGAACGGGTGCGTCAGGCCGTCGAAATCGGTCCCGATGCCGATACAGGCCACGTCCCCGGTGAGTTGTCGCACGTACAGCATCACCTCGATCAGGTCCGCGATCCCGTCTCCGCCGCTGTAGTGGCAGTCCTCGGGAGACAGCAGCCACCGCTTCGACAGGATCAGCCCGATCACCCCGCCCAGTTCCCGGATCCGCAGGACCTCCTGGTCCGACAGGTTGTACTCGTGGGGGAAGAAGTGCTGGAGACCGTTGTGGCTCAGCACCACCGGCCGCCCCGCCTCGGCGCAGAGATCGTAGATGCGCCACCGGGCCTCCTCCTGGACGTGCACCAGGTCCACCAGGATTCCCAGGCGCAGGCATTCCCGGACGAACTCCTCGGAGGGGTGTTCCGGGTCCCCGAAGGACCAGTTCGCCCGCTGCATCTCGTAGAACGCGTCGTCCCGGGCCCACTCCACCGTTCCCTTGCGCACCTTCGGGATGATTTCGGTGCTGTCGATCTGGGGCACGAAGGCGTTGTCCATGAAGTGGGCCAGGCCGATCATCGACACGCCCCGGTCCTTCAGCAGGCCCAGGCGCTGCTTCGTCCTCTGCCAGAAGGCCTCCCGGTCCAGCCCGGGGTCCCGGTACCCCAGGGCATGGGGGCCCTCGATGGCATGGACCACGCCGATCTCCCGGGGGCTCAGGTCCCGGATGTCCGCGAATCGCCGGACCATCCGGAGCCGCTTGCCTCCCAGCACGAACAGGTTGGTGTTCTGGACCGCCTGTTCCAGGTCGTCCATCATGGCCAGCAGGGACTCCCAGGGGTCGGCCCGGACCAGGCGCTCGTACCACTGCCCGGTGAGCACCTTCGCCAGCGTGCGCCCCAGGCGCTTGATCCCCTTGCCGGCGAAGGTCGGCTCGATCACATAGTGGGCGTTCACGAGCACCTTCACGGGGCTGTTCTTCAGGTTCTGGTAGCGGGTCTGGAAGTTCAGGGGATTCCAGAACCGTTCCTGGCCCACGGCCGCGTGGAAGGTCCGGGAGAGGTAGGGCAGGTAGTGGATCTTCAGGCTGGGATGGCAGTGCAGGTCGAAGAGTCGGTCGCTCACGGGGCTCCTCTCGACGGCGGCCCGATCAGCCGCCGAACTCCTTCTTCACGATGCCGAAGCAGGTGTCCGCCACGTCGAGGGTCCGGTCGATGTCCGCCTCGGTGTGGGCATGGATGATGAACCAGTTGTGGTGGGGGTGGAGCAGCACGCCCCGCCGGGCCGCCTCGCCGCTGAACCGCTGGCTCCGGCGGAAGTTCTTCTCGTTCGTGAAGGTCATGAAGGGCAGCGTCGGCGGGCCGCTCAGGGTCACCTGGAGCCCCCGGGCCTCGGCCAGTCTCCCGAGGCCCTCGGTCAGCCTCCGGCCCATCGCCATCATGTGGTCCACCGCGTTGCGCTTCTCCAGTTCCGCCAGGCAGGCCAGCGACGCGGCCTGCTCCACCGCCGAGGTGTAGTAGGTCCCGGTGAAGAAGACCCGGGAGGCGGCGGGCTTCATCGCGTCGGTCCCCATACAGGCGGCCACCGCGTAGCCGTTCGCCATGGCCTTGCAGTAGCACGCCAGGTCCGGCTGGAAGCCGAAGTACGCGTGGCTGCCCCGGAGGTCCAGCCGGAAGCCCGCCCGGACGTCGTCCAGGATCAGCGCCGCTCCGTACCGGTCGCAGAGGGCCCGGAGATCCTGCAGGAACCCGGGCTTCGGCAACACCTGGTCCCCGAAGGCCGGGTGGTGGTAGGGGGTGATGATGACCCCCGCCACGTCCCCGTCGTGGCGCTTCATCAGGTCCTCGACCTCGGTGGCGTCGTTCCACCCGAAGTCCAGAACGTGCTCGTAGTCCGTCTCGATCAGGCCCCCCAGGCCGCTGCGGCACCAGGACTGGCTCCCGTGGTAGGCGCCCCGGGCCTTCAGGATCTTGCGACGCTGGGTGTGCTCCCGGGCGGTCTGGATCGCGTAGGCGGTCACGTCGCTTCCGTTCTTGCCGAAGGCGGCCCAGTCCATGCCCTGGATCAGGGAGACCATCTTTTCGGCCAGTTCCACCGCCCGGGGCGTGGGGTGGTTGAAGGCGGCCCCCAGTTTCCGCTGGGCCTCGGCCGCGGCGTCCACCACCGGGTCGTTGTACCCCAGCACGATCGGCCCGTAGCCGGCCAGGTAGTCGATGTACTCGTTGCCGTCGACATCCCAGTAGCG
Organism: Myxococcota bacterium; assembly: GCA_017994695.1. Lineage (GTDB taxonomy): Bacteria > Myxococcota_A > UBA9042 > DTJE01 > DTJE01 > JAGOKF01. Next base: position 58,616 of record JAGOKF010000014.1, on the reverse strand, counting down.
GCATCCCGAACCCCGCTCCGCGTAGTAGGGGAAGGACCCCGGGACCGCGAAGGCCGGGTTCTTGTTGCCCGAAATTCCCGAGGGCGTCACCCGGGTCGCCCGGGCGAACAGTTCCTGGGACCGGTCGAAGCGATACAGTTTCATCGTCCCCTCCGCCCTATTTCAGGTAGAAGCCGACCCGCTCGAAGACCTGGTTGAACTCGTCGGCCAGGTGCAGGTCCCCGGAGGCCCGGATGTCGCCGCTGCCGTTGGCCGCGAAGGTGTCCACGGTCCCCTGGAGGAGCCCCAGGGCCAGGTCCACGTCCCGGATGGTGATCGTGGTGGCCGGGTTCTCGACCGGCCCGGCCTTCGCCTCGATGCCCCTGGGGGACAGGGAGACATGGACCGCGAAGACCCCCGGGACCTCGTACTGAATCGTCCCGTGGCGGAGGGCAGGGCCCATGCGCTGGCCCACCTTGGGGTCATTTTCGATGAGGGCCTGGACCGCCGCCAGTCCCACCAGCAGCGACATCTCGACGTGCCGGGCCCGGAAGGACGGGTCCTCCAGGGCCTCCCGGGTCGGCTTCAGGAAGTGGGTCAGCCGGTCGGTCAGGGCCGGGAACCGCTGGAGCGCCCGCAGGTTCCCGAGCCCGCGGAACTTGAAGGGGATCGGGGTCACCTTCTCGCCGTCGAACATCCGGTTCAGGGCCTGGCAGGAGGGGAAGAACAGCCCCACGTCGCTGCCTCCCTCGCGTCGGGCCGCCACCGTTCCCTGGCGGAACTCCAGCACGACCCGCGGTCCCCCATAGACCCGGAATTCCAGCGCCACGGTCCCGACCCCCCGGGCCAGTCGCGCCGCCTCGGGGTCCAGTCGCACCAGGTGGGGCAGGCTCCCCAGCACCGCGTGGAGGTGCATCGACGCCCGCACCCGATCCCGGACGGACGGGGTCCCGTCGAGCCCAACCTTCCGCAGAATCGGCAGTCCCATGACTCCCTCCTATCCCATCGTCAAGGCATCCAGGCGCTGCATGAACGCCCCGATGTCCTTGCTCCCCTCCATCGCCCCCTCGACCCGCAGGTAGCCGCGCTTCACGGCCTCGACGGTCCCCACCCGCTGGGTCAGGACCTCGAAGGCCCCGTCGATGTCCCGGAAGATCATGTGGACGTAGGGCCGACGCCTCGCGTAGGTCCCCAGGCCCGCCTTGCTCTTCCCGGCCTTGACCCGGAGATAGCACGCGGGACCTCCGCCTTCCACGGTGAACTGGAAGACCCGGTCGGGGCTCTTCTTCGCGTAGCCGGCCAGCACCTCGTCCCCCCCCTTGATCAGTTGGGACAGACCCGAGGCGACCATCTGGAGCAGCATGCGGACCTTCAGGGCCTTCTCCGCCGGGTCGTCGGGCATCGCCGTCGGCAGCAGGATCTTCAGTTTCAGCAGGAACGGAAGCAGCCGCAACAGCAGCGGGATCCCCGGAAGGCCCCGGAGGAAGGGCAGCGCCATGCCACCGGCGAAGAAGGCGTTCAGGTCCTTCAGGCTCCGGAACTCGATCACGAGGTCCGGGGTCTCGTGGCGGCCGGGCTGGACGTCGATGCCCTCCGGGGACAGCAGCACGTGGGCGGCCTGTTCGCTGTCCCGGGCCTGGAACTGCACCACGCCCTTCGCCCGGTAGAGGAGGTACCGAAAACGGGGCCGCTCGGCCAGCACGACCTTGACCAGGGGCAAGGCCGACCGGAGGAACACGCGGGCCCGCAACTCCTGGGTCGCATCCGCCATCAGATCTCGTCCTCCCAGTCCTCGTCCGCCTCGAACTCCGCCTTCAGCACCTGCCCGATGGCCTCGAGGATGCCGTCGGCGTCCAGGCCGTAGTCGTGGAGCAGGTCCTCGTAGTACCCCACCTTCGAGAAGGCGTCCTGGTACCCCAGTTTCCGGAAGGCGCACCCCTTTCCGGTCCGGGCGATCACGTCCGCCACCGCGTCCCCGAGGCCCCCGATCACCGAGTGGTCTTCGACGGTGATGATGCGCCGGGTGTCCAGGAGGGCCTGGCGGACCGCCTCCTCGTCCAGGGGCTTCAGGGTGTGCATGTCCAGCACCCGGACCGAGACCCCGTTCTGGGCGGCCCGCTCGGCGGCCTCCACGGCGTGCAGCACGCAGACCCCGGTGGCGATCACGGTGATGTCCCGTCCGTCCCGCAGCGGGATCGCCTTCCCGATCTGGAAATCGAAGTCCATCGAGCGATGCAGCGGGGGTTCGAAGCCGCGACCGATGCGGATGTACACCGGGCCCGGCCAGTCGATGCAGGCCGACACGGCCCGGGCGGTCTCGTAGGCGTCCGCGGGGGCGATCACGGTCATGCCGGCGAAGGACCGCATGATGGCGAGGTCCTCGGTGCAGTGGTGCGTGGTACCCGCCTGGCCGAAGGAGGTCCCCGAGTGGGTGGCGATGATCTTCACGGCCCGCTTCTGGTAGCAGAGGTCCGTGCGGACGAACTCCGCCGCCCGCATGGAGGCGAAGGTCGCAAAGGTGCTGACCACCGGGATCAGGCCCGCCTCGGTCATCCCGGCGGCGATGGCGATCATGTTCGCCTCGGCGATGCCGACGTTGAAGAAGCGCTCGGGGATCTTCTCCTCGAACTTGCCGATCTTGGTGGATTTCGCCAGGTCGGCGGTCAGGGCCACGACCCGTCGGTCCTTCAGGCCGATCTGGGTCAGGACTTCCCCGTAGATCTCCGCCTGGGTCATGTGGTCCGCATCGAGCACCGTCCAGGTGAGACCCTGTGCCTTGGCCATGTCTCCCTCCCCTCGGGGCCGGGCGGAAGGACCCGCCCGCCTTCCGGTCCCGTCACTTGGATCGCCGGATGGCCTGGATCGCCTTCTCCTTCATCTCCTCGTCCAGGCCGCCGTAGTGCCACGCGATCTGGTTCTCCATGTAGTCCACGCCCTTCCCCTTGATCGTGTCCGCGATGACGGCCACCGGGCGCTGCGTCTCGGACTTCGAGGCCTCCACGGCGTCGAGGATCTGGTCGAAGTCGTGGCCGTCGATCCGCAGGGCCCGCCACCCGAAGGCCTCGAACTTCGCCTCGAGAGGCTCCAGGCGCATGATCTTCTCGGTCTCGCCGTCGAGGGACAGCCGATTCCGGTCCACGAAGGCCGTCAGGTTCGTCACGCGGAAGTTCCCGGCGGCCATCGCCGCCTCCCAGGTGGACCCCTCGGCGCACTCGCCGTCCGACAGCACCACATAGGTCCGCCAGTCCTTGCCCGCCACCCGGGCCCCCAGGGCCGCCCCGACGCCAAGCCCCAGGCCGTGGCCCAGGGACCCGGTGCTGAAGTCCACCCCCGGGACCTTCAGGCGGTCCAGGTGCATCCCGAAGGGGGATCCGGTCTTGTTGAAGTCCTTCAGCAGGGCCGGGTCGAAGAAGCCCAGGTCGCCGAGGATCACCGCGTGGCCGATGCCCCCGTGGCCCTTCGACAGGATGAAGCGGTCGCGGTCCTCCCAGTCGGGCCTCTTCGGATCGATCCGGAGGACCTTGTAGTAGAGGGCCACCAGGATCTCGTGCTGGCTGAAGGCCCCGCCCACGTGGGCGCCCCCGCAGGCGAAGGTGACCTCGATGATGCGTTCCCGGAGTTCCCGGGCCTTGTCTTTCAGGCGCTTCCGTTCCCTGGCGTCCAGCATCGGCATCTCCCTGGAGAGAGCGTTCGTAGTAAGGACCGTTCCCGGAGAGTTGTACCGTCGCACCGCGTCAAAGGCAACCGGAATCCTGCTCCCCGCCCTTCAATCCCCGAAGCGCCGTGCGGAATCCGCGCCCCGGTTCACTGCGGCGCCGAGCAGGTTCCCTCGAAACAGGTTTCCCCGGCCGCATGGCAGTCGGTGGTGATCCCCCAGAGGCCGATGGGCGTGCACTCGATGACCAGGTCTCCCTGGCACCGGCGGGTCGCGGTCCCCGGAGAGCAGTCCGAGGGCGGGTCCAGCACGCAGAGAGCCAGCGTGACCTCCTGGCCGTCCTGGGTGATGCGTCCCGTCGCGCACGTCTCGTTCCTGTCCGGTTCGCAACGATGGGATGCGTCCCATCCCCAGAAGCCCTGCTCGCTGCACCGCCCAGGCATCCGGCCTTCGGGGTCGCAGGTCCACTGCCCCGCATCCCCCGGGTCGCAGGGGACCAGCGGCTCGGCGAAGCAGGCGCCGTTCCTGCAGAGGAGTCCCTCCCGGTCGCAGTCCCAGGTCTCCCACTTCAGGGGACCCTTGTCCCCTCCGCCGTTGCAGACCCAGGCCACGTTGCCCCGGCAGTGGTCATCCTCCACCGCGCACTCGTCGTCGCTGCACGAGTCCAGCAGGACCGCCAGGGCCGCCGCCAGCGCCAGGAGCCGAATCCCCGGTGAACGCATCGTGCCCCCCGCCTCGGGTCGCCTGCCCATCCCGCCACGCGCCGCCGTCCCTTCCCTGCTCCCGGACCCGCCGGCAGCGGACAGGCCGGAGATGGCGACCAAGCCCCGTCGTGAAATCCTATTCGCCGATGATCTTCACGAGGACCCGCTTCCTTCGCCGCCCATCGAACTCGCCGTAGAAGACCTGCTCCCAGGGGCCGAAGTCGAGGCGTCCGCCGGTCACCGCGATCACCACCTCGCGGCCCATGATCTGCCGCTTCAGGTGCGCGTCCCCATTGTCCTCTCCGGTCCGGTTGTGGCGGTAGCGGCCCACCGGCTCGTGGGGGGCCAGGGTTTCGAGCCAGTCGTCGTAGTCCTGGTGCAGTCCCGGCTCGTCGTCGTTGATGAAGACGCTGGCCGTGATGTGCATCGCGTTGACCAGGCAGAGCCCCTCCCGGATGCCGCTCTGTTCGAGGGCCCGCTGGACCTGGGGCGTGATGTTCACAAAGCCCCTCCGGGCCGGCACCTGGAAGGTCAGTTCCTCGCGGTACGACTTCATCGCTCCTCCCCCCTCCGGCCGCGGCACTCAGTCGCAGTGGAGGTAGTCGCAGGTCACGCGATCGAAATAGCAGATGTTGATCCCGTATTCCATGCAGTTCTCCCGGCATTCCCTCGGGGCGCACTGGTCCGAGTAGCAGACCAGGTCGCCTCCGCAGTCCTCGTCGGAGGAACAGGAGTCCCCGCACTTCGGCTCGCACCCGGATCCAAGGTGGCCGAGGGCCAGAGCAGACAGGACGACCATCCAGAGCACCCGGCGAACGCGGTTCCTTCTTCCGTTCATCGCTCGACCTCCATGACGGGATGGACCCGATCCTGGCCCGGACGGGTCGTTCCGGTCAAGGCCTGAGGACCCGGGGAGGGGAGGGTCTGGACGGTGGCCCCGGTCTCTGTCTTCTGGGTGCGGGGAACGGGGTCCTGGGAACGCCCGGATCACTCCCGGTTCATTCCTTGTTCCGATGCCAGGGGCGTTCCCAGCGGGGGATCCGGGTGTAGGCGGGGATTTCGGACAACTCGCTGTCCCCGTCCAGGGGGCTCTGGATCGGCAGGCCGTAGGGGGCCGACTGGCAGGCGACGCCGTTCACCACCTCCGGCTCGCCCCCGGGGTCCCGGGAGGCCCCCCGACGGGAGGCGTGGCGGAGCATGCTCGGGCGCGTCTCCCGGGGCGCTTCCACGGGCGCGCTGAGTCCCTGGCCGCTGCCACGGGACCCCGACCAGGACTCGGAGGGAGTCCAGGAAGGGTCCTCCTCCTGGGCGTCCTCGGCGTCCAGGGGCTCGATGTCGTCGATTCCCGACGCGATCACGGTGACCCGGATGCTTCCCGTCAGGGAGTCGTCCCGGGCGAGGCCCGCGTTGACCTGGCCCTCCCGGCCCAGGGCCTTCGCCAGGCGCTCCCCGATCACCTTCTGTTCCAGCATCTTGCCGTCCTGCCCCTGGACCACCTGGACCAGCACCCGGTCCGCCCCCTCGATGGAGCAGTCCTGGAGGAGGGGGTTGTTCACCGCCAGGTCCAGGGCGTGGACCGCCCGGTCGGGCCCGGTGGCCGTCCCGACCCCGATCACGCACCGCCCGGCCTTGCTGAGCACCGCCTCGACGTCCCGGAAGTCCCGGTTGATGAACCCGGGGCGGGTGATCAGTTCCACGACGCCGCGGACCGTGTCGCAGAGCACCTGGTCGATCCGGGCATAGGCCTCCCAGGTGGACACGTCCTCTCCGGCCACCGAGTAGATGCGATCGTTCGGGATCAGGATGTAGGAGTCCACGTGCTGCCGCAGCTCTCCCAGGGCGTCCTCGGCGACCTTCTTCTTGCGGGCGCACTCCCATTCGAACGGCATGCAGACGACGGCCAGGGACAGGACGTTCCGGCGGGAGGCAATCTCGGCCAGGACCGGGGAGGCCCCGGATCCGGTCCCGCCGCCGAAGCCGGTGGCGATCACCACCATGTCGTAGTCCGCCAGGATCCCCTCCAGTTCCTGCATCGCCTGGAGAGCCGCCTCCCGGCCCAGGACGGGGTTCCCGCCGGTCCCGAGGCCCTGGCGGCCCGAGGTCCGCAACAGCATCCGCTTCTTCGACCGGCTCTGGCGGAGGCTCTGCACGTCGGTGTTGATGGCCAGGTAGTCCACGCCGCGGACGTCCTGTTCCAGCATCGTGTTCAGGGCATTGACCCCGGCGCTGCCGATCCCCACCACCAGGATCCGCGCCTCCTCCTGGACGTCCTCCATCAGGTCCTCGAAATCGTCCCGCACCAGTTCGAATCCCCCGGCCATCGCGCACCTCCTCTTTCTCTTCTTCCCGGAATGCCCCCGACCGGTTCCCCCGGTCGCCCGTCCCCTCACATGCCGAAGAACCGCATCACCCGCATCCACCAGCCCGGTTGCCTCTCGGTTTCCGACACCGGGCGCATCGAGTAGGGAATGTCCTCCCTCCAGGCCAGGCTCTTGAACAGGGCCAGGCCATAGGCCGTCGCGTACACCGGCGATGCCAGCATCTGGCCCAGGCTCCCCGGGTCCCGGGCCGTCCCCTGCCGCACGGGCAGGTTCAGCACCTCCTGGGCGAACTCCACCACCCCGTCCAGCTGGGATCCCCCGCCGGTCAGCACCACGCCGGCCGCCAGCATGTCCTGCCCCTGGGCCTGCTGGATCTCCCGTTCCACCGCCTTCAGGATCTCGATCACCCGGGGCTCGATGATTTCCGTCAGGACCCTTCGTCCCATGTTCTGGCCGGCCCTCGGCCCGTAGGCCGGCAGAGAGATCTGCTCGCCGGCCTGCACCAGTTCGGTCCAGGCGTTCCCGTGGCGGACCTTCAGTTCCTCCGCCATGGAAACCGGCAGCCGCAGTCCCAGGGCGATGTCCCGGGTCACCAGTTCGCCCCCCAGGCCGATGACCCGGGTGTGGACCAGCCGCCCCCCCCGCCAGATCGTCAACTGGGTGGTGCCCCCTCCCAGGTCCACCACCGCCGCGCCGAGTTCCCGCTCGTGGTCCTCCAGCACCGCCATCGCCGACGCCACGGGGTTCGCCACGAACTGCCGGACCCGGAGCCCCGCCCGCTCGCAGCACCGCTTCAGGTTGTCCAGGGCCGAGGCGGAGGCCGTGACCAGGTGGACTTCCGCGTCCAGCCGCACGCCCACCATGCCCACCGGGTCCTGGATCCCGTCGTGCTCGTTCACCACGTACTGCCTCGGCAGGATGTCCATCACCTTCCGGTCCACCGGAAGGGCCAGTTTTCCCGCCAGGCGCAGCACCCGCTCCACGTCCTCCCGGGTGATCTCCCCCTTCGGGGAGACCATCGCCTGGTTGTTCACGCCCGCGACGTGGGTCCCGCCGACGCCCACGACCACCTCGGAAATCAGGCAGTCGGACATCTTCTCCGCGTCGGCCCGGGCCTTCCGTAGCGCGTCCACGACCTTGCCGATGGCGATGACCATGCCCATCCGCAGGCCGTCCTCGCAAGGGGCGCTCCCGGCTCCCAGGACCGTCAGACGGCCGTCCTTCTCCACCTGGGCCACCAGGATGACGACCTTGGTGGTGCCGAAATCGACGACCCCGATGACCTCCCCCGTCCCTTTCATGGCATCCCCCTGGATCCTGAGGGGTCGGGGACATCGTTCCAGACCATCGCGCCGGCAAAGGAGGGACGGATGACCACCCGGTTGGGACGGACCACGCCGTCCACCCGGATCTCGCCGACGGGCAGCCCGATGGACCGCGCCACCGACAGGGCCTTCCCCAGGCGTTCCATCTTCCGTCCGTACGGGCCGAATCCGAGGTACGCCCGGAACCCCCGGTGCCCCACCATCGCTCTCGCTCCCAGGGCCGGGTCCCACTCGACCTTCCAGAGGTCCCCGGTCTCGTCGATGCGCCGGTAGAGCCCCGCCAGCGTCACGGCCTGGGACAGTTCCTCCCGGGACCAGGAAGGGGCCGATCCCGACACGGGCACCAGCAGGGGGACTTCGCCGGGCCCTTCCAGGGCGTCCCAGGGGGCGAACATCTCGCCTTGCCGGTTCATCCACTGGATGCCCCAGGAGGTCGCCACCGCCAGGACCGGGGTCTCCCGCTGCAGGGTCACCGTGACTGCGTCGGGAAGGCGCGTTTCGACCCGGGCCCACCGGATCCGGAGGTCCCCGAGGCAGCGCCGGGCGACCTCCTGCACGTCGAGGCCCAGCACCCGCGTCTTCCCCGGGACGATCCCGCAGGCAGCCAGGACTTCCTCCCGGGAGAGTTCGCCCTCCCCGGCGATCCGGACCTCCCGCAGCAGGAACCGGGGGGACTCCCGGACCCGGGTCCAGGCCTCGTGGCCCCCCACCACGGCCCCGAAGCCGGTCAGGATGCCCAGCACGGGCACGACTGCCCATCGCAGGAACCGTCCCAGGCCGGACCCGGCGTTCCGGATGCGCCCACCCCAGGTCCGCCGCCGCCGATTGCTCCGCCAGCTGGCCATCGTTTCCTCCCGGCCCCTCGGGCCTTCAGCGGGCCCCCCCCGCCGCCCACTCCAGCACCTGCCGACCCATCACCTCGATCGCGTCCCTTCTTCCCCGGGATCGGCTCCGCCGACCCATCTCCCGGAGCCTCTCCGGATCGCCGAGGACCTGGACCAGGTTCACGGCGACCCGCTCCTCGTCGAATTCCTCCTCCCGGACCATCAGGGCCCCGCCCGCCTCGACGATGGGACGGGCGTTGGCGGCCTGGTGGTCGTCCGTGGCGGCCGCGAAGGGGACGAAGAGCGCCGGGATTCCCACCGCCGAGACCTCCGAGACGGTCCCGGCCCCGGCCCGGGCGATCACCAGGTGCGCCCAGGCGTAGGCCTCGGAGACCCGGGGCAGGTACTCCCGCACGTCGGCGTCGATCCCCAGATCGCGGTAGGCTTTCCGGACACCCTCCTCCCGGCCCTTTCCGGTCTGGTGGATCACCTGGATCCTGGGCATGCGGGCAGCCACCCGGGCCAGGACCGAGGGAACGCGGACGTTCAGGAAGGCCGATCCCTGGGATCCCCCCAGTACCAGCACCCGCCGGGGTTCCTCTCCGGGGTCCCGGGGTTCCACGGCCAGGATCTCCGGTCGCACGGGCACGCCCGAAACCACCGTCCGGCGGCAGGCCAGGCGGGCCGCGGCGGGATCGGACGGCACGAAGGCCACGTCCACGAAGCGGGCCAGCAGCCGGTTGGTCATTCCCGGGACCGCGTTCTCCTCGCAGATGGCCGACGGGACGCCCGCCAGGGCCGCCGCCAGCATCACGGGACCCGTCGTGTAGCCCCCGAATCCCACCGCGGCGACCGGGCGGATGCGTCGCACCAGGCTCCGGGCCCGGACCAGGGCCCCGGGAAGGCTCGCGAGGCCCTTCAGGCGGGCCCGGATCCCCATGCCCTTCCACTTCCCCACCCGGATCACCTCGACCGGGACCGGCGCCCCCTGGAGCACCTGCTGCTCGACCGACTCCCCCGAGGTCACCAGGACCACCTCGATCCCCCGATCCAGCAGGTACCGCCCCAGGGCGATGGCCGGATAGAGGTGGCCGCCGGTCTGGGCGCCGGTCAGGAGGACCCGGGGGGTCTGCGTCTGCCCCGTCATCGGGCCCCCTCCGCGTGGGGATTCGTCGCGAGGCGCCAGTGATCCACGGCCGACTCGGCGGCCGTCGCCTCCAGGTGCAGTCGCTGGAGTAGGCCCGCGGCGGCCAGGCTGATCACCATGGACGTCCCGCCGAAACTGAGGAACGGGCAGGCGATCCCCTTGGTCGGCACCATCCCCATGTTGACCATCATGTGGATCCAGGCCGGCAGCACGAGCAGCAGCGTCAGGGCGAAGGCCGCGAACCGCTGGAAATCCTCCCGGCAGCGGTGCACCAGGCGCATGCCCTGGACCGCGATCACGGCGAAGAGCACCACGATTCCCACGATTCCCACGAACCCCAGTTCCTCGCCGGCCACCGAGAAGATGAAGTCCGAGGAGGACTGGGTCAGGTAGCCCAGGGAGTGGCCGGGCCCCGCCCCGAGACCCGATCCGGTGGGGCCGCCGGCCGTGATGAACCGCATCGCGAAGTGGTTCTGGTGGCCGGCGCCCTGGTAGGACAGGTTCGGGAAGAGCCATCCGACCAGCCGGGCGAACCGGACGGGGTCCTGGACGAACAGCACCAGCAGACCAACGACGGCCGTGCCGAAGAGCATCGCCAGATACCGCAGGCGCGTCCCCGCCACGGCGACCATCAGGGTCGCCAGGATCCCCAGCAGGAAGATGGACCCCATGTCGGGCTCCAGGAACAGCGGCGCGATGACCAGCGCCAGGGCCACGGCCATGGGGACCAGGCCCTTTTTCCAGTCCTGCAGGACCGACCGGAAGCCCGCCAGGTAGTTCGACAGGAACAGTCCCATGCCCAGTTTCGCCACCTCCGACGGCTGGAACCGGAACCCGCCCAGGTCGAGCCACCGGGTCGAGCCGAACTCCTTGCGGCCCAGTCCCGGGACCAGCACCAGCCACAGCAGCACCAGGGAGAACCACACCAGGTACTTCGACAGCCAGCGCAGCGTCCGGGGCTTCAGCGTCAGGGCGCCCAGGAAGGCGAGGACCCCCACGCCGATGCTGACCAGGTGGCGCACCAGGGGTCCCCAGGTCAGCCCATCCTCGGACCCGTCGCCGGTCCCGAGGGCCGTGGCGCTGAACACCAGCAGCGTCCCGATGCCCACGAGGGCGGTCACCGCCAGCAGGGACGCCCGATCGAAACTCCCCCCGGCCGGGGGAAGGCCGAAGGGCCTCTGGCGAAGCGCCCATCGGATTCCGGTCTTCCAGCGTTCCCACCGAGCCCAGGGCATCTCCTCACCTCACCTTGATGGAAGCCAGGGCGACCATCGCCAGCAGCAGCGATGCGATCCAGAAGCGGACGACGATCTTGGGCTCCTTCCAGCCGATCTTCTCGAAGGAGTGGTGCAGCGGGGCCATCGGGAGCACCCGCTTGCCGGTCAGCTTGAAGGAGGTGGTCTGGAGGATCACGCTGATGGCCTCGAAGAGGAACACCCCGAAGACGACCGTCGAGAGCAGTTCGTTCTTGGTCAGGACGGCCATGGACCCCAGCATCGCCCCCAGGCCCAGCGCGCCGGTGTCCCCCATGAAGATCTCTGCGGGATAGGTGTTGTAGAACAGGAATCCGATGGTCGCGCCCATGATGGCGCTGGCGACGATGGACAGTTCCTGGGCGCCCACCACCTTGGGGATCAGCAGGTAGCGGGAGAGGTCCAGGCTTCCCAGTTTCGCGCCGGTGAGGTAGGCCAGGATCAGGAAGACCGCCGATGCCGTGAGGATCGGGCCCGCCGCAAGGCCATCCAAACCGTCCGTGAGGTTCACGGCATTGGCCGTTCCCACGATCACCAGCAGACCCAGGACGAAGTACAGCCAGAGCGGGAGGTTCCACCAGAACCGCTCCGCCGACACGAAGGGCAGGTAGAGCCGCAGGTCGTAGGAGTAGTCCCTGCCCCACCAAGCCAGGAGGCTCCACAACAGCGCCCCGGTGACCAGGAACTCCACCGCCAGCCGGACCTTCCCGGGCAGGCCCCGGGAATGGCGCTCCCGGAGCTTCCGGGCGTCGTCGATGAAGCCCACCGTGGCGAACAGGAACCCGACGGCCAGGGTCAGCAGCACCAGCCGATTCGACAACTGGCACCAGAGGAGCGAGGAGATCTGGATCGAGACCATCACCAGCAGGCCCCCCAGCGTCGGGATGCCGGCCTTCGCGTGGTGGTTCGCGGGCATCTCCTCCCGGATGACCTGCCCCATCTGCAGGGACTTCAGCCTCCCGATCAGCCAGGGAAAGAGCACCAGGCAGATCACGAGGCTCGTGACGAAGGCCGCCATCACCCGGAAGGTGACGTAGCGGGCCACGTTCAGGAAGCCCAGGTACTCCCGCAGCCATTCGGCCAGATAGAACAGCATGACTTCCCCCGGGCCAGCGGCCTCACTCCCCCTGTGCAACCCCGTCCGCCTGGAAACGGCGGGCCAGGGCATCCACCACCCGTTCGAGACCCAGGGCCCGGCTGGCCTTCACCAGCACCGTGTCCCGGGGCTGCACCATCACCATCGCCAGGGTCGCCCCGGCGATGGCGTCCTCGGCCTCGAACACCTGGGACGGGGACATTCCGCCCGCCAGCGCGCCTTCCCGCACCAGTCCCCGGTACTGGCCGATGGCGATCAGGACGTCGACCTTCTGCCGGGCCGCCTGTTCGCCCACCTGCCAGTGGGCCGTCGAGGCGAGGTCCCCCAGTTCCCGCATGTCCCCGATCACGGCCACCCGGCGCCCCGGGGCCACCGCGGCCAGAGTCGAGAGGGCCGCCTCCACGGAGAGAGGCGAGGCGTTGTAGCAGTCGTCCAGGATCCGGATCGTCCCCGCGACGACTTCCTGCATCCGGTGGCGGCCCGGGCGCACCCCCTGAAGGGCCGCGACGGCCTCCTCCGGCGGGATGCCCATCGCGAGGCCCGCCGCGACGGCGGCCGCGGCATTGATCCCGTGGTGCGCTCCCACCAGTCCCAGGCGGCCCCGGATGTCCCGACCGTCCACCCGCAGCAGGAAGGTCGGACAGGCCCCTGAATCCAGGGTCACGTCCAGCAGGCGGACCCTCGCGTCTTCCGCTCTTCCGAACAGCAGCGTGGGGGCCCGGGATCGCGCCGCCATCGCCCTCGCCCGGGGGTCGTCGGCGTTCAGCACCGCCTGTCCCTCGGGTCGAAGGGCCTCGACCAGTTCGGCCTTGGCCTCGGCCACGCGGTCCAGGGAACCCAGGGTCTCCAGGTGCACCGGCGCCACGCAGGTGACCACACCGACGTCCGGGGGAGCGATGCCGCAGAGGGCCGCGATCTCCCCCGGCGCGCTCATCCCCATCTCGACGACCATCGCTTCGTGCTGCGGCAGCAGGCCGAGGCACGTCAGGGAGAGGCCCAGCGAATTGTTCTGGTTCCCCTTGGTCCCGTGGGTCCGGAACCGGGTCTCGACGACGGCCAGCGCCATGTCCTTCACGGTCGTCTTGCCCACGGAACCCGTGATGGCCAGGATCCGGGGCGAAAGCATCGAGACCCAGGCCCTGGCCGAGGCGATCAGGGCCGCCTCCGGGTCCTCGACCGCCACCACGAAGACCGAATCGCCGTGCCCGGCGGCCAGGGCCATGGCCTCGGCGGCCCGGTCGCCCCGGACCACGAGCCCGGTGACGCCCTTCTCCAGCGCCTGGGCCATGAAGTCGTGCCCGTCGAACCGGGGACCCCGGATGGCGAAGAAGACCTGCCCCGGACGGGCGATGCGGCTGTCGATGCAGGCCCCCTCGTCGGCGAGGACGCCGGAACCGCGAACCAGTTCGCCCCGGGTGGCCACGGCGATCATCTCCCCCGTCAGACGCAGTGCCGATGTCGGGCTCATCCCTGCAACGCCTCCGTGGCGGTCTCCACGTCCGAGAAATGCACCTTCCGGGTCCCCAGCGTCTGGGTGTCCTCGTGCCCCTTCCCGGCGACGATCACGATCCCGTCGGGCGGCGCCTTCCGGATCGCCTGGAAGATGGCCTCCCGGCGGTCGGGCTCGACGGACACCTCCGCCCGGGCCACCCCTTCCCGCCTCGCCTCCTCGATGCCCCCGAGGATCGCCTCGATGATGGCCAGGGGATCCTCGGTCCGAGGGTTGTCGCTGGTGACCACCACCCGGTCGGCCCCGACCACGCAGGCCCTTCCCATCAGGGGACGCTTGCCGCGGTCCCGGTCCCCGCCTGCCCCCATCACCACCGTCAGGTGGCGTCCGGGTTCCAGGTCCCGGACGGCCGCGATCACCCCCTCGAGGGCCTTGGGCGTGTGGGCGTAGTCCACCACCACCAACGGGGACCCCGCCGGGCCGGGAACCCGTTCCAGGCGCCCCGGAATCCGGGACAGGCGGCACAGGCCCTCGATGAACCTGGTCAGGTCCAGTTCCAGCAGGCCCGCGACCCCGATGGCGGCCATCAGGTTCGCCAGGTTGTGGCGCCCCAGCAGAGGGCTTTCCAGCAGGTGGGTCCCCCAGGGCGTCCGGACCCGCGCCCGGAACCCCCGGAGGTCGAACCGTGCCTCCTCGGGAAAGAGATCCCCGCCCCCGGGAACCAGGCTGAAGGTGCGGGTGGGAAGGGGGCACGCCGAGACCAGGTGCCGCCCGAAGGCGTCGTCCCCGTTCACGACGGCCCCCCGGGCCTGGGGATTCCGGGGCAGCACCTCGGTGAACAGGCGTTCCTTGGCCGCGCGGTATGCCTCCGGCGTCCCGTGGTAATCCAGGTGGTCCCGGGTCAGGCAGGTCAGGACCGCCACGTCGAACATCGTGCCCGAGACCCGGCGCTGGTCCAGGGCGTGGGAAGAGACCTCCATCGCCGCGGCCCGCACGCCGGCCCGGACCATTTCCCAGAAGAGCCGCTGGAGTTCCAGGGCGTCGGGGGTGGTGAGCGGCGCCGGGATCCGGGTCCCGCCATACCGGTACTCGATGGTGCCGATCAGGCCTGCCGGAAGGCCGCAGGCCTCGTATCCCGCGCAGATGGCCCAGACGGTGGACGTCTTGCCGTCCGTGCCGGTCACCCCGGCCAGGGGGAAGGCCCGGGAAGGCTCGCCGGCGATCCACGACGCCAGCAGGCCCAGGGCCTCCCGGGTGTCCTCCACCTCGATCCACTCGCCCCGGGACGGGCGCCTTCCGTCCTGGACCACCGCCAGCGACGCCCCGGACGCCGAGTCCAGGAAGTCGTGACCGTCCACCCGGCTCCCCCGGAGGGCCACGAACACCGATCCGGGACGGACCTGGCGGCTGTCCGCGACCACGGCCTCGATGACCGTCCCGACGGCCCCTGGGGAAGCCGCCCGGGCCCGGAGGAGGTGCAGGTGTTCGTGCCCGAGGACGATCCGGTTCATCGGCTCACCACCACGCGGGACTCCGGACCGTCCTGGGGCGGAACCCCCAGGATCGGAAGGACCCGGTCCACGACCCTCCCGAAGACCGGCGCAATGGCCCCGGCCGCCGTCTTGTGCGCCTTGGGATTCGCCATCGTGACCGCGATCACGACCCGGGGGGACTCGGCCGGGGCGAAGCCGATGAACGAGCACAGGTAGGCCTCGCTGGAGTAGCCCTTCCCGGGAACCAGCAACCGGGCCGTGCCGGTCTTGCCCCCGGCCGTGTAGTGCTCGGGCCGGGCCTTCCGCCCCGTCCCGTCGGGTTCCATCACCACGAACCGCATCACCTCCCGCATCACCCGGGAGGTCTCCTCGGAGAAGATCCGGGCGCCCTCCTGCCAGTCCACCTCGGTCGATTCCCCCGTTTCCGACGAACGCCAGGCCTTCGCCAGGTGCGGCGTCCTGCGGATTCCGCCGTTCACCAGCGTGGCCACGGCCGTCGCCAGTTCCATCAGTGTCGCCGTGTAGCCGTAGCCATACCCCGCGGTCCGATACCCGGTCTTCCGCCAGTCCTCGGGAGTCTGGAACCGGCTGATCACCTCGCCAGGCAGGTCGATCCCCGTTCCCCGGCCGATGCCCAGGCGGGTCAGTCCCCACTGCATCCGCTCGGGTCCCAGGCGGGTCGCCAGGTCCAGGTGGGCGCAGTTCGAGGAGTACTTGAAGGCCTGCCACAGAGGCACTCGGCCGACCTTGTGGAGGTCCGTCACCTGGTGCCGTCCGATCTGGCAGCGCCCTCCCCCGCCGTCCAGCACGGTGTCGAGGTTCGCGATTCCGTGCTCCACCGCGGTGGCCACCGTGAAGATCTTCCCGACGGATCCCGGCTCGAAGGGGTAGGAAAGGACCTTGTTGGCGCAGGGGTTCAGCAGCAGGGCCGGAACGGGCGGTTCCTTCGGGAGCCAGTTCCGCTCCTGGCACGCCCCCTCGAACTGGTTCGGGTCCAGGGCGGGAAGGCTGGAAATTCCCAGCACCTCGAACGTCTCGGGGTCCAGGATGACCCCCATCGCCGCGTCGCCCTGCTCCTGGTCCATCTGGGCCGCCAGTTCGGCGTCCAGGATGGCCTGGATCTGGGCATCGACCGCGATCTGGAGCGAGTCCCCGTCCAGGTCCAGCCCCTGGCCGAGGGAATCCTGGTAGTACCGGGCTTTCCCCCGGCCCCGCCAGAAGGACACCTGCCGGACCTCTCCCTGGAGCCCCTCGTCATAGCGGGCCTCGATGCCCATCCGGCCCCGCTCCCGCAATCCGGACCGCGCCTCCTCCTCGTTGGCGATGCCCACGTAGCCCAGGGTCGGGCCCAGGGACGACCCGTTGGGATAGTAGCGGCGGTCCCGGGTCTCCAGGCGCACGTCCTTCAGCCCCAGGCGCTGGACCAGGGACACCTCCTCCGGGGTCGGACGGGACTTGACCCGGACGTAGTCCCGGCCGGAGAACATGTCGGAGATCAGGGGCTCCGCGGGGATTCCCAGGGCCTCGGCGAGGGCCCAGGAGGTTTCCAGGCGATCGACCTCCCAGGACGTCGGCACGAAGGCCACCTCGACCGTGGGGACCGTCAGGGCCAGGATCCGCCGTCCGGTGCGGTCCAGGATCTCTCCCCGGCGGCCGGCGATGGGGGTCTCCTTCTCCAGGGCATCCATCGACCGGGCCGCCGCGACGCTCTCGGGTTCCAGTTGGAACCAGCCCGCCTGAGTGATGACCCAACCAAGCCCGGCGATGGGGAACAAGAGGGCGAACGTCATCCGGAAGGTGACCCCTCCGTCCCGGCCCCCGAGGGGACCGTGGAGGCGGCGCATCCACCGGTTCCAGAAACGGGTCGCAGCCATCTTCCTCCCCCAGCCTGCCGCCGGAACCCTACTTCCGGGCCTCGCACCGTCTCGCCAGCGGGGTGTCGGGCGCCGCCTCGATGCACCTCCGGAACGCCTCCTCGGCCCCCGGTCCGTCCCCTGCCGCCTGGCGAAGGATTCCCAGGTGGTACCAGGGCTCTCCGTAGTTCGGGCAGATCCGGACGGCCTTCTCGAAAGAATCCTGCGCGTCGGCGAGGTTCCCGAGATCCCGATGGACGATCCCGAGGTTGTTGAAGGCCTTGCACATCCTTGGGGCGAGGAAGATGGCCATGGTCAGGTGTCGCTGGGCCTCGGGGAGGTTTCTCAACTGGTAGTGGGCCCAGCCCGCATTGGCGTGGGCGAAGGCAGGGGTGGGATAGAGGGGATCCTCCAGGACCGGCTGGAGCGCCTCCAGGGCCTCCTGGTAGCGTCCCAGTTCGATCAGGGCGCTGGCGAGATTGTTCCGGCACTCGCCGCAATCGGGCTTCAGGCGCACCGCTTCCCGGAAATCGGCCAGGGCCCCGGACGGGTCCTGGAGTCCGAGGCGCATGAATCCCCGGAGATGCCAGGCCTCCCAGTTCCCGGGATCGGCCTGGAGCGCCAAGTGCAGTTCCCGCTGGGTCATCGCGATGTTGCGGTCCCCGTAGTAGCCCCGGGCCAGGCGGTAGTGGTAATCCGACTTCGATCGCTCGTCCGGGTTGGCCCGGTTCCCGGACCCGGAGCAGGCGACCCCCAGCACCAGCACCCAGGCGACCGTCCAGAGTCCCCGCATCCCTATTCCTCCGGCTCCGCAAGGTCCAGCACCTGGTTGCGGTCCAGGGGGCGCAACCCCATCACCTCCGCCTTGACCGTCGTCCGCGGAATCGCCAGCAGTTCGGTGATCTGCCTCCGGATCCGGGCCCGATCGTCATCCAGCGCACGGGACCTCCGGACCTCGTTCCAGATCCCCCTGCGCAGGGCGAGTTCCTCCTTGGTCCGGGACACGTGCAGGATTCCCATGCCCACGGTCACGAGGGCCACCAGCAGCATCCCGAGGACTCCCCGGGCCCTTCGACGACGGGCCTGCCGTTCCCGGTTCATCGATCCCCCCCTGCCCGCTCCAGCACGCGCCAGTGGGCCGACCGGGCGTGGCGGTTCCTCCGGACCTCCTCGGGGTCCGGGGAGACGGGCTTTCGCTGCGGCAGCCGGAACTCCCCCGTGGCCGCGAGGCGCCGGAAGGCCTGCTTGACCCGGCGGTCCTCGCCGCTGTGGAAGGTCAGCACCCCGACCCGTCCCCCTGGCCGGACCACCTGGTCCAGGCGGTCCAGCAGCCGATCCAGGCGGCCCAGTTCGTCGTTGACCAGGATCCGGAGCGCCTGGAGGGGTAGCAGGGCGCTGGGCATCGTGCGGACCTTCGGTCCGAGGACCTCGCGGCACACGCGGACCAGGTCGTCGGTGGTCTCCATGCGCCCCCGGCGGGCCTCCTCCTTGAGACGCCGGGCCAGGCGCGGGGCCGCCGGGACGTCGCCATATTCCCTCAGGGCCCTGGCGAGAACGGGCTCCGGAAGTTCCCGGATCCGGTCCCGGGCCGGACGGCCCTCGCCAGGGTCGAACCGCAGGTCCAGGGGCTGTCCCGGACGGACCGAAAAGCCCCGATCCGAGGCCAGCTGGGCATTCGAGAGCCCCAGGTCGAGGATCAGCCGGGCCACCGGGCCGATGCCCCGCTCCTCCAGTACCTCGGGCAGTTCCTCGTAGCCCCGGTGCACCGCCACGAACCGCCCCCCGAAGGACGCCAGCCGGGCCCTCGCGACCTCCAGCGCCGCGGGGTCCCGGTCCGTTCCCAGCACCCGGACGGATCCCGGGGTCCGCTTCAGGATCTCCTCGGCGTGGCCCCCGAGCCCGACGGTGCCGTCCACGACCCAACCCTCCTCCAGGTCGGCGCACAGATCGCCCACCTGGCGAAGCATCACGGACACATGCTGTACGAAATCGTTCATCCCACCGGTCCCGATACCGCCTGGGCCTCTCCAGCCGGAGCGCATCGGTAGATCTCGGTGGCGTATTGCTCGTACGTTTCCTGGAGCCGCTTCTGGGCCTCCTCCTGGCTGCGTTCCCACGCCGCCAGGGGCCAGATCTGCAACTCGTCCCCCACCCCGACGATCACCACGTCGGGACTCCCTTTCAGGAGGTCCCGCGCCTTTTTCGGGAGGACGACCCGGTAGCTGGTATCCACCTGGGTGAGTCCGAAGGACCCCAGGTAGAGGGTTCGCAGGAACAGGCCGTCCTCGGGTCCGAGGGTGTCGGCCTTCCGGCGGATCCGCTCCTGCATCTCCTCGAAGGTGGACAGCGGCCGCAGTTGGAGGTACCGCCTCCTGGGCTCGATCCCCACCCGGACCTTCGAGAACTTCAGGGATTCGAAATCGGAGGAAAGGGTCAGGCGGCCCGAGTTCAGGTCCACCCGGCCTTCGTAGATCCCGAAGAGGTCGCTACCGGCGGCAGCCTCGGGCATGATCCTGGCACCTCCCCACTAAGGCCCAGTTTATGCCCGAATCGATCCAGGTCAAGCCTTTTTCTGCCCCGGCGACCGAGATTTTCACCATTCCCCGCCAAACGGCTCCAGGAGCGGGTTTCCGGGTCTTCCCGCGTCCCAGCAGCAATCCGTCCCGGCCTCCCCTCCGGGAAAGCCGACGGATGATTCATTTTTTCACAGAATCCTCGCAAGTTCAAGTTCTCGCTACATTCCTTGCTTCCGCGGACACCTTCCGGGCCAATGAATTCGTTGCAGGACACTTCATCCCCGCATCCCCATTGGGTTTCCCGACTCCGCAAGCCTCGCGATTCCCTTCCAAGAAAACTTTCGGGCCCAGGCACGGAGGTGGGACATCGGGCAGGTTCTGGCGGAATCTGGATCGATCCGGGGACCGGGCCCCGAGACCCCAACGAAACGTTTTCAGGACAGGACCGAGGCCGGGTCCATCCGGGCGGCCCGCTGGGCGGGCAGCCAAGCCCCCACCAGGGCGAAGAGTTCCGCGCAGGCCACGCCTGCCAGCAGCACCGCCGGGGAGAAACTGAAGAGCCGGGAGGCCCCGGCCAGCCCCGTCACGCCCAGTCCCGGCAGCAGGTTCACCCCCTGGGCCAGCAGCCAGGCGAGACCCGTCCCCGCCAGGCCCCCGAAGATCCCCAGCAGGCCCGCCTCCAGGAAGACCATGGCCCGGATGTCCGACAGCCGGGCCCCCACGGCCCGGTACACGGCGATCTCCAGGCGCCTCTCGGTCAGCAGCATCAGGAAGGTGTGGGTGATGTGGATGGACGAGACGATCAGCATCACGCCGCTGACCAGCCCGAAGATCCAGCTGAGGATCCGGAGCACCTGGGAGGCCTTCCGGGCCTCCTCGCTCCGGGGCGCCGGCACGAGCCCCAGCACCTTCGCGTCCTCCACCGCCGCCGCCAGGTCCTCGTTCCGCGCCGTCTCCAGGATGACGCTGGTGGCCTCGGCGGCCCCCTCCCGGCCCCGCATCATCGCGTTGGCCCGGACAACCACCCCCAGAGGCACCGTGAAGCCGAACTCCAGGGCCTTGTTCGAGAAGCCCACCACCACGCACCGCCGCAGCACCCGCCGGTCCACGGGCGCATCCTCGATGAAGAAGGACTCTCCGAAGATCATCGAAAAGGGGACTCCCAGCAGGATCTCCAGTCCAGACACCGGCTGCATGCCCATCGCCGACGCCACGACCCGGTTGTAGATCTCCAGCAGGCTCGGGGACAGGATCACCGGGATGGGGGCCTCGCAGGTCCCCTCGACGGACCGGAGGGACCCGGTGGCGCAGAAGGTCCCTTCCGGACATCGCCTGGGGCCCGTCCCCACCCCGGGGTCGGGGGAAACCACCCATCCCCGGATCACCTCCGGATCGGCCGAGAAGACCTGCTGGACGTTCTCGAGCCGGCAGGCCAGGCGGCGGCAGGCCCGGATCCCGGCCGCGTCGGAACAGGCTTCCCCGGGAAGGCAGTCGTCGTCCGACCGGCAGGCGGCCAGGCACCTCCCCCCGTCGCAGACCCGCCCCTCGCCGCATCCTCCCTTTCCGCAGGGGATGCCGCAGCTGCCGGCGATGCAGGCCTCCCCCGGCGGGCATCCCTCGTCGTCGCGGCAGGGAAGATGACCGCCGGGGTCCCGGAAGCGGTCCCAGAAGGACCGGCGACCGCAGGTGCCTCCCCGGCAGGCGGCGCCAAGCCCGCAGTCCCGATCGGTCTCGCACCGGCCCGACAGGATCTCCGGACCGTAGGCCTCCCGTTCCGCCTGGCGGATCTCCTCCCGGACCAGCACCGGGTCGATGCCGTCGAAGAACGACTCCACCCGGAAGTCCCGGCCGAAGACCTCCCGGCCTCCCCACAGGATGGCCTGGAACCGGCTCTTCTGCTTGGGCCACACCCCCTGGACCCCCGGGAGTCCCCGGAGGGCCGAGAGCACCGCATCGTCCAGCCGGGAGGGGACCTCCAGTCCCAGCCCGAAGACCCGGACCATCTCCCGCTGCAGTTCCGCCTGGTTCACGGGGTAGAGGCGGTTCAGCACCCGTTCCCGGATGCCCCCGGTCAGGGCCAGGAAGAACACCAGGGACGCCGACCCCACGACCAGCCCCACCGCCGCGAAGGCCAGGTGGGTCCGGCTGCGGGCCAGGTGCCTCCCCACCATCCCGAACCGGGTGGCCAGCGTCATGGCGCCCCCCCGCCCGGCGGCCCGCCGGGTTCCCTGGTCTCGTCCCGGACCACCCGGCCTTCCCGCAGTTCCACCGTCCGCCCCGACACCCGGCTGATGCGGTCCTCGTGGGTGGCGATCACCAGCGTGGTGCCCTCCCGGTTCAGATCCAGCAGGAGGTCCAGCACCACCTGGCCCGTCTCCCGGTCCAGGTTCCCGGTGGGCTCGTCGCACAGCAGCAGGGAGGGCCGGTTCAGCAGGGCCCGGGCAACGGCCACCCGCTGGCGCTCCCCGGCCGAGAGGCGTCCGGGCAGATCGCTGGCCCGGTCCCACAGGCCCACTCTGCGGAGGGCCGCTTCGGCCCGATCGGGGCCCGCCCGCAGCAGCGCCCCGTCCCCGAACCAGGACGGCAGCAGCACGTTCTCCAGGACCGTCATGTGGGGCAGCAGGTGGAAGGCCTGGAAGACGAACCCCAGGTGACGGTTCCGCAGGTCCGACAGTTCCTCGTCCCCGAGCCTCCCCAGATCCTTCCCTCGAACCAGCACCTCCCCGGACCAGTGCCGGTCCAGTCCCCCCAGGATGTTCAGCAGGGTCGTCTTGCCGGACCCGGACCGGCCCACCACGGCGACGCTCTCGCCGGCCCGGACGGCGAGGTCCACGCCCTGGAGGGCCGGGGACCTCCCGTCTCCCTGCCCCGGATAGACCCGGACCAGTCCCCGGACCTCGATGACGAACCCGTTCATCGATCCGCTTCCTGCCATCCCGACAGACCTGCCTCGACCACCACCCTCGCCCCCTGCCGGAAGACCCGGCCCCGGACCTCCCGGATCACCGCCGCGAGGTGTCCCGGAAGTCCCAGGGAGTCCCCCCCGAGCCCCCGGACCACCCGCTGCCAGTCCACCCGCATCCAGGCGATCAGGCCGCCTTCCAGTTCCAGGGAACCGCCGGGCAGCGCGCCGGGGTCCAGCGGACCGGCGGTCACCCGGATCTCCCCGCCCGCTAGGACTCCCCGGACCTCTCCGAGGACCGGCAGCACGAACCGCAGATCGGTCCCCGGCGGCGCCTGTTCGACGGTCCCCTCGCCGGTTCCCGGCCCGCCGGCAACCGGCACCCCGACCTCCCGGAAGAACCCCTGGTCCTGCCGCACCCCCAGTCGCGCACCCAGGGGAAACCGCTCCCGCCAGGAAAGGGGACTCGACCCCGTCGCCGGACCGCCCTCCCCGACCGACAGGCGCAGCCGCCCGTCCCAGCCCCCCCGGAGGAACTCCCCGGCCTCCCTGGACAGCCCCAGGTCCCCGGCAGAACCGCGGATCGCGGACATCCAGGGACCCAGGTCCAGAGCCAGGCCTGCCACCTCCCCGGAACCCAGCGGCGGGACGGGCCCGGGCGGTTCGACCGCCCCGCCCGGAGCCCCGGCCAGCACCCGGATCACCGGCGACGGGGCCCACTGGATCGCCCCCCGGATCTCTCCCACCGCGGCCCAGGCCACCTGCCCCGCCAGCCCTCCGGGCCACCTCGATCGCCAGTCCTTGGGCAGCAGCCGCATCCGGGCATCCCCGGCGATCTGGAAGACCAGCGCGGGCCTCTCGAGCCCCGCTTCCCGGGCCACCGCTTCGATCCGCGCCGGGACGCCCCCCGGGTCCGCCCCCGGGGGCGGAGGAGCCTGGCAGCCGTCCTCCCCGGACAGGCAGATCCGGGCAACGCCCCCCTCCACCAGGGCCCAGGCCCGGCGGCGGGGGTCCCGGAGGTCCTGGAAGAAGACCCCGGGTCCCGGGGACTCCCGAGCCACCATTCCCAAACGGGCCATCCGCAGCCCGAGACGCCGGCGAACCCTCCCCTCGGCCTCGACCGGCAGCGTGATCCACCATTCCCCGGCACGCCAGGCGGCACCCCAGGGGCGACCCGGGTCCCATCCCTCCTCCCGGGTCCGGTCGGCGGACCGGAGATCGATGCCGCCGAGAGACCGCATCCATTCCAGCAATCCGGCCGCCTCGGGGACCCGTTCGAAGAACGGACCGGCCTCGTCCTGGGCCTGGACCACCGAGGGGAAGGAAACCAGCACGTCGCTGTCGGCGGGTAGGAGGGTCCTGGGATCCCGGGAAGACCGGCTGCAGGCCGGACCGAGGCACAAGACCAGCACCGAGCAGGTCGCGATCCCGATCCCGACTCTGGTGCCAGTGCCGGTCATCGGGGCCGAGGGTAGCACAGGACCGGCCCGGGGAGGTTGCCTTCGGGAATGGAAATCCCATCTTGGGGGTTGTCCGGGCGCACCCGGCTGCATGCCGGAGAGGAGGGAAGGATGGTGACGTGGAAGAAGGTGGCCCTGGCATCCGTCCTCGTGCTGCCGGCCGTGGTCCTGCTGTTCTGCGGGTCCGGCCGGGCCCCCGTGGCGGCGGAAAAGAACGGGCGCATCTGGACCGAGGCGGGGTCCTCGCCGGCAACCGTCCCCGCGGGATTCTCGCCGGCGTCGTCCTTCGCACCGCTGGTGAAGCGTCTGAAGCCCGCCGTCGTGAACATCTCGACCACCACCGAGGTCCCGGGGCAACGCCTGTTCCGCAGGGGTCCCCGGGGCTCCTCGCCCTACGACCTGGGACCGGAGGACCTCTTCCGGCGATTCTTCGGCGATCGATGGGAGATGCCGCCGGAGAGGCGGAATTCCCTGGGATCCGGCTTCATCATCAACGCCGACGGCTACATCCTGACCAACAACCACGTGGTGGACGGGGCGACCGAGATCCGGGTCCGCCTGGTCGAACCGGAACGGGAACTGACGGCCCGGGTGGTCGGGAAGGACGAGCGGTACGACCTGGCGCTGCTGAAGGTGGACACGAAGGATGCCCTGCCGGTCGTGCCCCTGGGGGACTCGGACACCCTGGAGGTCGGGGACTGGGTGATCGCCATCGGCAGCCCCTTCGGGCTCTCCCACACGGTCACCGCGGGCATCGTCTCGGCGAAGGACCGGGTGATCGGGGCCGGGCCCTTCGACGACTTCATCCAGACCGACGCCAGCATCAATCCCGGCAACTCCGGGGGACCGCTCTTCGACTCGGCCGGCAATGTCGTGGGGATCAACACCGCCATCCACGCCGCGGCCCAGGGCATCGGGTTCGCAGTTCCGGTGAACATGGCCAAGAAGTTCGTCCGGGACGTGCTCGAGAAGGGCCGGGTGGCCCGGGGCTGGCTCGGAGTGGGCATCCAGGAACTGACCCCGAAACTCGCCCGGAGCCTGGGCATCCAGGAGTCCCAGGGGGTCCTGGTGTCCCAGGTCTTTCCCGGAAGCCCCGCCGAGAAGGCGGGCCTCCAGCGGGGGGACGTCATCCTGTCGGTGGACGGCACCCCCACCAACGACCCCACGACGCTCACCCGCATTGTCGGGCTGGCGGAACCTGGAAGGGAGATCTCCCTGCTGGTGCGCCGCAACGGAAAGGACCGGACGATCCGGGCGACCATCACCGAGCGGAGCGAGGACGGATCGCCCTCCGAGAAGGGGGAATCCCCAGAGGCCGGGAACCTGGGCCTCGACCTGGTCCCCCTGACGGACCGGGAGGCGGCCCGGCTGGATCTCCCGAAAGGCCAGGGATTGAAGGTCCGGGAACTGGACGAGGAAGGCCCGGCGGCCGGGACCGGCATCCGCCCCGGGGACATCCTGCTCGAGGTGAACCGGCAGCCGGTCGGAAGCATCGAGGACGTCCAGCGGGTCCTTTCGCGGACCGCCTCGGGCGACCAGGTGCTGCTGCTGATCCTCCGGGGCCGCAACTACTTCTACGTGGTCGTCCAGAAACCGTGACGGCCCGGGTCGCCGCCGCGTTCGCGTTGACCGGAACCCGTTCGCATCCTACGATCGGGCAGAACGACACGGACCGATGACCCGGCCGGATCCGAAGGAGGACCGAGTGAGCGAAGACGAGGATCGGGACCAGGAACCGTCCCGCACGGAAGACGACGCATCCGAGGAGGAACTGGACCTGTCCGCGTCCCCCGGAAAGGCATCTTTGCCGGTTCCCGCGGACTCCGAGGGCCGGGTCGACCTCCTCTACCGCTACATCAAGGACATCCAGAGGTATCCGCTGCTGACGCCGGAAGAAGAGCAGCGGCTGACCCGGGCCTACACCGAGACGAAGGACCCGCGCCTGGCGGCGCTGCTCGTGTCGTCCAACCTCCGGCTGGTGGTCAAGATCGCCCTGGAGTACCGGACCTTCACGGGACAGGTGCTGGACCTGATCCAGGAGGGCAACATCGGGCTGGTGCAGGCGGTCAATCACTTCGATCCCCTCCGGGGGGTCCGCCTGTCCCACTATGCCCAGTACTGGATCCGGTCCTATATCATCTACTACCTGTTGAACAATCACCGGATGGTGAAACTGGGGACCACCCAGGCCCAGCGGAAGATCTTCTTCAACCTGCGCCGGGAGCGGCAGCGCCTCCAGAACATGGGGTTCGACCCCACCGCGAAGCTCATCGCCCAGAACCTCTCGGTCCCCGAGGAGACGGTACAGGAGATGATGGACCGGATGGACCAGCCGGACCTCTACCTGGACGCCCCCCGGGACCCCGAGGGCAAGACCACCCTGCTGAGCACGCTGGCCGGGAGCGACAGCCCGGAGGAGGAGACGTCCGCCCGGGAGATCACCGACCGGCTGAAGGCCAAGATTGCCGAGTTCGGCGCCACGCTGGACAACGAGCGGGACCGGTACATCTGGGACCGCCGGCTCCTCTCCGACGACCCGGTGACCCTCCAGGAGGTAGGCGAGCGCTTCGGGGTCAGCCGGGAGAGGGCCCGGCAGGTCGAGGAACGCATCAAGAAGCGGTTCAAGGAATTCCTGAAGCGAGAACTGGGCGACGACTTCGTCGAGACGCAAGTCTTCCGCCCGTGAACGACCTGGAGGGCCGGGGAGGGAAGCGCCCGTTCAGGCGTCCGCACCGGCGGCGGTCCCCGAGATCTGTCCCTGGAACCACTCGCAGGTCCGCCGGAGCCCCTCCTCCAGGGACACCTGGGGACTCCACCCCAGAAGTTCCCGGGCAAGGCTGATGTCGGGCCTGCGGACCTTCGGGTCGTCCTGGGGCAGCGGCAGGAACGAGAACCCCGCCTTGCTCCGGAACAGGCGGGACACGATGTCCGCGAACTCGAGGATCGAGTGCTCCTCGGGATTGCCGATGTTCACCGGATCGTTGCAGGAGGTCCCCAGCAGCCGGACGATCCCCTCCACCAGGTCCAGGACGTAGCAGAAGGACCTCGTCTGGGACCCGTCCCCGTAGATGGTCAGGGGTTCCCCCCGGAGCACCTGGGACAGGAAGGCCGGGACCACCCGGCCGTCCCCGATGCGCATCCTCGGCCCGTAGGTGTTGAAGATGCGCGCGATCCGGGTGTCCAGGCCGTGGTAGCGGTGGTAGGCCATCGTCAGGGCCTCGGCGAACCGCTTGGCCTCGTCGTACACCCCCCGGGGACCGATGGGATTGACGTTGCCCCAGTAGGTCTCGGGCTGGGGATGGACCAGGGGGTCGCCGTAGACCTCCGAGGTCGAGGCCAGCAGGAAGGTCGCTCCCTTTTCCTTGGCAAGCCCCAGGGCCTTGTGGGTCCCCAGGGACCCGACCTTCAGGGTCTGGATGGGGAACCGCAGATAGTCCACGGGACTGGCGGGGGAGGCGAAGTGCAGCACGGCATCCACCGGGCCCGGCACGTGGAGGAACTCCGTCACGTCCTGCCGCAGGAAGGAGAAGCCCTCCTGCCCGAACAGGTGGGCGATGTTGTCCAGGTTGCCGGTCAGCAGGTTGTCCATGCAGATCACCTGGTGGCCGTCCGCCAGGAACCGTTCACAGAGGTGGGATCCGATGAATCCCGCGCCTCCCGTGATCACGACTCGCATCCCATCCTCCCTGTCACCGGCCGGACCACGCCGGCACGATTCCTTTCTCCCACTCCGGTGCGAAACGGGCCCTAGCCCTTGCGGAAGGCTCGTCCCACGCGGATCGGAGCCTGATCCTCGGCCTCCTCGGCGACACCGTAGGACTGGTAGCGTTCCAGGATGAGGTCCACGCCCTGGCGGACCAGTTCCGCCATCGACAACCCGGTGCGGCGCTGGGCCTCTTTCAGTCGGGCATCTTGATCCATGGTCAGGTAGATCGTCGTCGCAACCTTCCTCACCGCCCCCCCTCGTCCGCGCGCCAGCGGCGAGTCTGCCCCATCTGCCGCCCGGAAGTCAAACGCCGCTGCGATGGTCCCGTTGCCAGGCCATCTCCGGAAGGGGTCGGCATCCCGTCCTGGAGGGATCACCGCACCAGGGATTCGACGCGCGTCCGGAGGTCCTGGACCCCTCGAACGGCCTGTTCCAGCAGGGGATGGGCCAGGGCCTTCGCCCAGTTCTCGACCCGCTCATCAAGCGGGGCGCGGGGCCACAGGGAGTCCGTCGCCGCGATGATCGTCGAGAGGTCCGCCAGGGCCAGGACCCCCCGCAACAAAAGGAAGCCGGGACCCCGGTCCGGCAGGTCCCGGGCCAGTCTCTCCCGGACCGCCAGGGCCAGGATCGGGAAGCCCAGCCGCCGGGCCGCCAGGGCGGCCCACAGCCGATCGGGCCGCGGGATGGGAATCCCGGGGACCGGGCCCGGTTCCATCGCTCCCAGGACCATCCGACAGACGGTCTCCAGGCCGATCAGCCGGCGACGAACCTCCAGCGGCGCATCGACCGGGACCTCCCGGGCCGCGCAGTCCAGGGAATCCCCGGTCTCCCCGGAAGGCTGCTGCCCGTCCGTCCCGGCCAAAGCAAGGATCCATCCCTCGCCGAAGTCCCCGAGGACCCAGAAGTCCATCCCCGGCCCCCCGGCACCGGTCCGGGCCCGTTCGAAAACCCCGAGGGCGGGAGCCCCCGGCCGCACCTCCTCGAACCGGAAGGCCCCCCGAACCCGGGTGACCTCGTCGATGACCCCGTCCCACCAGAGGGCCAATCCCTCGAAGGAGCCCATGAAGATCCCGGCCAGGAACTCCCCCGAGGAGATCACCCGTTCCGCCGACAGGCCCGCGAAGGTCCACAGGTCCCTGGCCACGACCCTTCCGAAGGGCCCCAGGAACATCTCGTAGGTGTAGAGGACGTCCGGGACCCCGTCCCCGGTGACGTCCTGGAAGGTCACGTCTCCGGGGGGCACCTCGCGGCCCAGGTACCACCCGAAGGCGGCCTTCCGGGAAGCGGGGTCCGGCCGGTCCAGCACCAGCATCCCGTGCATGGTGCCGCTGGACGGGGGAACTGCGTCGGAGAAGAGCGAGACCGTCACGACGAGGTTTCGCGCCAGGTGCCCCGACACCGGGGCGATCCATGCCTCCCGACGAACCCGGGCCTCGGAAGGGCGAAACTCGAGCCCCCCGCACTTCATCCCCGGAATCCCCTCCATCGGGCAGTTCCGCCTGGGATCCCTGTAGCCGTCCACCTCGAAGAAGAAAAAATCGCCTTCGATCCCGGGATCGCCGCACTCGAGGCCAAACTGCCTGCGGATCAGGTCCCGGGCCTCCCGGGGCGACAGTTCCACCGGCCGGGGCGGCGGAGCGGGGGGCAGAGGCCCGGTCGCAGCGATGCTCCCCTGGAGGACGGTCGCGATCCCGACGAACAGGGACGCCCTCCTCATGGCCCCCCCACTCCCCAGGCTTCCAGGGTCCCCAGGGTCCCGTCGAGTCCGGCCAGCACCGCCCCGCCTGCCGGCAGGCCCGCCGCCGCCCGGAACACCCTCCGGGTGCCGCTCTCGAGGGCCTCCCAGGACCCGCCGGATCCCCGCCGGACCAGCGTGCCCGCCCAGCCCGCCGCCAGGGGAATCCCGCCGTTCTGCCCCAGGGCGAACAGGAAGGTCCCCGGATCCTCGTACACCCGCCGGCACTGCGCCGCATCGCACTCGATCACCAGGCCGAAGTCCCCCGCCGCAATCACCCGGCCACCGGGTAGGGGCAACAGGGCCCGGATCGTGGAAAAGGTGCCGGTCGGGACCACCCGGAACCCCTCCCCGACATCGACCTCCAGGCGACCGTCTCCCCCGGCGACCCACAACAGGCCGTCCGACTCGGCGACGGCCCACAGGGGGACCGGGCGGGTCGCCCGGACCTCGGATCCCGCCTCCGACCAGCGCCAGAGGGTCCCGCCGTCGTCGGTGATCCAGGCCCCTCCCGCCCCGGCCTTCACCCCGGTCAGGTCCGAGTTCCCGAGGGAGTCCAGGGTCTCCGTGCGCCCCCCGTCGATCCGGACCAGGGCGCCCCGCTGGCCGACCGCCAGGGGCCAGGAGACCGCGAGGAGGCTTCCGGGAACCTGCGCCCGGACGGCCCAGGGCGACTCCCCCGGACGCCACCGCAACACCAGGCCCTGCTCCCCGACGGCGACCACCTCCCCGTCGGGACCGGTCTCCGCGCCGTAGATCGAGGTCGCGATCCCCAGGACCCGGTCCTTCCAGGCCCCCTCGACGCGGTCCAGCGCCAGGGAATCCAGCCCCGCCGCGGTCCAGGCCCAGGTTCCGTCCCCTCGCCGCCGGGTCGCCACGGCCCGGATGGCCAGGCGCACCCCGCCGGGGCCGGCCACGGCCTCCCGGCTCCACCGTTTCCCGTCGAAGCGGAAGAGGGCCCCGCCGTCTCCCGCGGCCAGGATGTCGTCCGAGGCCGTTCCCCAGACGGCGTACAGGTCCCGAGGCGGATCCTCCGTCTCGTTGGTGAGGTCCAGTTTCCAGGAAATCCCGTCGTGCCGCACCACGACTCCTCGGTCGCCCACCGCCACCATCCGGCCGTCCCCTCCCCGCCAGATGGCCCGGAGCGTCACCGAGGACGATCCGATCGTGGTGCGTTCCCAAGCGACGGCTCCGCGAGTCAACAGGGTTCCGTACCGGCCCACGGCCCGGACGCCTCCCTCCCGGGAGGCCTGCACTCCGAACAGGTCATAGGTGATCCCCGTGGGGTCCGGGAGGACCTCCCCGTCGATCCCGTGGAAGACCCGGCCGCCGTTGCCCACGGCCCAGAACTCCTCCCCGGAAACCGCCGCGATCCCGTTCAGGGAGGCCCCATCCCCTTCCCGCAGGCGGGTCCAGCCCTCCCTTTCTCTCCATCGGTGGATGGATCCCCGGGCATCCGTCACGAAGACCGTCCCGTCGGACACCGAGACCCCGGTCAGGTCCCCGGCCCCCGAGGGACCGGGGAACGGCCAGAAGTCGTCTCCGTCGCTGCGGACCACGAGGCCGTTGCGCCCCGCCAGCCAGGCCCGTCCGTCGGCCGCGGACGTCCCCGCCAGGATCTCCCCCAGTCGGTCGATGGCCACCAGGGACACCCGTCCCTCGGGGTCCCCCTGGAGATCCCCGCCGGCATCGCCCGGGGCAGGGTCTTCCGGCAGATCCCAGGCACCATCGTCGAACCCGGAATCCACCCCGGGCAGTTCCCCGGGGCCGTCCCTGGAAGGAACGTCCTGGGAAACCTCTCCCGGGACCTCCGGTCCCCGGTCCCCGGCGACGTCCTGGGCCGGCAGATCCCCCCGATCCCCGGAGTTCCCGTCCTCGCCAGGAACGGCCGATCCGGCGCAGGCGATCCCGGCCACGAGGCAGATCGCGAGTCCCGTGTACCGCCCGATGCCTCGCCAGATCCCGTTCACGAACCGGCCCTCCGCGACGAATCCGGTTCATTGTAGGTCCCGCCCCTGCGTCCGTCCATCGCGCCGTCGCTCGGTCCCGGGCCCGTGTCCCCGGGGTTCTGCTACAATCGGGCCTCTTTCGGGGGGGAGGCCATGAGCGAGGTGGACCGCATCCCATTGACTCCGGAAGGCTACGAGCGCCTTGCCGAGGAACTGAAACGATTCAAGGAGGAACGCCCCCGGGTGATCCAGGCCATTGGAGAGGCTCGGGCCCACGGGGACCTGTCGGAGAACGCCGAGTACCATGCGGCCCGGGAGCGGCAGGGGATCGTGGAGGCCCACATCCGCAAGCTCGAGGACATCCTGTCCCGGGCCCAGGTGATCGACTACCGCCAGACCCGGGACACCCGGGTGCGCTTCGGGGCCCGGGTCACCCTCTACGACCAGGACCGGGACGAAACGACGGAATACCAGCTCGTCGGGGATCCCGAGGCCGACATCCGGGAGCGGCGCATCTCGATCCTGGCGCCCCTGGGAAGGGCGCTGCTGGGCAAGGAGGCCGGGGACGAGGTGGTCTTTCAGGCCCCCGGCGGCACCCGTCGATACGAAGTGATGGAGGTTCGCTACGGTGGCCAGTGACGACGCGGCGGGCCACCGGGTCCTCCGGACGGGTTCCGAGGCCGGAACGGAGGCAGCGGGAGCCGAACTGGCCACCCTCCTTCGCCCCGGGGACGTGGTGGGGATCCAGGGCGACCTGGGAAGCGGGAAGACCGTCTTTGTGCGGGGAGTCCTCCGGGGACTGGGGGGGGATGCGAGCCAGGTGCACTCTCCCACCTTCACGCTGGTGAACCTCTACCAGGCGTCCCGAGGCCCGGTCCACCACATCGACCTCTACCGCCTCCGGGGAGCCTCGGACCTGGAGGGAATCGGTTTCCAGGAGATCGTCCGGGGCGACGGCATCACGCTGGTCGAGTGGATCGATCGCGTGCCCGAGGCCGTCCTGGAGGAGACCTGGCGCGTCGTGCTGGCCCGGGTCCCGGGCCGCGAGGTCGAACGGCGGGTCGAGTGGTTCGAACGAACTCCCTGAGGAGGCAGCATGGGTTTCCTGCAGCGCACGGTGTCGTTCTTCACCTGGGAGGTCCTCGACGGCCCCTTGCCGGACCATCGACAGGACCTGCTGGATTCCCTGGTGCGGGGTCGCATCGGCCCCATCGACGTGGATCTGGGCCGGGATCAGGCCGCGGGGTTCTCCCTGTTCGAGGACCCCCTGGACACCGAGTTCACCGAGGCGAACGTCTTCTTCGACCCCCTGGTGGCCTTCTCCTTCCGGATGGACCGGCTCTCGGTACCCCCTTCCACCTATCGCCTGTACTTCCGCCGCCGCCTGGCCGAGACGCTGGCCGCGGGACAGAGGTCCCGGCTCCGGAAGGAGGAGCGCGAGGAACTGGCCGACCGGGTCCGGATGGAACTGCTCCGGCGATGCCTTCCGGCCATCACGGCCCACGAGGTGGTCTGGGACGTTCCGAAACGTCGGATCCGCCTGTTCACGACCGCCGCCCGGGCCCGGGAGGAATTCGCCGACCGGGCCCGGAAGGACCTGGGCCTGACCCTGCGGCCGCTGCACCTCCAGGGGGTGCTGGAACACGGCCTGGCGCCGGAGGAATACGAGCGGGTGCTGGGCCTGCTGCCCTCGCGCTTCGGAGGGGGCCTCTGGTTCGACCCCGCGACCGAGGAGGAATCGCGATGACGGAAATCCACCGATCGGAACACGTCCGGCGGACCGAGTTCCTGGGAAGGGAGTTTCTGACCTGGATGATGGCCCGTTCGGCCCGGGACCGGGAGTCCTTCACGCTGCCATCCGGGGAGACCTTCGACGTGGTGTTCGAACGAGTGGTGACGCTGGACGGCCAGAATCCCGCGAAGGACCGGTCCGTGCTGAAGGTGGACGAGCCGACCGAAAGCGAGGAGGTCCGCCTTTCCCTGCGCCTGGGCAAGCAGGTGAGCGTCGCCCGGGTGAACCTGATCCACGAAGGACGGGAATTCCACCTGACCATCCACGGCGCCGACCTGGGCCTCCGGGGGATCCGGCTGCCCGAGACCGAGGGCGACGATCCGGGCGCGACGATGTCCTTCCGGATGGACCTCTGCGATCAGGTGGAAGCCCTCCTGCAGGGCCTGTTTCTGTCCTTCATCCGGATCCGGCTGGACCCGGAGGCATGGGAACGGGAGATGGCCTCCATCGGTCGATGGGTGGACAACCTCCCCGGAACGGACCCCGGGGACGACGGGGGCTGATTGGGAGAGGGCGTTTGGCAGGCATCTCTGGGGAGCAGGTGATGGAAGGAACCCGACTGCGACTTCCCCGGGGCCGGTTGCCGCTGCCGCCCCTGGACCGCCTCTGGTGGCCCGACCGGCCATCCCTCGTCCCCGACGGGCACCCCGGCCGGGTCGTCCTGCTCTTCTTCTGGGATTTCGCCCAGGTGGATTCCCTGCGGGTCCTGCCATACCTCCGGGCCTGGCACGGGCGCTACACCTCCCACGGGCTGTCGGTCCTGGGAGTGCTGCTGCCCCGCCTGGGCTTCGGCAAGGACCCCTCCTGGACCCGGAGGATCCTGGACCAGATGGGACTGCCCTTTCCCGTCGCGACCGACCTGGATCTCGACCTCTGGGAGGCCCTGGGGACCCCGCCGATCCCCTCGGCCTACCTGGCGGATCGGAGAGGCTTCCTGGCGGACTGCCTGGTCGAACAGGGGCCCTGGCCCCCCTTCGAACTGTCCATCCAGACCCTGCTGCGCGAGGGCCAGCCGGCCCCGGTGTTCCCCCCCGTGATCGAGCCCCTGCGTCCCGAGGACCAGGAGGGATTCGTTCCTCGGGTGGTCACCCCGCCGGCGCCCTTCGGCTATCTCCAGGGACGCCTGGGCAACCCCGAGGGCTTCGCGCCGGACCGGGTGGTCCGGTACCTGAGCGGGGAACCGGACCACCGGGGTTCAGCCTTCCTGGAGGGCGCCTTCCTGAACCTTCCCGACGCCCAGGAGCACGCCGGGGGGGAACCGGCCCTGGTCCGGATCGACTACGAGGCCCGGGTCGTCTGGCTGGTGGCCTCCCCGTCCCGCGCCGGAACGACCGGCCGGGTCCAGATCTTCCAGGACGGGACCCCCCTGGGGAAGGAACTCCGGGGAGAGGACCTGCCGGCCTCGGGCGAGGAGGCCCTCCTGACCATCGCCCTCCCCGGGGTCTTCCAGATCGTCCGCAACCCCGAGGTCGGTCCTCACCGGCTCACCCTCCGGAGTCTGGACCCGGGACTCCGGTTCCACCGCCTGGAGTTCACCGAGCACCCGTAGCATGCGGGTTCAGGATTCGGGACGCCGCAGGCGCTGGAGCGAGACCCAGGTCTGCAGGGCGAAGCGGGCCAGGTGGCCGGCCCGGACGGACCCCGGCCCCTTCGTGGCCATCAGGGCCGCGAAGGCGATGCGCGGGCGATCCGCCGGGAAGAATCCCACCATCCAGGTGTCGAAGAGTCCCGACCCGTCCCGGCTGGTCAGGGTCCCGGACTTCACGGCCACCGCACCGCCGCCCGGCTGGGCCGCAAGCCCCGCGAAGAAGCGGGTGCCCGTCCCTTCCGTGGAGGTGGCCTTCATCATCCCCCGCAGTTCCCGGCAGAGACCCTCGGGGAGGACCTGCGGATCCTCGACCGGCCGCCCGTTCCGAAGGACGCCCGAGGGCCAGCGCCCCCCCGACGCGATCACGGCAGCCATCACCGCCCCGGCCAGGGGGGACAGGTTACTCCGGACGAAGCCCGCGGCCATCCGGGCCAGGTCCAGGTCCCCGGCGGGCAGGGAGGCGGTGGGCCGGGTCTCCAAGCCCCCGACCCGAAGGACCTGGTTGAATCCCAGGGTCTCGGCCATCTCCAGCAGGTTCCGGGGCGACAGGTGGCGCACCGCCAGTTTCCCGAAGATGGCGTTGGTGCTGTGGGCGAAGGCCCCCCGAAGGGTCCGGCAGGACCGGTCCTGGCGGCTGTCCACGAGGTGCCCCGGGTCCAGGCGGGAGGCCCCCCCGTGGTAGCAGACCGAGGTGGACGAGGAGACCTTCCCCGATCGGATCAGGGCCGCAGAGGTGACGATCTTGAAGACCGACGCCGCGGGAAACGCCGCGCTGACCGCAGGCCTGGGCTTCCCGACACCCCGGGTGGACCAGTCGCTCAACGCCAGCACCTCCCCGGTTTCCGGGTCCAGGGCCACGAAGGCTCCCGCGGCCGGTCGCACCTGGCGGAACCACTGGTCCAGGTGCCGGGTCCAGACGGTCTCCAGCGGAAGGGAGGGATCGTCCGAGACCGGCACGAAGGAGGCCGGCACCCGGCGAGGGGCGGACCGGGGACGATCCCGTTTCGGTTCCGCAGGGGCGACGGCCTTCCGTTCCCCCTCGACCGCCCGGGACCGCTTCACCGCCCCGGCCTTTCGAGGCGGGGATCCCAGGGCCCCGGACTCCCCGGCAAGCAGCAGCACGAATGCCGCTGCGAGGCATCTCCAGGCAGACGTCATCTTCCGGCCACCTCGCTGAAGAGCCACCCCGAGTGCGCATTGTAGACCGGCGGGGCGGAGGCTCCCAAACCCGGGACATGCCGGGGGTCCCCTACTGCACCGAGACGATGATGGTCTGGTAGGGATCCCAGGGGGCATCCCTGGGTTCCCCGAGCATCCCGTACTGGAAGCGGTCTCCCCCGTCCACCGACACCCGGAAGGCCACCAGGTAGTTGCCCCTTGCCGAGGGGACGATCGACGCCCGGTACTCGTACACCCCGAGCCGGGGGCAGTCCTGGCAGTCGGGGTTGTAGGCCGCGGGCCACCACGTCCAGCCCGGATCCCGGAAGGGATCGGTCTCCAGGAACCCCTTGGGACCGATCCCGATCTCCGCGATCAGCGTCGCGGGGTCCGCGGGATTCGGCCCGCTGGTCACCCCGGCGGCCTGCACCCTCCCGTGGATCGGCGGGGTCGAGGCTCCCAGCGCGACGACGAGGTCGCTGGTGGGACGGTCGATGCCCGCCAGGACCCCCGAGGCCAGTCCGATCACCCGGACGGCCTGGGTCAGCCTCGCCTCCACGACCCCGTCCCAGGCCGACACCGTCACGAACCCGACCCCGGGCAACGACGGCGAGTCGAAGTCGATGCGCTGGTCGTTGACCAGCCTCCAGAGGCAGTCCACATCGCCCATGCGCACCTTCCGGACGGTGTTCAGGGCATCGCCGACCAGGGCCAGGCTCCACCCGCCCGTATTGGGGACCACCCCGGGGGAGACCCGGGTCACCACGAAGCGGCACTGGAGGTCCTGCCCGTCGGAGAAGCCGTCGCAGTCGTCATCGACGCCGTTGGAACAGCGGGGATCGCCCGCCGGGCCCTCCACCGCCTCGGGGTTCCAGGGGTTCCTGCAGAGGTCGGCCTCCTCGTCGCAGAGGTCCAGCGTGCAGGCCGACACCGGCCCGGCGTCTCGACAGTCCCGGGGAAGGGAATTCCCGCACTCCCCGGACCGGCAAGTCTCCCCGACGGTGCAGAACAGGCCGTCGTCGCAGGCACCGCCGTCGGGAATCGCCGCGATCCGGCACCGGCCCAGCGCCGGGTCGCAGGCCCGGACCTCGCAGGCCGTCAGGGTCTCCCAGGGCCAGCGACCGGCGCAGTCGGCGTCGGTCGCACAGAGGGGGATGTCCGAGTTCGGCCCCCGGGGGGTCCCCAGGTTCATTGCCTGCCGGGGATCCCCGTCGAATCCGTCGGCCACCCGGGCCGACATCCAGTCCCCGTCCAGGAGGCCCGTCCCCGGCGTGGCCCGACGTTCCATCGTTCGCTCGGGTTGCAGCAGCAGGGGATTGCCGTCCACCCCGGCGGTCCCGGTGAACCGCGCCTGGTCCACCACCAGTCCTCCAGGGGTCACCAGTTGCCACGTCTTCGGGGGACTGTTGGGGATGGACATGCCCCGGAGGGGAGAAGTACCCGGCACCACCGCGATGTCCGGGAGCACCGCCAGGGCCGATCGCCCGGCCTCGTACTGGGAGACCAGGAAGTACCCTTCCGGTTCCAGCACCGTGGAACGGACGACCTGCCCCTCCCCGCCCAGCACCAGGTCCCCTGATGGATACCGGATGCCCGTGATCTTCCAGCCCGCGATCTCGAAAGGCGCCGGGGTCATGTTGCGCAGTTCGATCCACTCGTCGGTGATGTCGTCGCTGGACCCCATCCAGCAGACTTCGTTGATCACCACCGCACCCGCCCGGGGAACTCCCATCACCGTGAACGGCAGCGCGCCAGCCGGGTCGTAGGTTCCCCGGGTCGGCACGGTGTCCCGGTAGATCCACGACTGGCCCCCGTCCAGGCTGAAGCGCACCGCCAGGTCGAAGTAGCCCCCCGTCTGGGGCACCGTGTAGGACGAGAATCGCAGCGCCCCGTCCCCCGTCGGCGTCCCCGCGGCGGGCCCGAACCACCTCCACCCCGTGGACGCCCAGGGCAGACTCCCCCGGGGCCCGTACCCGAACCGCCCGATCACCGCCGAGGGATCCGGCGAGGGGCCGTCGGTGATCCCGGGGATCCTCACGGTGGCTTCCAACGGAGGAGTGCTTTCCCCTTCCCGGATCACGACCGGCGCGGTGGGCGACGTCAGGGCCCCGATCACCGAGGGATCCTCGACCCGGGACACGTACCGGAACGCGCCGCGCAACGTGAAGACGAACTTCGCCGACTCGATCGAGACGTCCACCAGCCCTGGATCATGAGGCGGCATCGTCACCTGGAGGGACATCGAGGACTTCACCACGAAGGGCACCGGCGTCCCGTCCACCCGGGCCCCGACGACCTGGTCCAGGGTCTGGCCGGTCCAGGTCGTGGTGAACCCGCCCACCTCCGGGCCGTCGGCCGGGTCCACGGCGCTGAGCCCGAACCGGCAGTCCGGGTCCAGAAAGTCCTTCAGCCCGTCGCAATCGTCGTCCACGCCGTTCAGGCACCGGGGGTCGTCGGCCGGCCCCTCGCTGGCATCGGGAAGCCATTCGTGGACGCATCCCCCGGCCGCCGGATCGCACGAATCGGAGGTGCAGGCGTTCCGGTCGTTGCAGTCCAGGGGGGTCCCGGGAACGCACCCCTCGGAGCGGTCACAGGACTCGATGCCGTTGCAGGGATCCCCGTCGTCGCACGGGGCCGGGCGGCCGGACCGGCACGTTCCCCGGCTGCACCGGTCCTCGACGGTGCAGGGGTCCCCGTCCTCGCAGACCTCCTCGTTGTCCACATGGGTGCATCCCAGGCCCGGATCGCAGCCGTCCGTGGTGCAGAGGTTTCCGTCCTCGCAGTCCCGGCGCTCCCGGGCCGTGCACTCCCCCTGGAGGCACTCCGCGCGGGTCACGCAGGGATCGGGCAGCAGGCAGGACTCGCCCTCCGGCACGGAGGTCATCTGGCAGAGGCCCAGGGCGGGGTCGCAGCGATTGACCCGGCAGGCCGTATCCTCGGCGGAAGAGCACTGGACCACCGAGGCCGGATCCAGCACGCAGGTGAACGGGAACCGGCGCCTGTCGCAGACCATCCGCCCGTTGCAGAGGTCCTCGTCGTCGAAGAGACGGCAGTCGTCGTCCCGGGAACACTGGCAGAGCGCCTCCCCCGGCACGCAGGCGCCGTCCTGGCAGCGATCGGGGTCCGTGCAGGGGTCCCCGTCGTCGCAGGCCGACTGGTCCGGCCGGGAGATCACCTTGCAGGTGCCCCCCTGGTCGTTCAGATCGCAGATGCACTGCTGGCACGGGCCCAGGTCGCGACAGGTCTGCTGGCAGTCCGTCCGGACGGTCGCGGGCGTGCACTCCGGAGTCGGCAGGTCCCCCGGGGGACTCGCCTCCCAGAGGTCCTGGCCTGGATCCCGCCCGGGGTCCGGGATCCCCATTCCCGGGTCCCCGGCGTCTTCCGGGTACTGGATGTCCATCCGCGCCGGGAGTTCCTCTCCCCCGCCCCCGCCGCAGGCCGCGATCAGCAGGCATCCGATCCACCACCAACTCGACCTGCGGGCATCCATCGGTTTCCTGAACCCCTTTCCAAGCGCTCGAAAGGATAGCCGAGCCACCGGGGCCTTTCCAGCCCCGGCGTCCCCCTGCGCCCGGGAACGTTCACCGGTACAGCAGGAGGGTCAGGAAGTAGTCGCTCACAAGGATCAGGATCGACGACAGCACCACGCTCTGGGTGGTCGCGACGCCGACCCCCCGGGCTCCCTGGGTCGCTCCGAGCCCCTTGTGGCAGCCCACCAGGGCCAGAATCAGGCCGAAGACCGCCGCCTTGATCAGCCCGGAGACCACGTCCCAGGAGTCGGCATACAACCGGATCTTGTCCAGGAACATCCCCCCGTCCACTCCCATCAAGTACACGCTGACGTAGTAGGCGCCCCCGATGCCCACCAGGTCGCAGAACGCCGTCAGCACCGGGAGCATCACCACCGCCGCCAGCAGGCGCGGCGTCACCAGGTACTGCACCGGGTGCACCGCCATCGCCGAGAGGGCATCCACCTGCTCCGTGACCACCATCGTCCCGATCTCGGTGGCAATCGCCGATCCCACGCGCCCCGTCACCATCAGGGCCGTGAGCACCGGCGCCAGTTCCCGCATCAAGGCCAGGGAGACCACCGACCCCACCAGGGTCTCCGCGTTGAAGAGCCGGAAGGTGTGGATGGTCTGGACCGCGAAGACCATCCCCGTGAAGACGCCTGTCAGCAGCACGATGAAGAGGGATCCCGCCCCGATGAACTCCATCTGCTGGAGCAGCAGGCGCCAGCGCCAGGGCGGCCGGAACGCCAGGAACAGCCCCTCCCACAGCAGGATCAGGGCCTTCCCGAAGCCTTCGACCCCTGCCAGGAGTGCCGCCAGCAACCGCATCGTCGCCCCCGGAAGGGCGGATTGTATCAGAGTCGCGTCCGACCGGGGCGACGGATGCGGTTGACGGAGCGGCCCGGAAGTCGTATAAGACGCCGCCCTTGGTCTAGGAGGATCCGATGGCCCGCTGCGCAATCACCGGAAAGCGACGGCTCTCCGCGATGAACATCTCCCACGCCCACAACCGGACGAAGCGCTGGCAGCACCCCAACGTCCAGAACAAGCGCATCTGGGTTCCGGAACTGGAGCGGTACGTCCGCCTCTCGCTTTCCACGCGCGCCCTGCGTACAATCTCGAAAGTCGGCCTGGTCGCCTATGCCCGCAAGAAGGGGCTGGACCTCTCCGCGCTGGTGGATTGAGCGTCCCGGCACCCTCGGGTCCACCGGGTATCCAGGCCGGCCGGGCACCTACAGGAGGTCAGGTCATGGACACCCGCCGTCTTCGCCGCCTGCTCTTCCCTGTCATGGCGCTGGTCGTCGTCGCGGTCGGCCTGGGATGCGCCGATGAGAAACGCAAGAAGCGGGTCGGGGACTCCTGCTCGGACGACACCGACTGCGAGTCGGGAATCTGCTATGACAACCTGTGCCTGGACCCCGACGGGGACCTGGACGGGGACGGCCTGAAGAACGGGGTGGAAAAGAACCTCGCCCGGACGGACCCGGGCAAGGCGGACAGCGACGGCGACGGCGTTCCCGACGGCCTGGAGGTCGGACCCGACCCCCGCATCCCCCTGGACCGGGACAATGACGGTCGCATCGACGCCCTGGAGTCGCGCCTGCCACAGGCGGACGGGGACGGGGACTGCATCCCCGACGAGTACGACCCCCGCAACGACGTGCCGGACGAGGACAACGCGGTGCTGGTGCAACTGGGCTGCCTCTCCGAGGGGGTCTGCGGCACCGGATCGGCGTCGATCCTGGCCCGTTGCGTGGAGGCCCGGATCGTCTGCGACTATGCCGGGGTGACCGGCTGGCAGGCGGCGGAGACCTCCTGCGATGGCCTGGACAACGACTGCGACGGGCGGACCGACGCCGGGACGCTGGTGGACCCGACCCCCGATGCCTGCCCCTCCGAAGGGGTCTGCGGCGGATCGACGCCCCCGAGGCGGGAGTGCATCGGCGGCGAATTCGTCTGCGTCTTCGACGCCGTGCCGGACTGGCAGGCCTCCGAGACCCTCTGCGACGGCCAGGACAACGACTGCGACGGGCAGACCGACGAGGACCTGCTGGACAAGGCCTGTTTCGTCGAGAACGAGTTCGGGAAGTGCCCCGGAACCACCCGCTGTGCCGAGGACGGGGGCGGAGTGGCCTGCGAGGGCCCCGTTCCGGCCCCGGAGACCTGCAACGGCCTCGACGACGACTGCGACGAGCAGACCGACGAAGGCCTGGCGGGAGAGGTCTGCGCCATCGAGAACGAGTTCGGGTCCTGCCCGGGCGTGACGGCCTGCGACGGCGAGGGCGGAACGGTCTGCACGGGCCGCGTGCCGACCGGCGAGACCTGCAACCAGGTGGACGACGACTGCGACGGACAGACCGACGAGGACAACATCTGCCTTCGGACGGTCCGCGTCGGGGGACTGGTGATCCGGGCGGAACCTCTGACGGCAGCCCGGTTGCCCGGGGCTGGGGTGCCCCTCGTCCAGGCCAGGGCCGCAGGGGAATCCCCGGTGCAGGGAGCCCGGGTCCGGGTCGGCGTGGGGGCCGCCTGCGAGGGAGACGTCCCCCCGGGTCCCTTCTACGAGGTCATCACAGGACCCGAGGGTCTCTTCGACCTCGCCGTAGAGCCGGGCGACGTCTGCCTGCTGGTCGACGCGGACCAGTTCCAGTCCATCCGGTCGGACTTCCTTCCCCTCGTCGGAGGGGACGTGCTGCCGGTCCGGGTGACGATGTACCCGGTGGATCAGGGGAACACCGGCGGAACGGTCTGCGGCCGGGTCCGGGACAGCGATGGAGCCGTCCGCTCCGTGAACCCCCTTGGTGGCGTGCTCGTCCTGGCCACCGACCCCCAGGGAACGGACCTCGGACAGACCACCACCACCGAACAGGGGCTCTTCTGCCTGACCGGTCTCCCGCCGAACCCGCCCGACTCGGGCAACGTCCTGCTGCAGTTCGTCCGATCGGGCTGGTTCCGCGCCCGGGCGGTGCCCCTGGTGCTGCCGAACCGGGTGACTTTCCTGGAACAGGTCCTGGAACCCCTGCCGGCCGAGCCGACGCCCTGCTTCGCCGACGATTTCGAGGGGACCCCTCTCCCGGGAACCGACAACGGGCAGACGCCCCCTCCCTGGGACATCGATCCCCTGGAAACCGACGTCCGCTGGCAGTGGCTCCAGTGGACCCCGACCAACTCCGCCGGGGGCGAGTGCGTCCTGACCCCCGACGAGGAGGCCTGCCAGGTCGGCGCCACCTGCTCCCTGTGCTCCGGCGACCAGACCTGGCAGTGCATTCCCTACGCCAACGCGCTCCCCTATGCCTACAGCGGCCAGGGTTCGTTCTGGTTCGGGAACGCGGAACTGGGAAACTACCTGCCCTTCGGCCAGGCCTGCGACCAGGCCGGCAAGCCCGTGGCCGGAACCCTGACTTCCCCCTGGATCTTCGTCGGGGACGCGGTGGACCTGACCCTCTCCTTCGCGACTGCCTGGGAGGTGGAATCCCGGGACCTGGACCGGGATCGCATGTGGGTCGAGGCCCAGACGTCGTCCCAGTCGGAGCAGGGGCTGTGGGTGCCAGTCCGGGACGTCAAGAAGGGGGCCGACAACGGGGGCGCGGTTTCCGCGAAGCAGGGGCTGTCGTCGGGCGGACTGGGAAGGTCCCCCGCGTGGGTCCTCCACTCGGTCGACCTCTCGTCCTGGCAGCAGGCCGGCTGGATGCGGATCCGGTTCGTGTTCGATTCGGTGGACGGCGTGGACAACGCCTTCCGGGGCTGGATGATCGATGACGTGCAGGTCTGGGGGCGGGGCTGCGTCGCCTCGGTCGCGGGAACCATCCGCTGATGGCAGGCCCGCGATCCGCGATTCTCTCGTTCGCACGCCGGGAAAGGAGCGGAACCTGATCCCTCGCAAGAACCTTCCTTCCCCGACAGGGCGACCGGACGGGGCGGGCTGGCGCCGGGACCCGGTGCCGAGCCTGGGAGACCTGCTGGCGGTCAACCCCTTCGTGGCGGCGCCCCTGGACGGGTACTCCGACTGGCCCTTCCGTTTGCTCTGCCGGTCCCAGGGCGCGGGCCTCTGCTTCAGCGAGATGGTGCCGGCCATGGCGCTGGTCCGGGGTGCCGAGGACGCCCGGAGACGCCTGGACATCCCTCCGGACGATCACCCGCTGGTGGTGCAGGTGGAGGGGGCCGACCCGGCCACGATGGCCGAGGCGGCGGTCCAGGCCGAAGAGGCCGGAGCCGACGCGGTGGACGTCAATGCCGGTTGTCCCTCCAGACGGGTCACCAACGGCCGGGCAGGGGCCGCGTTGCTGTCGGACCTGCCCCGCCTCGAGGCCATCGTGAAGGCCGTCCGCCAGGCGGTCCGGGTCCCGGTCACCCTGAAGATCCGGACCGGTGCCGCGCCGGGCCACTCGGTGCTGGAGGAGGTCGCGGCGATGGCCGCGGACCACGGATTGGCCCTGGTGACGCTCCATGCCCGGACCCGGTCCCAGGGATTCCGGGGCAGTTCCGACTGGGCCCAGATCACCCGTCTGCGGGGCCTGCTTTCCTGTCCCCTGATCGGCAACGGGGACATCCTGACCGCCGAGGACGGCATCCGG
Source organism: Myxococcota bacterium (assembly GCA_017994695.1). Lineage (GTDB taxonomy): Bacteria > Myxococcota_A > UBA9042 > DTJE01 > DTJE01 > JAGOKF01. Next base: position 14,624 of record JAGOKF010000014.1, on the reverse strand, counting down.
ATGCTTCGCCAGACCGGCTGCCACGGGGCGATGGTGGGACGGGCGTCCATCGGTAACCCCTGGATCTTCCGGGAACTGGTTGCCCGCTGGCGGGGACTTGCCGCCCCACCCCGACCCGATCTCCCGGAGTGGCGATCGGTGGTCGTGCGGCACTTCGAACTCCTCTGCGAGGCCCACCAGGGGGACGACCGCCTGGCGGCACGGCTCTTCCGGAAGCACCTGAGCCGATACAGCCGAGGAATGGCGGGCGCGGTGGCTCTGCGTCGCTTCCTGCCGATGATCCAGAGTCGAAGCAGCCTCCTCGGGGCCGTCGAGACGCTGCTGGAGCAGGAGCGGGCGTCGCCCCCGGGTCCGCCGCCGCCGGAAGAGGACTTTCCCTGGGACGCCCCATGAACCGGACACGACACCTGGAACCGGTTTCCCTGGTCGGGAGCAGTCCTCCCGGACCCGAGGCGGCGATGGATCGCGAGGTGGGATCGTGAAGCCGGAAGCCCCTCTGACCGTCGGCGAGACGGTTCGCCTGGCCGTCGGGTGGCTGGCCGGAAAGGGAATCCCCACGGCCCGCCTGGATGCCGAGTTGCTGGCGGCCGAGGCCTGCGGCATTCGCCGCCTGGACCTCTTCCTGTCCCCCGAACGACCCATGACCCCCGGGGAGAGGGACCGCCTGCGGGAACTGGTGCGGCGTCGGGCCCGGGGGGAGCCGGTGGCCTACCTCCTGGGCCGGAAGGAGTTCTACGGGCTGGAAATCCGGGTCAACCCGGCGGTGTTGATCCCCAGGCCGGAAACGGAGTCGCTGGTGGACGCCGTGCTGGACCGGATCCGATCCGAAGCCTCCCCCCGTCCCCGCATCGTGGACGTGGGCACCGGCAGCGGCGCCATCGCCTGCGCCCTCGCATCCCGGATCCCCGATGCGGAGATCCTGGGGGTGGACCTGTCCGAGGCCGCTCTCGAGACCGCCAGGGAGAACGGCAAGCTTCTCGGGCTGGGGGACCGGGTGCGGTGGGTCCGGTCGGACCTCCTGGAAGCGGTGCCTTGGGATCCGCCCTGGGACGTGATCGTCAGCAATCCCCCGTACGTCGCGGAAACGGAGCGGGTGGAACTGGACCCGGGAGTCCGGGACTTCGAGCCGCCGGAGGCCCTGTTCTCGGGGCCCGAGGGGGTCGATCACCTGCGCCGCCTGCTGCCCCAGGCCCTGCGCTGCCTCCGGCCCGGGGGCCACCTGGTCGTCGAGACCGGTTCCGCCACACAGCGGGCCCGGGCCAGGACCCTGATGGCATCATCGTTCCCTCCGGAGACGGTCGTGGAGGTCCGGGATCCCTCGGGCCAACCCGTGGGCCTGGCGGCCCGATCCCCCCTGCAGGAGTCGCTCCATGGCCGGTGAATCTCGCTGCGGAGTCGTCGCCATCGCCGGTCGCCCCAACGTCGGCAAGTCCACGCTGCTGAACCGGATGCTGGGGGCCAAGATCGCCATCGTGACACCCAAGCCCCAGACGACCCGGGACCGGATCCTGGGAATCCTGACCCTCCCGGGGGCGCAGATCCTCTTCCACGACACCCCGGGGATCCACGTCCCGTCCAAGGCCCTGAACCGGCGCATGGTCCGGCTGGCCGAGGAGGCCCTGGCCGATGCGGACCTGGTCCTGCTGGTCAGCGATGCCCACGACCCGTCGACGTGCCTGGAACAGGAGGCCCTGGTCCTGGACCGGGTCCGGGAATCGGGACGGCCGACCCTGCTGGTGCTGAACAAGATCGACCTCCTGAAGAAGTCGGACCTGCTTCCCTGCATGGATCGCTGGCGGAACGCCGGCTTCGAGGACCAGGTGCCGGTCAGCGCACGGACCGGGGACGGGGTGGACCGGCTGATCGAGGAGGTCCGGCGACGCCTGCCGGTGGGTCCGCCGTTGTACCCGGAGGACGACCTCAGCGATCGCCCGATGCGCTACCTCGCATCGGAGATCATCCGGGAGAAGGTCTTCCTCTCCACCCGGCAGGAGATCCCGTACTCGATCGCGGTCACGATCGATCAGTTCCAGGAGCCCGAACCGCCCCGGGCGGTGCAGATCGATGCGACCATCCACGTGGAAAAGGAATCCCAGAAGCCGATCGTCATCGGGCGGAACGGCGCGATGATCAAGCGGATCGGCACGGAGGCCCGGAGGGAACTGGAGGCGATCCTGGGCAGGAGCGTGATGCTGCGGATCTTCGTCCGGGTGGACGAGGAGTGGACGCGGTCGGACCGCATGGTGCGGTCCCTGCTGGACGAGGGGACATGACCCACCCGAAGACCTCCTTCCACGCACCCGCGCCCCCCGGCCCCTGGAAGCGGGCCAGGTGGCTCGTAGCGGGCGCCTGGGTGATGACGAGCCTGGCACTGGGCGCCGTGGCCCTCGGCCTGTGGCGGCTGTCCGGGGTCACGGACGAGAGGTCCGTCTCCTGGCTCCTGAAACTGACGGCGCTGGCCTTCCTGCCGGTCACCTGGGCCTGCTTCCGCCTCTGGCGCATCGTCTCGTCCCTGCTGGTCCAGGCCCGGGAACTCCGGGTGCTGGAGGAAGCCGGGCGGGCCGCCGCGTCGACGCTGGACCTGGAAGACATGGGCAGGCGGATCGGACAGGTGATGCTGGACGCCTTTCCGGACATCGTGGGAGTCGTCCTGACCGTGGTCTCCAGCGATGCGGGCCCACATCGGGACCTGGTCCGGGTCCGGGATCGATCGCTGAAACCCCTCCTGGTGGGGCTGGTTCACCGGACCCTCCGGCTGGAGCCGACCCTTTCCGACGCCCCCTGGCTGCGGGACCCGCCGGCCCCCGAATCCCAGGCACCGGCGCTCCGGGTCCTGTCGTCCCCCCTCTTCTCCCCTGCCCAGGGAACCGTCCTGGGATTCATCTCCCTGGTGATCCGGGACGCCAGGCGCCCGGCCACGGAGGTCCTTCCGCTGCTGGATCCCCTGAGTCGCCACGTCTCCCTCGCCATCGAGAACTGGCGCCTGTACACGCTGGCCACCGAGGACGGCCTGACGGGCCTCTATGTCCGCCGCTACCTGGACGCCCGTCTCCGGGAGGAGTTCGACCGTAGCGCCCGGTCGGGGAAGCATTTCTGCCTGGTGATGATCGATGTGGACAACCTGAAGACCGTCAACGACCGATGGGGCCACGGAGCGGGAGACCGGCTGCTCCGGGCGGTCGGCGAGGCGTTGCGCCAGAGCGTCCGGGCGATGGACGTCCCGGGCAGGATCGGGGGCGACGAGTTCCTGGTCCTGCTGCCGGACATGGACCTCGCCGAGGGGTTGCAGACGGCCCGGCGCATCCACGACGAGGTGGCGCGCCGATCGTTCCAGGAACAGGGAGCCTCGATCCGCCCCGGGGTCAGCATCGGCATCGCGTCCACCGAGTCGTCCCCACCGCCCGGGACCGCCGCGGAACTCCAGGCCCGGGCCGACGAGGCCCTCTATGTGGCGAAGCGGGGAAACGACAAGATCGTCCTCTGGGATCCCGGGATCGGAGGCGAGGCTCCCGGGGGTCAGGTCAACTCCGGGCGATGAGACTCCGGACCCGCTGGCCCTGCGTGCACTTGAAGCAGGTGGATTCCTTGAAGGAGAAGGCGTTCGCCTCCACGAAGGAATCCAGGCACTTCTGCACGGTCACCTCGATGCGCCGGGTCTTGCAGTAGAAGGGGGCTTCCAGACGAACCTGCACCTTCTGCGGCATGTCCCCCCCATTCGGACGGGAAGAAAAGGCTGGGGCCCTGGCCCAACTGGTGGCATTATTCTGGGCGGATCCCCCTCTGTCAAGCAGGGGGGCCCGCAGTTCGTTGACGGAGGCCGACAAATGGTGCTGGGCATCACAGGAAGGAACGCCGCAGGCAAGGGAGAGGTCGCGGCCTTCCTGAAGGGGTCCGGGTTCGAGTACTTCTCGCTGTCGGACGAGTTGCGGCGGGGGCTGGCCGACCGCGGCATCGAGCCCTCCCGGGCCGCGTTGATCGACGAGGGCAGGCGGGTCCGGGAGGAGCAGGGACGGGATGCCCTGGCGCGTCGCGCGATGGCTCGCTTCACCCAGGGGTTGAACCAGGTCGTGGACTCGATCCGCAATCCCGACGAGGTCCGGGCTCTCCGGGAGGCGCCGGACTTCTTCCTGATCGCGGTGGACGCGCCCATCGAACTGCGATTCCAGAGGGCCCAGGCCCGCGCCAGGCCCGGGGACCCCCTGGATTTCGAGGCCTTCCGGGACGCGGAACAACGGGAACTGGCCAGCGGGAACCCCGCGGCCCAGCAACTGGTCGCGACGATCGGCCTGGCGGACTTCACGATCGTGAACGACCGGGACCTGGGGCACCTCCACGACCAGGTGCGGGACGTCTTCCGGCAGGCCGCCGCCCGGATCCACCGCCCCTCCTGGGACGACTACTTCCTGCGGATCGCCGAGGTCGTGTCCACCCGGTCCACCTGCGTGAAGCGGCGGGTGGCGGCGGTGGTCGTGAAGGACCACCGGATCGTCTCCACGGGCTACAACGGGACCCCCCGGGGCACCCGGAACTGCAACGAGGGCGGATGCCCCCGCTGCCTCTCCCTGGCCCCGTCGGGTTCGGGCCTGACCGACTGCCTGTGCAGCCATGCCGAGGAAAATGCCATCGTCCAGGCGGCCTTCCACGGAGTCGGCCTGGACGGGGCCACCCTCTATTGCACCTTCCAACCCTGCGTGCTGTGCAGCAAGATGATCATCAACGCGGGCATCCGGGAAGTCGTCTACCGCGACCCCTACCCGCTGCCCGAGGCAGCGCGCCACCTCTTCGAGGAGGCCGGCGTGGTGGCCCGCCAGGGCCGGCGGAGCCCCGAAGCAGCCGCCGGGGGAAACACTACTCCGTGAACGCCGGGTTCTCCTCGAAGACCTCCGGTTTCCCGTCCCCGTCCCGGTCCCATCCGACCCGGGCCAGCTTGTTGCCGACGAAGTACTGGAACTCGTCGAAATGGCCGTTCCGGGCCGTGTCCACCTGCTTCACCACCAGGACCCCTTCCTCGTAGAACTTCCGGATGTCGATGCGACCGTCAAAGCGGGATGCCACGTCCTCCCGCTCCGGCTTCCCCTTCCGGTAGTGCCGAACCACGTCGGCGCGGCCGTCGAAGTCCAGATCCAGTTCCTCCCGGACCAGGTCCCCCTGGTCGTCATAGGCCATCTGGATGTCCACCCGCCCGTCCCGGTTCAGGTCCACCGCCTTGCGAACCATCAGGCGGCGCACCTGGTCCTTGCCAGCCTTCACCTCCCGGAAGGAGGTCCAGACGTCCACCTGCCCGTCCCCGTCCAGGTCCGTCGTCTGCTCGACGGTCCCGTCGGGCCCCTTCTGGGTCATCACCGGAGTGACGAAATCCCCGTGGACGACCTGGGATCCCCCGCAGGCGAAACCCGCCAGGACCAGCGGCAACAGCCCCTTCCATCCACCGGCCATGATCCCCTCCTGCGTCACGAGCCCAAGGTACTGAAGCGCTGCAGGGCTTGTCAAGAAACGCCAGACCGCACGAAGACCAGGTTCGGGTGGGTGTTCAGCAGCCGTGCCAGCCCGATGGCCTCCTCCTCCGAACCGCGCAGCAGGTAGAAGACCCAGGTCACCCCGCCTTCCTGCGGCACCGTCTCGTCGATGAACTCGATCCGGTCGGCATCACCCGTCGAGATGCGGGCGGCCAGGTGGACGTCCCGGCAGGACTTCAGCAGCCAGAGGTCCGGGCCCAGGCCGATCAGCCCGTTGGCCAGCGGCACGTAGATCCGGTTCGCCAGCAGGCGGAAGTCGGCCAGGGGAACCGACACCACCCGGTCCTCCACCAGGGCCGGGGTGTACCGCAGCACCCCGTCGGCCAGCGGAATCCCCAGCGTCACGGTCCGCTTCGCCCGGTCCTCGCCCCCGGGGTCGTCGCTGGGCCCGATCGTCAGTTCCCCCCGGAAGACGCGACCGTCGTCGGCCCAGGTCCACGCGGCGGTCCGTCCGGGAGCCTCGGTCTCGATGGCGACCGGCAGGTCCTCCGGCGGGGTGGGCGCCAGCTGGAACTGGGGTTCGAAGGTCCCGTCGGGCTTCGCCTCCCCCGCGTCGAGGTCCAGGATCACGTGGTCCCGACCGAGGAGGTCCAGCAGGCCGTCCACGGCCCTCGTACAGGCCCCCTGGGAGGACTCGTTGTAGCGGAAGCCGTACACCCACTCCCCCAGCCAGGGGTTGATGCCGGTGGCGTCGGACACCTCGGCCCGCACCAGGTCCCGGTACCCCTCAACAATGAGGGCCCTTTCCTGGCGGACGTCCTTCCCGTCCCGGGCCGCTAGGTCCGCCAGCAACGCCGCTCCCGCCAGGCAGAGGGAGGCCTGGTAGTTGCCGGTCCGGATCCGGTTGTCGTTCTCGTGGAAGGAGTATCCCAGGGTTCCCATCCGGCCCATCCATCGGGAGATCCCCTCGGTGCTCGGAGGCTGCCAGGTGCTGTCGGCGATGGGGAGGAGCGAGCGGGGTTCGATTCCCAGCCGTTCGAGCCGGGCGACGTAGTCGGTGATCGTGGTGTGCAGGTAGCCCTGGTCCGCCAGTTGCTGAAGGGACTGTTCGAAGTCCTTCACGGCGTTCCTGTCCGGCTCGGGCTGGACCGGGGCCAGATAGGGATTCCCCGGCGTGGCCAGCACCTCTCCGTCGTCGAAGAAGGTCCATTTCACGTCGATCCCCGCCGACGGGTCCACTCCGCCGCTGACCACCACCCGGACCGCCTCGGCCGCCCCGGGACCCTGGCTCCGGTACACCGGCCAGACGCCGTCATCGACGTCCTCCCGCTGGTGGTAGCGGTACAGGTTCCGGTGCATCACGTCGATCGTGTATCCCGTCTCGGCCATCACCCGGTGCTTGCCGACCCCGGACTGCCCCTCCTGGTTGAAGACCACCCCGGACAGCGGCAGGCCCGCTTCTTCGAAGATCCGGCGGTTGTGCGCGATGGACCAGAGGAGGTCCCGGGACGGGAAGGCCAGGAACAACTGGTCGGACCAGTGGAAACTGACGATCTCGATCTGCCCGCTGTTGGCGGCGCACTGGAGCCTGGCCAGGACGTCCGGGTGCCGATCGATCATCGCCTCGACCATCAGGCCGGGCATCTCGAAGGTGGCCCGCCAGTCCGGGTGGGCCAGGTAGAGGTCCAGGATCGGCAGGAAGGAGACCCGGATGATCCAGTCGTTCAGCACGTCGTCGGTCCAACCCTCGCACAGTTCCGGGCTGCCGAACATCTCCTCGCAGATGCTGATCGGGCGACCGTTCCACTCCCCCACCAGGCCGCCGGCCACGTACTGGATGTTCCAGTGGAACATCGTCAGGCCGAACTTCCTGTGGCCGTCCTCGATGGAAGGCCACGGGCCGCGGGAGGGGCACGTGAACCCCCCGTCCCCGTCGCCTCCCGGGTCCCCGGGGAGTTCTTCCGGGCCATCGGCCGGGACATCTGGCCGAACGAGATCCTCCTCGGCCTGGTCCGTACCCGGATCTCCGGACAGATCCGGGGTTCCGGGGTCCCCGGGCGTCTCCCGGACATCCCGGACGTCCGCGAGGTCCGCAGCCACCACGTCCCCGGTCCCTCCCGAGGAACCGCATCCGGCCCCTGCCCAGGCCAGCAGCAGTCCTGTGGCCATCCAGATCGCCGACGTCCTGTGTGTCACACTCCACCTCGCAGCCCGGACTCGACGCCGATGATAGTCGATCCGCGATTCTCCCGCATCGCCACGCCGCCGAGGCGTTCCCGGTCGCCGTCCCCGGCCCACGCCCGGCGGTCACCTTCCCTCCGGGGACAGTCACCTGTCTGTTGCGACTCGCCTTCCTCTTCGAACAGGTGCCTGTCCCCCGTTCCTCATCAAGTAATCGCTGAAGGTCCGGGCGGTTCGGTGCGACAAACAGGTGACTGTCCCCCGGTTGTCCGTTGACTTTCCTCGGGATCTTCCCCATCATTCGCCCCCGGAGGTGACGCCATGGCACGGGTGACCATCGAGGACTGCCTCGACGCGGTGGACAATCGCTTCGCCCTCTCCCTGCTCGCCGCCAAGCGGGCCAGGATGCTCCTGGACGAACACCAGCCCCTGGTGGAGTCGGGCAACAAGGAAACCGTGACGGCCCTGCGGGAAATCGCCGCCGGAAAGGTCGGGTTCCGCCGGGACGTCCGGGAAATCCTGAAGCTCCCGAAGAAGGGCGAATGACCCGGCTCCTCCCGTCCCTGGGGGGGATCCTCCTGCCCTTCGCGACGGGAGGCGTCCTGCTGGCGGGATGCGCTCCCACCCTCCACCCGATTCCCGAAGTCGTCGAAACGGACCCCCAGTCGCTGCTGGAACGGGCCGATGCGGCCGTCCGGCCACGGGAGTCCCTTGCGGCCGAGGCCCGCGTCGAGGGACGGGTCCGGGGTTCCCGACTCGCGGGGCGGGCCACGCTGCTGGTGCGGCGGGAAGGGCGCCTTCGGATCGACGCCTGGACCGTCACCGACCTCTGGGTCGCCACGCTACTGGCCGATTCCCGGGAAGTCCTGTGGAAGCAGCGGGGCGAACCCTGCCACCGGGGTCCTTCGTGCCCTCGCAACCTGGGAATGCTGATCCCGCCGGGATGGGACCTCCGATCCACCTGCGAGGCCCTGCTGGGAAGACCTCCCGTGGGGGCGCCGGAAGGGGGCTGGGACCTGGAATTCGACCGCCGGGTGGGTGCCTGGCGCCTCCACGCTTCGACCGGGCCGGGATCGTTCCAGCGGGTCTGGATCGACCCCGGGGGCCGCTACCGGCGGTTCGAGGATCACCGGCGGGGCGCCCGGCCCCTGGAATGGGAGGCCGAGCAGTCGGAGAACGGGCCGGACTCCATCCGGATCCGGTCGGGCGACGACTGGGTCCGGTTGCGGCTCCGTGACGTAGAATGGAACCCCGAGATCGCCCCAGAGGACTTCCAGGTGGAATGCCCCGGATCGGCGGTCCCGATGCCCTGCACGGAGGACCCGGAATGACGACGGCAGAGGGCCGCTTCCTGGTGCTGGAGGGAATCGACGGGGCGGGGACCACGACCCAGTTGCGCATCCTGGCCGAGGGGATCGCCCGGCACCGGCCGGACCTCCGGGTGCACCAGACCGCAGAACCCAGTTCGGGACCGGTGGGCCTGTGCATCCGCCAGGTCCTCCGGGGCCGGATCACGGGCCAGGACGTCCTGGGCCGTCCCAGGCCCTTCGATGCCGCCTCCCTGGCCCTGCTCTTCGCCGCAGACCGGATGGACCACCTGGCGACGGAAATTCTTCCCCTGGTCCGGGAGGGATGGGTGGTCGTCTCGGATCGCTACCTGTGGTCTTCCCTGGCCTACCAGTCCCTGAAGACCCCCTGGCCGTTCATCCGGCACGCCAATTCCCTGGCCCCCGACCCGGACCTGGTGGTGATGATCCACGTCCCGCCGGAGGTGGCGATGTCCCGCCTGCGGAACTCGCGGCCGGGGTTCGACGTCTTCGAGGACCTGGAGACCCTCCGGAAGGTGGAGAAGGGCTACCGGCAGGCCCTCGAGATGCGGCCTCCGAAGCGCCTCCTGGAGGTGGACGGGACGCTCGCCGTCGGGGAGGTCGCGTCCCGGATCCTCGAGGGGGTTCTTCCGCTGCTGGGCTAGGACCGCGAACCACCCCCTCGACGGAGGGATTTCACCGGCAACGGGAATCCAGGAGGCCCGGAACACCTCACCGGGTCTCCTGGCCGAACCGGGTCACGGCTCCAGGGGAGGCGAGGACCCCTCCACCCTGCCGATCTCCAGGTCCCGGGAGTCCCACTGTCCGAAGCGAAGCCACCGGACCTCTCCCTGGAGGTATCCGATGCAGCGCCCCCCCCCGGGACCGGCCTCCATCACCACGCAGGCCCCGATCCCGTCGGCCTCCATCGGTCCGCAACGCCCCTCGCAGGGAAAGAACAGCAGGTGACCGGGAACCGCCCGGTCGACGGCGCCCAGGGTCCCCGACTCCCGGGCCCTCTTCAGGGACATCCCGGCGGTCCAGTCCTGGCTCCCCGCACCGGCAGGCAGGAGGTCGCAGACCCGCAGCAGATGCCCCAGGAAGGATCGCTGGTCGAAGGACCCCCGGATGCCCAGCAGGCGCCTCGCCGAGGACATCAGGGAGGCCGCCGCATCCCCGCCCGCCGGAGCCGTCGCCGAGAGGGAGGGAGGCGCGGAACCACGCGATTCCTCCTGCCCCCCCGCTCGCCGCGTCCGCCCCGATTCGGAAGACCGGTCCCCGGACGCCGGCCCCTGGAGGTCCCCGTGGACGGCGACTGCCAGGCCCTCCCGGGGCGCAGCCAACGGGTGACCGAGGGCCGTTTCCCGCCGCACCGCTTCCCGCGGCGGGGCACAGGCGCCGACCATCCCGGCAAGCACGATGCATCGGACCATCCGGCCGGCCCTTCGCACCGAAGGACGAAACCGGGACGACCCGATGCCGTGTTCCGCAGGAGCCCGTCCCCCACCGAACCGGCCGGGGACGGTCCCGCAACCGCCATCCCCGGAGAGTCCCCCAGGATCGGGACGTTCCCCGGGGACATGCCGTTCCGGGAACAAAGGGATCCTCACCGCCTCGTGCCTCCCTGGAGGGCCGGTCAGGTGTCCAAGCCGCCGGGCCGATTCCCCGCAGACATGATATCCTAGGTACGCCGGTCAGGGCGGTCCTGGCGGTCGCCGGGAACCCTTCGGGGTTCCTGGAGGAAAGTCCGGGCTCCGCAGGGCAGGGTGCCGGGCCAATCCCGGCGGGGGCAACCCCAGGGACAGTGCCACAGAAACCGGACCGCCGGTCCCCTTCGGGGCGGCCGGCAAGGGTGAAACCGTGGGGTAAGAGCCCACGGGCGTCCCCGGTGACGGGGACGCCGGCAAACCCCACCCGGAGCAAGGCCGAACAGGGGAAGGATGGCCCGTCCGAGACCCCGGGTCAGGCCGCTGGAGGCGAGGCGGAAGCCTCGCCCGAGAGGAATGATCGCCACGAGGTTCCCGGCGACGGGACCCTCGGACAGAACCCGGCTTACGGGCCGCCCTGACCGGCCCCATGCGGGATGAGACGATGGCTCCGACGGTCCTCTGGTCCCGGAATCGAGGCGTGCAGGCGATGGTCCGGGTCGTCCTGGCCCGGAGGGGCGACCGGCCCCAGGTCGTGGAGACCCTGGCGGCGCTTCGGGCCGCGGTCGCGGATCGCCTTCCCGGAGCCGTGATCACCACCGACGAGGACCTCGAGGGCAGCGGCCTCGACGCGGCCTCCCTGGACCGCCTGTTGCCCGGCATTCCGGCCCTGGTCGTCTGTTCCGGCAGGCGGCCCCTTCCCGCCCCGGCGGGGCCCCGGATGCGGATGGTTCCCCTCCCCTTCTCCGCCACGGACCTCCTGGAGGCCCTCCCTCCCCTGGGGCCCGCTTCCCGGGACGGAGCGGCGTCCGTTGCCCCGGGTCCGACCCGTCCCGGCGCGGTTCCCGCCCGGGAGATCCCACCGGTGCCCTCCGACCCGTCGCCGCCGGTGGGCGACCTCCAGGCCCTGGTCCGCGGCGAGGTCCGGACCCTGCTGGAGACCACCCTTCGGGAGTGGATTCAGCGGACGGTCCGGGAGGTGGTCCCCGAACTGGCCGAGAGCCTGATCCGGGAGGAACTGGAACGCCTGCTGCGGGAATCGGAGGAGTCGGCCCTCCAGGGTCCCGCCGTCGAAGACCCCGAGGCCCGGTCTAGGAACTGATCCCCCGGGTCACCAGGGACCCGAGGCTCCCGCTGAGGACCAGCGACGCGCCCCACGCGACCAGGAAGGCCAGTCCCTGCCAGAAGGAGTGGGAGGTCGCCGCGTGGATCACTCCCCCCGCGACCAGGATGACCAGGACGCTTGCCCCCACCTGGGCCCCGGGGCTCCCCATGAAGGGCCAGGCCGCGGTCGCCATGCCCATGCCCATGGCAATCCCGAAGCCCAGCACCGTCAGCACTCCGGAAAAGATCACCGCACCGAAAATCCCCAGGCGCTCGCCGGGAAGCAGCACGGAGGCGAAAATCAGCAGCGCCGGAACCAGCACCAGGATCCCCACCATCAGGGCCATCATCGACTTGACCTGGGCCACGAAGGTCCCGATGGCCGTGGCCCGGACGATGTTCGCCTGGAACACCTGGAAGATCCGGAAGAAGAGGTTGTACCGGAAGAGGGCCGGGAAGCGGTCGGCCGCCACGCCGTCCACCCGGGCGACGGCCTGGATGGGGATCCGGCGGGCCTCCACCTGGTGCCCCTGGGCCTGGAAGGCGAAGTCCCCCTTCTGTTTCCGGACCTCCTCGGGCTGGTCCTTGGACTTCTGCCAGAGAAAGATCAGGTCCTCCCCCTCCACCTGTTCCACGACCCCTGTCCATTTCTCGCCGCCGAGTGTTTCCAGCGTCGCCGCCCCTGCGGAAAACCCGATCCCCAGGACTACCAGGAACACCATGCGGTTCATCCAACGCATCCGCCCGCCTCCGCCAGAAGGTGACCCTACTGTTGCAGAACGGCGCCAAGCCTGCAAGCCAGACGGGCGCGGAGCCCCTGGCGGCCTACCCTGATGCCTTTCATCTGGACCGGCTCCGCGGGCTCCACCGGTACCCCCCCGTTCCCAATCGTCCGGCATGACCAGGTGCGGCAACGCCCCACCAGACGGATCCGGAGATCCCGGGACGGCCGGCGAGGGTCCGTGACGGCGGCAGGACAGGGTCCTCGGGATCAGGTGGTTGGCGGGAAGCAGGCCTGGGCCTGGATCGGGCAGTTGTGGTTCTGGCCGTAGGCCTCGCAGGTCCAGGTCGGCCAGCCGTTGGCGTTGATGTCGGTCGCGGCGCACTCGATTCCCAGGATGCACTCCTTGTAGCCGATCCAGGTCACCTGGGCCTCGGGCGAACCCAGGCCGAAGCACCGGGCCGGGCAGGCCGCGTCGTCGGGATCGCAGTCCTTCCGGCACTTCCAGATGTCCCGGCAGGATCCCCCCGGACTCGGGGAGCAGGCGGTCAACTGGGATCGGCAGGCATCGATCACGCACTGGGTGTACTGCTCGGCCTGGAAGATCGGCGAGCAGGCCGCGGTGTCGATGCAGGTCCGCAGGGCCTCCCAGGCCTCCGTCGCCCCCGTCTCGGGCTGGACCGCACAGGCCGCCTGGAAGGCCGGATCGGCGCACTGGATCGCGCAGGCCGCGATTTCGTGGCACTTGGAGCCGCCGACCGACTGGGGACACGAAGGCGCTGCGTCGTTCGTTCCCGGATCCTGCCCTGCCCCCGGGTCCTGCACGTCGATCCGCCCGGGATCCGGCGTGCCCGGATCGACCGGAACCCCGGGGTCCCTCCCCGGGTCGGCGGGAACCCCCGGGTCCGTGCCCGGGTCGGCCACGTCCGTCGTCACCGGGACGTCCCGGCCGTTGTCCAGGCCCGCGTCCGAGGCGTCGTTCCCCGAGTCGCAACCCGGCAACACGCCGATGATTGCCATCACTGCCAGCCATCGTCTCATGGTCGCCCCCCGGGAATGGCCGGGGGGGACCGGCAGCCCGACCAGGCCGCCGATCCCCCCTGGGAAAGAGCCGTGACCGACGATCAGGGACCTACTGGGCCGCCTGGTCGTTCATGCAGGCGTTCGCCTGGGACTCGCAGACCCCGCCCTGGTTGATCGTCTGGTTCAGGCAGTTGTTGCACTCGGTCTCCTGCTCGGGAGTCGGGTTCCCCACGTTGCAGATATCGCAGGCGGAGAACATGCACTGGATCATCGCGTCCCAGAGCTGCCCGGCGGTCTTGGTGCCGTCCCGCAGGCACTGCTGCACGCAGGCGCTGTCCTGGCAGGTCTGGAACACGCAGGTGAACATCTCGCCGCACTTCTTCGTGCCGTAGGACGCGCACTTCTCCCAATTCGATGCGCAGACGCCGTTCGCCGCGTCGTTCCAGCAGGTGTCGCACTCCTGCTCCTGCTGGGGCGTGGGATTCTGGACGTTGCACACGGGGCACTGGGCCGAGGTGCAGTCGATGGCGGCCTGGAGGTCCAGCTGGGCCTCGGGAGTCGCGCCGCCCCAGCAGTTGCCGATGCATTCGCTGCGCTCGTTGACGTTCGGCGTCGAGGGGTTGTCCTCGGGGCAGGACGTCAGGCACCCGATCAGGGTGGCGCAGTTCTGGTACTGGCAGCCCCAGAAGCAGTGGTAGTACTCGGAGATGCACTTCTGCTCCAGGCAGGCGTAGAACTCCTCGTCGGTCTGGGCGTTCGCGCAGTTCCGCTGCAGGCACTGGATGAAGTTGTTGTAGTCCGTCAGGCCCCGGACCGACAGGTTGGACTGGCACTGCTGCCGGCACGCTTTCCCGGTCTGGTCCTGCGGGCAGTCCGCGGCGCACTCGAAGTAGCCCTTGCAGGACCGGGCGCCTTCGTCCACGCAGGTCGGGGTGGTGCCCGGGTCGGTGCCCTGGTCCACGCCGGTGTCGGTCGGGGGCTGGGTCGTGTCGGTCCCGTTGTCCGTCGGCGGCGTCACGGTATCGGTCCCGTTGTCCGTCGGCGGCGTCACGGTATCGGTCCCGTTGTCCGTCGGCGGCGTCACGGTGTCCGTCCCGTTGTCCGTCGGCGGCGTCACCGTGTCCCGGCCGGTGTCGGTCCCGGTGTCCGTCGGCGGGTTCACCGTGTCCCGGCCGGTGTCGGCCCC
>JAGOKF010000089.1 GCA_017994695.1 Myxococcota bacterium | reverse complement strand
CCCGGGGACCGCGGAGGGGGACGCGGAGCCCCGGGCGAAGCGAAAGCCGCCCCTGGGCGGAGCGGACCCCGGAGCGGTCCCCGGGCCGGGGGGGGAGGATGGTCATGGGAAGGTGGAACGCGGCGATGTTCGGGCTGCTGGTGGCCCTGGCCTCCCCGGGGGTCCTGGCCGAGGAGCCGAGGACGCTGGCGGTGCTGGAGTTCGCGGACCAGGCGGGCCTGTCGCAGTACGAGATCGAGGCCCTGTCGGACGAGGTCCGGGAAGCGGCGCTGGTCCTGGGCCGGGAAGGGCTCCGGGTGATGACCCGGGAGTCGATGCTGGTGATGCTGCCCCCCGGGACCACGCTGGCCGAGTGCCAGGGAGCCCAGTGCGAGGTCGAGATGGGTCGCAAGGTCGGGGCCGACCTCGTGGTAGCGGGGACGGTGGGCCGGTTCGCGGGGCAACTGGAGGTGCGCCTGAAGGCCTTCGACACCCGCACCGCGGCCCTCCTCGGGGCGTGCAGCGCCTCGGGGGCGGACCTGGCGGAGATCCGGCGGCGGATGCGGGCCGAGGCCGAGGCGCTGTTCCGGCGCATCCTGTCCGGCACGGTCTCGGGGGGCGGGACCCGGGGAGGCGAGGCCGAGGTGGAGACGCTGATCGCCCGGCCGGAGGCCCCCCGGGGGGTGTCGGTCGAGGACGAGGGGACGGGACTGCTGTTCGTGCAGACGGAACCGCCCAAGGCGACGGTCTTCCTGGACGGCCGGGACCTGGGCCCGGCGCCGGTGCAGGTGGAGGCCCCCGTGGGCCGCCGGACCCTGCGGGCCGAGATGGGCCGCCTGTGGCACCCGGCGGTCCAGGCCGTGGACCTGACACCCCGGGGCGCCAAGGTGACCCTGCGCCTGGCCCCGGCCCACGGCACGCTGGTGGTCGAAAGCGACCCGCCGGGGGCCGAGGTCTTCCTGGACGGGGAGCCCGTGGGCCGGACGCCCTGGCAGGACCCCCGGCGGGCCTCGGGGGAGTACCGGGTCCGGGTCGTGCTGGAAGGCTATCTGCCCCGGGAGGACCGGGTCCGGGTCGAGGACGGCGGCATGGCGCGCCATGCCGTGCGCCTGGGCCGCAACCAGGGTGCCCTGGACGTCCAGAGCGACCCGCCGGGGGCCGCGATCCACGTCAACGACCGCCCCACGGGTCGAGTGACGCCGGCCGTGATCCCCGAGGTCCCGGCGGGCCCGGCGCTGGTCCGGGCGACCCTGCCAGGCCACCGGGACGCGGTGGAGAAGGTCGAGGTGGTCCGGGACCAGACCCGGGAGGTCCGGCTGCGGCTGGAACCGCGCCTGGCCGTGCTGACGGTGACCTCCCGGGACCCCTCCGGCACGCCCTGCAGCGGGACGCTGCGCATCGGCGGCCGGGAGGTCGGCGAGACGCCCTGGCGGGGGGAGGTGACGGCGACCGTGCGCCAGGAGATCGAGGTCCAGTGCGGCGACCTTTCGGGGAAGACCGAGGTGACGCTGGCCGAGGGGGCCCGGGAGGCCGTCGAGGTCGTGGCGGGTCCCCGGACGGGTCGCCTGTCGGTCCGCACAGTCGATTCGGAAGGTCGTCCCTGCCGGGGATCCGTGGCCATCGACGGAAGGTCCCTCGGCGAAAGCCCCTGGACCGGCGAGGTGGTGGCCGCCGTGCCGCACCGGGTCGAGGCGGCCTGCGGGGACGAGAAGGGGGCCGCCGATGCCCTGGTCCCCAAGGGGGGCGAGGCCTCGGTGGAGGTCCGGATGCGACCCGGTCCCCCGGGGCGGTTCCCAGTCACGCTGGGCGTGTCCGAGGGCTTCCTGCGGGCCGACGACCGGACCTTGCGGACCAAGGTCGGGATCGACCTCTCGGCCGGCCTCGCCTTCCGAAAGGCCTCCTGGATCCGGATCGAGACGGAGCTCGGCTGGATGGTCGAGGACCCCATGTCCGTGCATCTCCGACTGGCGCTCCAGTGGTACTTCGGGACCTTCCCGATGTACCTGCGGACTGGGATCTCCGGACTGGTGCACCCACTGCGCCGCGCCGGGTTCTGGTTCGGCCTGGGCGGCGACGTGCCGCTGCCCCGACGCTGGTACCTGCGCCTGGCGATGGAGCCGACGGTCTTCAGCGCCTCCCTGGTCCCCGTCGAGTTCCGCCTGGGCGTCGGTCGCCTGTTCTGAACGGACCGCCGGTCCGGGACGACCCGGAGTCATTGCCGGGGCGGCGTGGCGGGATACAATGCCCCCGGCAATTCGGAGACGCATCTTGCGCAGCAGGTCCTTCCAGTGCGGTCCCTGGTGCCTCCTCCTTTCCTTGCTGTCGGCGATGGCCGCATGCGCCGGCGCCGAGCGACGGGCCGACGACGGGGGCACCGGCACCCAGCGCCGCATCCTGGTGTCGTCCGTCCGGGACGACGCCGGCATCGGCAAGGCCCTGGCGGATCAGATCCAGGACGACGTCCGGGGCGCGGCCCTGGTGCTGCCGAGATCCCGGTACACCGTGATCACCGATGCGAACATCGCGGTGCTGCTGCCGCCCGGCCAGACGTTCCAGGACTGCGTCGGCCAGGAGGGGTCCGATTTTGCGTGCCTGCTGCAATTCGGCCGCAAGGTCGGCGCGGACCTGGTGGTGGACACGAAGGTCCGCCGGGTCCCGGGCGGCCTGGTCGGCACGGTGACGGTCTACGATGTCCGGACCGGGGCGATGCTGGCCCAGCGGTCCCGGGAGGCCCTGGACCCGGGCCATCTGCGGCGTGCCATGGCGGCGTTGGCGGCGGAGGTCTTCGGGACGCTGGAGCCCCTTTCCGCCCCCGAGAGGACCCGGGCCGCGGCAACGACCGGACGGGCGGTTCCGTCCGTGGAACCGCTGGAGGAGGTCGGAGAACTGCGTCCCGAAGAGGGGATCCTGCGGATCGAGGGGACGCCGGCCGGTGCCCGGGTCCGCGTGTACGGCCCCAGGGATTTCGGGGATCGGGGGTGGCTGGAGACCACGCTGCCCTTCGGTCCCCGGGTCGTCCCGGCCGGGGAGTATCGGCTGGACGTGTCGGCCGTGGACCACGACTCCGAGGAGAGGCGGGTCTTCGTGGGGGCCGACCGGACAGAGGTCGTCCGCGTGGAACTGGTTCCCTCCTACGGCGTGCTGGTGATCGACGGCCGCCCCGAGGGGGCCCGGACGGAGGTCCGGTGCGAACGGGGATACGGCAAGGTGTTCGGGCTGCCGGGGAGGATCACGGTGCCCCGGGGCGCCTGCGAGGTCACGGTGGAACGGACGGGCTACCAGCCCGCGAAGCAGCGGATCGAGGTGCCGGGGGGGAAGGAGGCCCGGTGGAGCGTCTTGCTGGAGGCGATTCCCTCGACCGGGGCGGCCGGGGCCGCGACATCCCATCCGGCCCGGGAGGATGAAGAGGAAAGGCCCACCGGCGGGAACTGGGCCTGGAATCCGGCGCGACCCGCCCGTTTCCGGGCCTACCTGGGAGTGCTGGGATTCAAGGGCCTGGTCTCGGGCCCCGACCACTACATGCTGACCGTTTTTCCGTTGCAGGTCGGCATGAACCTGGGGGGGCGCTGGCGACTGGGGGCGCTGGCCGAGATGGGCATCCTGTTCAACGGCGACGCCCCCAAGAACCTTTCCTCGGAAGACGGCGGCGATGCCCGGATGGTCGTGGACCTGGGCGGATACGCGGGCATCCAGTGGTGGAACAGCAAGTCCTTCTTCCTGTCCACCGACGTGACGATGGCATACCAGATCAACGGCGACCGGTGCGAGGAATGGGACATGAGCGTCGAAAAGGACCGGAAGTGCACCGGGAAGGCCTCGGTGCCGAACGGGTTCGTGTGGGGCGGCCGGATCGGCATCGGGTGGCCGTTCTTCCTGGTCACGATCCAGGTGGAGCACTCGCTGGTGAACGGCGTCTCCATCGGGGGGTCCTTCGGGATCACGATGTAGTGCCTCTTCCAGTCGTCCCGTTGACATGGGTGGCATCGAAGTTGCAAAATCGGCCCATCGTCTGCAACGGGAGGTCTCCCGATGGTTCGAGCGTGGGTGATCCTGGCGGCGGGTCTGTTTCTGGCAGCGTCGATGGGGTGCGGGGGGGCGCCGTCCACGAAGCGGGAGTTCGGCAAGGCCCCGTCCTGGTACAACGAGCCCCCGAAGGGGTGCGGCGTGGGGTCGGCCCAGTTGCGTCGGTCCCGACAGGCGGCCCGGGACGCGGCCGTCGCCTCGGCTCGCCTGGATCTGGTCCGGTCGGTCCAGGGCGTGGTCCAGGGGATGGTGAGGCGCTACCTGGCCGAAGGCGAGGCGCAACTGGCCGACTTCACCGAGGAGCAGGCCACCTCGACGGTGCGGGACGTGGTCGACGCGGACCTGATGGGGGCCCGGCCGGTCAAGACCGAGACGAACGACGAGGAGTTGTTCACGCTGGTCTGCCTGGACCCGGAGACCTTCGGCAACGCCTTCGAGCGGATGACCCAGTTGAGCCAGAAGGCCCGGGCGGCCCTGCGGGCCCGCGCCCAGGAGGAGTTCAAGGACCTGGACGAGCAGATCCAGCGTCTGCGCGAGCGTCAGACGCCCTGACCTTCCTCGCCCCCTTCCGGGATCGTCGATGAGATTCCCTGCGCTGGTCGTGTGCGTTGGCGTCCTGTGGTGGGGGGCCGGTTGCCCGCCGGGGGCCCATCGACGGGCCGAGGAGGCCGGGATTGGCCCGGCGACCTCCTTCGCCACGGCCAACGGCGGACCGGATGGCACGGAATCCGGAGGGACGGGTTGGCCCGACCGGGAGGCCGGCTGGACCCTGGATGCGGGGGAGGAGCCGCCCTGGCTGGGGTTCGCCGCCCTGTTCGAGGAGGGTCGTTGGCGGGTCGTCGGTTCCCACCGGCAGGCGGGGATCGGGGATCGTCTGCTGTCCTGGCCGCCGGGGAGGTCGCAGGGGCCGTGCGAGGCGCCCTGCGGGGTCGCAGCCATCGAGCCGGGACTTCCGGCCGAGGTAGCCTTCTTCGTGGCCCTGGAGGATCTGCTCCGGGGCCGAGTGACCGGACGGCTGGAGTGGCAGGACCGCCGGCACCAGGGGTCCGACGGGCGGTTTTCGGGCCGGGCGATGCGCTTCGTGCAGCGGGGAACGGCGGGTCCGAAAATCGAGTGCCGGCTGGGAACCCGGGACTTCCAGTCCGAAGGGCGGCCCGGTGGGAACTTCGCCGAGGAGGCCGAGGGGCGCCTGGGCATCGACCGGAGGGCCCGCGATCGGGCCGCCCGGTCCGGGGGACCCGCCGCTCAGGGGGAACTGCTGCTGGAGATGGGGCCCTTGCCGGATCCCGGAGAGCCCTCGGTCGAGGGCGGCGAGGGACCGCGATTCCGGCTGCGGCTCTACCGGTCCTGGCTGGTCGTGCCGGACTTCGGCGAGGTCGCGTGGCTGGGACACGCGATGACCTGCGACGGCCAGGACCCTCTGCTGGCCGGGACCTTCGGGGGGCTCCAGGTCTTCCGGACCGACCAGGACGGGGGTCCGGTGCTCTGTGTGTGCCTGGAGGGCCGATGAGGATCGTCGCGTGACGGTCGCGTGACCGCGGTCACGGGGTTGCTCGGCTTCGGCCGCGTCGGGTGGAGGCGAAAACCAACTCCCGGGGGTCCCCTGGGGGGATCAGCGGAATTCCTCGGGGTCCAGGCCGTGGCGGCGCAGCAGCCGGTAGCACCAGGCCCGGTCCAGGCCCATCTCGGCCGCCACCCGGCTCACGTTGCCCCGGTGGCGCCGCAGCGCGTCTGCCAGGGCCCCGGGGCCAGGAGGACCGGCAACGGGCGGACGGCCCCGGGGTCGGGACTCGTCGCTGCCGGTCCGGGAGGACGCCGAATCGACCATTTGAGAGTGTCCGAGCCCCGAGGCGGCCGGAATCGACCGCAGCGCGGCGACGAACCGGTCGGCCACCGAGGATGACCAGACCAGGGGCCCGTCGCCGGGCTGCTCGACCCGCAGCGTTTCCACGAGGCCCTGGACCTCCCGGACGTTCATGGGCCAGGGGTGCCGGAACATGGCCCACAGGAGGTCGGGCGCCGGAGACCGTCCCGCGGCGAAGTGGCGGAAGAGGGCCGGGAGGTCCTCCAGGCGGTCCCGGAGGGGGGGCAGCGTGAGGACCAGGCGGGCCAGGCGGGCGTAGAGATCCTGGCGGAAGCGCCCCTCGCGGACCTCCCGGGGGACGTCCCTCGCCGTGGCGGCGATCACCCGGACCCGGACCGGCACGGCCCGGATGGCCCCCAGCGGCAGCACGGCTCCCTCCTCCAGGACCCGGAGCAGGCGAGCCTGGGACTCGGGCGGCAACTCCCCGATTTCGTCCAGGAACAGCACGCCGCCATCGGCGGCCTGGAACAGCCCGGGCTGGGCCCGGTGGGCCCCCGTGAAGGCCCCCTGGACGTGGCCGAACAGCACCGAATCGATCAGGGTCGGGGGCACCGAGGCGCTGTTGAAGGCCACGAAGGGACGCCGGTCGCCCCCCAGGCGCCAGAGGGCCCGGGCCGCGACCTCCTTGCCGGTTCCCGTCTCGCCCTGGATCAGCACCGTGGCCGTCTGGCGGGCCAGGCGCGACAGGGCTCCCCGGACCCGGCGGGAGGCCTCGCCGTCCCCGACCCACCCGGGCAGGAGCTCCTGTGGCGGCGCCGGGGACATCCGGAGGACCACCTGCCAGAAGGTGTCGCCGGTCCGCAGGACCTCGCCGATCTCCAGGGGGGTCCAGATGGAGGCCAGGGGGCCGTCCCGGCGCAGGGTCCCGTTCTTGCTGCCCAGGTCCCGGACCATCGGGGTGCGGCCGTCGGCGGCCAGGCGCACCTCCAGGTGCCGCCGGGACATGGCCGGATCCTCGACCAAGGCGCCCCCGGCGAACCGGATCCCCCGGCCCAGGACCAGGGGCTCGGAGCCCAGGGGCATCCACCGGGGCAGGTCCGCCAGTCCGGGGCTGTGGAGCAGCACGAGGGCCGGGACCAGGTGGCCGGGGTCCGCGGCCTGGCCCGATCCGGGCCCTGGGGGCAGCGTGCGGGTTCGGTCGGGGTCCCGGGAGGCGTCCACGGATCATCGCCTCCGCTGGAGGATCTGGTCCATTTCGTCGAAGGCCTTGCCGGCCCGTTCCTCGGTGGGCAGGGGCCGGGAGGGGGCCGGGGCGGGACCGGCCCGGGAGGGATCCCGGTAGTCGGCCTCGTCGGGGACCTCGATCCGGGCGGCCGGTCGGACCGGCGGGGTGCCCTGGCCCGGCATGGCGGAAGGCGCCGATCCGGGGGCTGTCAGGGACCCGGCCGCGGGTGGGGCGTCCGGTGTCCTCGCCGGGGCCCGGGGCTCGGCGGCCCTGGGGGATTGGCGAGCCCGATCGGGGTTTGCCGGCCTCGCGACCGGGGCCGCGACGCCGGCGCCGGACCCGTGCCCGGGGGCCGCCGAGGAAGCCGGGGCCGTTGCGGGAGGTTCCGCGGATGCGGATGAGGAGGCGGCCGGTTCCGCGGTCCCGGTTCCGGCCCCGGGCGCGGATGCGGGGGATTCCGGGGCCCGGGCCGAGGCCGCCGACGCGGGAACGGGATCCTCGGCCGGCGGTGCCCCCCGGGACCCGCCGCCGGGGGCCTCGGGTGCACTGGCGGAGCCCGGGGACGGCACGACCGCAGGCCCACCGGGGGCGGACGGTTCCGGCATCTGGCGGTCGCGGACACCCAGGGCCCAGATCCCGGCGGCCAGCAGCGTCAGCGCCGCGGCAACGGC
The DNA here is from genome assembly GCA_017994695.1 of Myxococcota bacterium. Taxonomy (GTDB): domain Bacteria; phylum Myxococcota_A; class UBA9042; order DTJE01; family DTJE01; genus JAGOKF01. The sequence continues at coordinate 7,508 of JAGOKF010000089.1, read as the reverse complement.
GCCGATCCAGGGGATCCAGCGCCGGCCAGGACCCGGGGATTGCCGTTCCGGGCGGGGAGCGGCGATCCCCTGCTGGAGGGTCTCCAGGCGCCGGACGACCTCCGTTGCCGTCCGCGGCCGCCGGTCCGGGTCCTTTTCCATCAACTGCAGGATCAGGCGCTCCAGGTCCGGCGGGACCCGGTGGCGGGTCGAGACGCGGGACGGGGGCTCCGGGATTTCCGTGACGTGGGCGATCAGGGCCGCCTCGACGGTGGGGGTCCGGAAGGGCCTGCGCCCCGTGACCCACTCGTAGAGCATGACCCCCAGGGCGTAGAGGTCCGCCCGGTGGTCCACCTCGCCGCCGCGGCACTGCTCCGGGCTGATGTAGGCCGGGGTCCCCTTGACCCCCCCGGAGGTGCCCAGGAGCGATCCCTCGATGTTGGCCGTCCGGGCCAGCCGGGCAATGCCGAAGTCCATCAACTTGATGTGCGGTTGTCCCTGGTCGTCGATCCGCACGCGGATGTTGGATGGCTTCAGGTCCCGGTGCACGACGCCCCGGGCGTGGGCGTCGGCAAGCCCCTCGGCCACCTGCCGCGCCACCTCCAGCACCAGGGCCAGGTCCGGTTTCTCGCCATCCGCGCCGCTCCGGTCGGTCTTCAGGAAGTCCCGGAGGTCCTGGCCCTCCAGCAACTCCATGACCAGGAACAGGCGTCCCTGGTCGTCCTGGTCGGCGTCCCGCAATGCCACGATGCGAGGGGAGGACAACTGGACCAGGATGCGTGCCTCCTTCAGGAACTGCCGGCGCACCGCAGGGTCGTCGGCGATCCCCTCCAGCAGCATCTTCACCGCGACCTCGGCGTGCAGGACCCGGTGCCATGCCCGGTACACCGCCCCGAAGGCCCCGCATCCCAGGCGTTCCACCAGCACGTACTTGTTCTGGATCACGGTCCCCGACAGGTCGTCCCCGGTGCCGACCTGCCGCAGGGGGACCCGGTCCGCGGGGCACTCCCCGGCCTCCCGGTCCCGGACTCCGCACCTCGGGCAGAACCAGGTCCCCACCCGGACCGTCGCGACCGCATCGCCGTCCTGGTCGGCCCCGTGGACCGGACGCGTCGTCGTCGGATCGGGCGCCGCCATCGCATCCTCCCCTTGCCGGACCATGGGGGATCCTCGCCCAACGGGCGACCGCGATCAAGGATCCGGGAACGCGTGCCCTGGGGCGATCCCACCGACCGCCGGCCTCGGCGGCCGGTACCGCGGCGACGGCGGCCACGCCTGCCAGGAGTCGGAGGGCTTCCTTGGCGGCCACGGGCACGGACGGGCGACCAGGAGCAGGTCTGTCGGAACCATTGGACCTACGGCCAGAGATCCGAGAAACGCGGAACGTTCCTCGTGGGCAGGGTGTAGGACAGGCCCTCGGAGGTCCGACCGGTCGCGGCCAGGGACAGCGCACCGGCTCGTGCTGCCGCATCGAAGGATGCGCGCGCCCTGCCCTTCGAGTCGAGGGGGGATCGCCTTGTCTCGAATCTCCGGACGAACACCGGCTCCGAGAGCAGGGGCAGCGATGCCCTCCAGCCCGTCTTTTGGCGGAGCAGATCCCAGAGTCGCGCCGCCCTCGATCGGTCGGACGCGGTCTCGGGGTCGAATCGGGCCGCCTTCTGCTTCCGGCCGAATTTTGCCTGGGCGACGAGGGACTGGACCTCCGAGAGGGCCTTCAGGGTGCCATAGACGGTCTGTCCGCTGACCATCCTGCACAAGGGCGCCAGGGGACTGGAAGGATCCTCGGCGCCCATGGCCCGGAGCCAGTCGAGGGCGTTGTCCTTGTACACCACGGCGTTCTCCAGTCCGGAGTCCGGGTAGTACAGGGCTCCCAGATGGCGAGGTTCGGGGTCCAGGAGTCCCCGGAAGGCAAGAACGCAGTAAAGAAGTGGGAAGGTCCCGAAGGGGTATTTCCTGGGAAAATCCGGGACGAAGTGGATGCCGCGCCACAGATTCGGGTTCATGAGCCCAGGGAAGGATCGCGCCAGCCGGGAGGCATCGTCCTCATCGAACGCCAAGAGGTGGTTGCCGATGGAATGGACGTCCGGCCTCAGGATCTCCACATCGAGAAAGACCGCATCGGACCATGGGATGTGTCGCGGTTCCTTCCAGAGCGCGATCTGGTTCCCGTCATAGAAGCCGACGCATTCCCAGTCGAGGACATGACCCATGACCAGGGCACACAGAAGGCCGTCGATGTCGGGACTCGTCACGCAGGGACGCCCTTTCTCGGTCAGCCAGGGATGCGACTCCAGGTATTCCAGGAAGGTCCTGTTCATGTCGGCCTCTCGTCGAACAGGTTGCGTTGGCCGAGATCTCTCGATTGGCCGTCCTGTTTCCTGGAAGGCGTTCTCCTTGGGACGTTCATCCTGGGGGCTCCGAGCGGGACCTTCTCGAACCGGGCCACGATCTGCATCGAACGGAGGTGCAGTGGTTCCTGGACTCTGCGTAGGGCGTACTCGACGTACTTCCCGACCGTCTCGTACCCGATGGCCTGGCGGCCCAGGGCCAGGGCGACCTTGAGGGTCTGGCCGCTTCCCGCGAAGGGATCCAGCACGACGTCGCCCGGATAGGAATAGAGGCGGATCAGTCGGTACGGGATCTCCTCGGGAAAGGGACAGGGGTGCTCCAGGTGGCCCGGCGGAACCGGAGGGATGTTCCAGAGGTTGTGGGCGACGTCCAGGGTGAAGAGCCGATCCACCTCCACCAGGGCGGCCTGTTTCTCTTCCCTGGTCCGACCGGAATAGATCGGAGGGCCCGGTCTGCGGAAGAGGAGGATGTATTCGGTCATCTGGTTGGGATAGAAATACCCGGGATAGGGTTTCTGAATGAAGGTGCCCGCCCGCTTCACGCCCCCGGTGACCTTGTGCCAGAGGATGTCCTGGTGGAACTGCCAGCCTTTCCGAACCAGGCGGCTAGTGAGGTCGAAAGGAACCGGGTAGTGACGTCCCTCCAGCAGCACCGTGCCGATCACGATGGCGCAGAAACCGCCGGGACGAGTCTTCGGGAGGAGTCGGGTGAAGATTCCCTCCAGCCAGTCCAGATAGGCATCGTAGCTGCCACCGGCGCTCCGATACTGTCGCGTTCGATACCACTGGTTCGGATCCTGGGCGTGCCGGTCGTAGTCCACCGAGTTCCAATAGGGCGGGGAGGTCACCGTCAATGCGACCAGGTCGTCCCGGAGATCCCCCAGGTCTTCGCAGGACTTGTGATGCAGGATCAGGCCGTTCCGCATCGAGATGTTTCCCCGGTTCGAGAGGGAGGCTCCGTCCCGCTTGCCCCCTGAACGTCGGGGCAACTCTCCCGCAGGCCTTCGATCGAGTCAAGTCGGGCCCGCAGGGAGAAACTACCCAGGGGCTGGCATTGCGGCCGACGGGAGGGATGAATCAAGATTTCCCAGGGGCACCCGGTGCGAGGCATGAAACGCATGAAAGAACATGGTGTAGGATCCCGCCGTTGCTTCTCGGACACGGGGAAGGAAATGGGAGTGCGGGCGCGGATGGTGGTCTGGACGGCGTGGGTCGCGGTGCTGGCGGGCTGCGGGGCGGCGGCCGCGGGGAACGGAACGGGGGCGGCGGCTCGGGAGGTCTGGGCCGACGAACCGGTGTCGGACGGCCGGAACCTGGTGGGGGTCGGGGAGTCCTGCGAGGGGCGGACGGCGGCCGAGATGGCGGCCCGGGCGGCCGTGGCCCAGCAGGTGGAGTCGTCCCTGCGCAAGGTGGTGAAGGTCGTGATCGAGTCCGGCGAGGGGGCCGACTGGGAGCAGACCACCACGACCGGTGCGGAGGAGATCCGCTTCGGCCACGGGGAGTGGATCCGGATCCGGCAGGTGACGGGGCCGGACCGGAAGGGGTGCTACCGGGCGATCGCGGCCCTGGACCGGGCCGAGGGGGCCCGGCTGCTGCTGGAGGAGTACGCGGGGGCGGCGGATCCGTTCCGGGCCGAGGGGGCCCGTGCCCTGGCCCAGCGCGACGACGCGGCGGGGTTCGCGCCGCCGTTCCGGGCGGCCCTGGACCGCTTCGAGGAGATGACTCGGCAGGCGATGCGCATCGCGGCCGTGGACCCCGCCCGACGCCTGCCGGCGGTGTACGAGGAGGACCGGGTGCTGTTCCGGGCCCTGCTGGAAGCCCGGCAGTCGTTGCTGCAACGCCTGCGGCCGGTGCTGGTCCCCGACGGCATCGACCCCCGGGAGATGGAGCCCGCTGTGCTGGGGGCGGTCCAGGGGGCCCTGTCCCGCCTGGGCGTGACCTCCCAGGCCGGGGGGGCATGCGGGCCGGACCGGGTGGCGGTCCGGGTGGCGGCGGGGTCCCGGTGCGACCGGTTGCCGCTGGGGTTCGGGTGCGAGGTGCGGATGACGATCCGCGTCGCGCCCTGTGGGAGCGGTCCCGGACCGCAGGTCCGGGGGGAGTTCGACCTGGGGGCCGTGGCCCGGGGGGCCCACCCGTCCCGGGAGGATCTGGCCAGGCGCGAGGCCTGGATGGCGGTCACCCCGGAACGCCTGGAGGCCCCGATCCGGCAGGGGATCGGCGAGGTGCTGCCGCTGCGCTGACGCGGGGGCGACGAACCGGTGCCACGGGGCGGGTGCGAAGGATGCCTCGCGCGCGGCATGGGTGCCGCCGATGCCCGGGCCGTGGCGCACCGGTTCCTGGGAATGGAGGAGGACGGGAGTTCCGGCGGCCCCGGCGCAGCCGCCCAGGCCTCCCGAGCGCAGGCGCCCTGGCATCGCCGGGGAGAGTCCGATCGGGTACCCGTCGAAGCCGTGCAGGCAAGCATCCCGGGCGCAGACGCTCCGGCATCACGGACTGGACTGGCTCACCGACGGCGGCGGCAAGGCGCTTCGCACCCGGTCCAGGAAGGTGTCGTCCTCCTCCGGGAAGACGCCCCGGACCACGCCGTCGGGGTCCAGCAGCACAGCCAGGGGGATCCGGGCCGTGTAGCCGTCGGGAGAATCGGGCAACGGCTCGGCGGCACCGCAGGGGATCGCGGCCTGCCGGGCGAAGGGGTCCCGCAGCAGCCGGAATGACCGGAGGTTCATCCGGTCCAGGAAGGGCCGGAGGGTCGCCTCGTCCTCGCCGACGTTGACCAGCACCACCCGGAGGCCTTCGCGATCCAGCCGATCGGATTCCCGGGCCAGACGCTCGAGGCCCGCCCGGCAGGGCTTGCACCAGGTGGCGAAGAAGACCAGCAGGAGTCCCCGGCCGTCCTGGCTGCGGAGATCCCGGAGCAGGAGGTCCCGGTTGGAGGGCTGACCGTCCATCGCCCAGCCGGAGAAGAACGGCGCCTGCCGGCCCGTCGTGGGGAGCCGGGGTTCCGCCAGGGCGTCCCGGGCGTGGTTCGAACGGGCGGCCGAGGGAGCCAGACAGATGGCAGCGGCGGCGAACATCACGACGAGCGGACGCATGGGGCCCCCGGGAGAGGGACGGGAAAGAATGCTACCCGGAAAGCGATCGTTGCGGAAGGGGGTCCGGGGGGAGCCGCCGCGGACACGGCGTCGCCGCGGGGGCGCTGCCCCCGCGTCGCGCCTGCGCCCTCGGCCCGCGCGGGTCGTCGATGGCCCCCGGAAGGACGCGCGGGCCTGCGGAGCGTCCTCCGCGGCACCCCCCGGCCCCCTCGGGGCGTTGGAGGAGCGAGCGGGGGTCGGGAGGGGGGCGGTGTGCGTGGGAAGGCGGGTGAGGGGATGCGGGAGGGTGGTAGAATCCGCGGGAGGGTTCCAGGGGGACGTCGATGCGCGGGGGGAATTGGAACGGCGGGGTTGCCCGGGTTGTCGTGGTGGTGGGTGTCTGGGCGGGTTGCCTGTGGTGGGAGGGGGACGCCGCGGGGCAGGGTGCGCCGGGGAGCGGGAAGGTGGCGGTGTTGGAGTTTGACGACAGCGCGGGGCTGAGCGACTTCGAGCGGGGGATGCTGTCGGACGACGTTCGGGCGGCGGCGCTGGCGTTGTCGAAAGGGCGCCTGCTGGTGATGACCCGGGAGAACATGCTGACGCTGTTGCCCCCTGGGACGACGCTGGCTCAGTGCCAGTCGGAGACCCGGTGCGAGGTCGAGATGGGCCGGAAGGTGGGTGCGGATGTGGTCGTGGTGGGGACGGTGGGGCGGTTCGCGGGGGAACTGACGGCGTCGATGAAGATGTACGACACGCACAGCGGGGCGCTGCTGGCCCAGGAGGGGTGCGCGGGACGGGATCTGAAGGCGCTGCGGGAGTCGGTGCAGGCGAAGGCGAGGGATCTGTTCGGGGTTCTGAATGGCCCCGGCGGGGAGGGGCGTGCCGCACCGGGGGGGCTGGACTTTCAGGTGACGGCGCTGCCTGCGGTGCCGCGGGTGGAGGCGCCCAGAGTCCTGGATGCGCGGTTGGCGGAGGGGATGGATTTCCGGGCCGTGGACGTGGAGGCCCTGGAAGCCCTGGACGCCGCGGTGCGTCTGGACGAGGGGGGCGCGACACCCGCGGAGAAGGAGCAGGCCTGGCGGGACCTGGCGAAGCGGCACCCGTCGATGAAGGAACGGGCCATTGCGCGGGCCGAGGAGTGGCGAAGGTACCGGGAGGCCGAAGAGGCCCGGGAGAAGGCCCGTGCCGCCCGGGAGGAGGCCCGGCGCAAGGACTTCGAACGACTCTGGCGGCTGTTGCAGTTGCGGGTGGTCCCGGAGGAGAGCAAGCGGGCCTGGGCGGCCCGGTTCGTCGAGGCCTACGGCACGTCGCTGTCCGACAACCCGGACTGCCCGCGCCTGGCGCCCTGGCTGGAACGGAAGACCGGGTGCGAGAGGGGTCCGTCGGGCTACGTGTGGATTCCGGCGGGTCGGTTTCGGATGGGTTCGCCGGATGGGGAGGCAGGGAGGGACGGGGACGAGGGTCCGGTGCACGAGGTGGAGATCACGCGGGGGTTCTGGATGAAGGGGACGGAGGTGACGCAGGGGGAGTGGGAGGAGGTGATGGGGAACAACCCGTCGAAGTTCCAGGCATGCGGGAAGGGATGTCCTGTGGAGCAGGTGTCGTGGTGGGATGCGGTGGCGTACTGCAACGCGTTGTCGCGTCGGGAGGGGTTGGAGGAGTGTTACGAGATGCGAGGGTGCAAGGGGAGGCCTGGGGGAGGGGACTATTTCTGCGAGGGGGTGGGATTTCGAGGACTGGGGTGTCGGGGGTATCGGTTGCCGACGGAAGCGGAGTGGGAGTATGCGGCTCGTGCAGGGTCGGAGACGGCGTTGTACACCGGTGGGATGACGCTGAGGGGGAAGAATCATGCGCCGGAACTGGACGGGATCGCGTGGTACGGGGGGAACAGCGGGGTGAGTTACGAGGGGGGGTGGGACTGTTCGGGGTGGCCGGAGAAGCAGTACGCATCGACCCGATGTGGTCCGCATCCTGTGGGTCAGAAGCGACCGAACGGGTGGGGTTTGTACGACATGCTTGGGAACGTGTGGGAATGGGTGTGGGACTGGTATGGGGGGTATTCTTCGGGGAGGCAGGTGGATCCGCTGGGACCGGAGACGGGCCAGCTCCG
>JAGOKF010000088.1 GCA_017994695.1 Myxococcota bacterium | reverse complement strand
CCCTACGGGTCCGGTGTCCGGGCTACGCCCGTCCACCTCCCCCTCCGGGGCACGGCGGACAAGGGACCGCGGGGGTGGTCCCTAATTCGTGGCAATCGGGTGGTCCCTTCCTCGTGGCAATTGACACGAAGATTCCTCCCACGGCAGGAACCAGACCACCCCTTCGGAGTCCGCATAGAGATCCCAGTCGCACCGCCAGGTCTCCCTCGCGCGCAACAGGGCAGCCAACGCGGACTCCTGGCAGACCAGGAAGTGATGACGTTGTCCGAGCCGCCGAGCACCCAGTGTGAAGTCGTCGCAACCCGCCCTCTCCAGGCACCATGCGGCGACCTCCTGTAGGGTGCAGTTCCGGAATGCCTGGCGAAGCGGGGTGTCCATCAGGTCGCGGCATCGGTCGAGGGCGACGATCCGAATCGTCCGCCCCGGCCCGATCTCCCGCACTCGGCCCGAGAACACCCGGCGTCGTCCTCCGTCCAGCCAGCCCAGTTCGAGCGTCAACGGGTCCCCCAGCGACACATGCCCTGGTCCCCGGTCGAACTCCACCTCGAGGCGGCCGATGGCCGTTCGGCGGCCGGTCTCCAGGACCAGCCGCGCGGGTCGGAGTTCCTGGTCTCCGAGTCGGACCAGTGCATCGGGGGTCCCGTACATCAGGTGCCTCCCGGGTCATCGTCCACCGCGGGGGTCTGGGCCGGCTTCGGGGTCCCGGTGCCGTAGGTCAGGAAGTCCCAGGAATCCGCGGTCTGAACGGAGTAGGGGCGGGCCAGGAAGACGTCGTCGGGCGCAAAGAGGATCGCACCGTCCGGCACGGCCGTGCCGCCGGGAACGGCCGCTGCCGGCGAACGCCGCCGGGCCTCCTTCTTCGTCGTCCGGGGCACGTGCTCCTTCAGTTCCAGCGTGCAGGCGATCAGGTCGTTGTAGGAGTCGTCGTGGGCCCTCAGCGAGGTGAAGACGACCTGGCGGATCCCCCAGGCGGCCAGCAAGGGATGGGCGATGGTGTGGACCCTCGGCCTGCCCTTTCCGTCCTGAGCCTGGTGTAGTGCCGCGAGGACCTGCAACTGCTGCCGGGGGGACGTCCCGTTGCCCATCGGGGCAAGGACCAGGTCGAGGGTGATCCTTGCGTCCTCGTAACCAAGAGGCTGCCTGCTGGCGCCCGAGGCCCCTGGGACCGACTGCTCGGCGAAGCGCACCTCCCGGGTCACCTCCAGGGCCTGGTAGATCCCCGGGAGGATCGTATCGCCCAGTTTCACTTGGCCGATGTCCTCGGTGATGCGAAGGGTGGTGTCATCCATACTGGTCCGCCAGGCTCGTCAGAAGTCCCACGAACTGGTCCTGCTCCCGGAAGTCCCGCGCCTGGACCTGCACGATCAGGTGCTGGATCGTGACCCCGCGGCTCGGCTGGCTTCCGGTGCCCTGCCGGCCGGCGGAGAGGGCCTCGACCTGGATGCTCGGCGTCTCGAAGCCCATCACCCCATCGAGGGCGCCCCTCACCTGGCCCGCCATCCGCTCCGCCGCCCCGGCCAGCACCGGCATCGCGTCCGTCATGCCACCCGCCCAGGTCTGCACCAGGGCCCGTCCGGACCGGGTCAGGTCCGAGAGGGGGCCCTCCTTCGCGTCGCTGAATGGCAGGAAGGCCCGGATGCTCCCGAGCGTCTCCTCGAACCACCCGACCACGCTGCCGGCGATGGACTTCATGCCCTCCCACATCGCTCCGAACAGGGCCTTGCCGGCCTCCCAGAACTTCCTCCCGAAACCGGTGACCTTCTCGACAAGGGCGTTGATGGCGCCGCTCCACAGGTACTGGATGCCTGCCACCACCCACGCCATGGGGCCAAGAAGGATGATGCCGATCCGGAGCGCGTGCTCCTGCAGCCAGGCGATTGCTCCGGCGAACCCCTCTTTGATCCACTTCCATGCTGCGGCGAATGCCTGAACCAGCCAGCCAGCGGCCGTCCGGATCGCGGCGCTGACCTTGTCCCAGTACACGATGAGCGCGACGATCGCCCCGATCAGCGCCACGACCCCCAGCACGATCCAGGTGATGGGGTTGGCCAGAAGGGCCACTGTGAACGCCCAGACCAGAGGGAGGACTCTCAACAGAGCCGACCAGAGAACCGTGCCGAGCATCCTCCCCAAGAAAACGACGCCCCTCCCCAGTTCCAGAATGGCCCGAGCGGCGACGAGGCCGTACCGCGCCAAAACCGGTCCCAGACGAACAGCGACCGCTCCGAGTCGAGAAAGAACGGACAGAAGCGAACCGATACCCGTCGCCAGCAGCCCCAGGGCCAACGCAGGCGGCCCCAGGACGGTCAGAAAAGCCGCGATCCCAATGGCAGCCTTCCCGAACCATGCCACGGCCATCGGATGCGCCTCCACGAAACCTTTCAATCCAATCGCGGCCGCTCGCAGTCCGGCCGCCAGGTCTGTCAGTGTCGGAGCCAGCGACTCGCCCAGGGCGATCTTGACGGCCTCCAACGAGCGCTGGAATTTCTGCCAGGCGCCGAGACCGTCCTCTTCCATGATCTTCTGGGCCCTGGCCGTGGCACCCGTCGCTGCCACGATCTCCCGGAAGGCGCGCCTCATGTCCGTGGACGCTCCCATGAAAATCGAAATCGCCCGGAGGCCCTCGTCGCCAAACGCCTTCTGAAACCGTTTGCGAGTCTCATCGGTCATCGTGGCGAAGTCGCCGTACTTCGCCCGGATGTTTTCGATGGTTCTCAGGAAATCCAGGCCTCCGTCAGCACCTCGCGAAAGGCCGAAACCCAGTTCTTCCGACGCCTGGATCATCTGCCGCATCGCGGCGCTGAAGGCCGTTCCGGCCATGCTTCCTTCCAGCCCGGCGGTGTTCAACGTGCCGACGGCCATGGACAGCTGTTCCAGGCTGATCCCGTACTGCTTGGCCACTGGGACCGCGTACTTCAGGCCTTCGTTGAGTTGTCCCAAGTCCGCGATCTTGAAATATTGCTGTGTTCTGGTGACGACGTCACCCAGGCGCGCCATTTCGCGGGCGACATCTGCGGACCGATCGCCCAGGTTGATGTACATGCTGCCAAGAAGGCTGGCCGCCACGCTGGCATCGCCCATCGTTGCCTTTGCGACCGCCAAGGCGGTCTGGGTGCCCGCGATGGCCTGGCGTGTGTCCAGGCCGGCGGAAATCATCATGTAAGAGGCTCGGGTGAAGGCACTGGCGCTGTCGGTGTGGGTCTGCGACCAAGCAAGTGCCGCGCGCTTCACCTGTTCCAGGTCCTTTCGGACGTCACCGAACGTGCCGGGGGCCACCGTGCGGACGGCCGAGAGGGCGTGCTCGAATTCCACGAAGGGCTCCGAGAGGCCCCGTATTCCCCCGCGCATCGCCATGGCACTTGCGGAAACCCAGGCACCGGCCTTCATGAACCGCATTCCATGCTCGCGCATCTGAACGCCCCAGGCGTCCCATCTGGATGGGTCCAGCAGACCGTTCCGGCGAATGTCGGAAAACAAATCTCCCTGTTGAAATGCGCTCGCAGCCTGACGGACCTTCCCCAGGCTCGACGCCACCCCGCGCAAAGGCCCGGTGACCCTGTCCACCAGACTCAAGGCAATGGCGAATTCCAAGGCTCCAGCCACTTGATCCCCTTGGGAGAACCGGTACAATCACTCCATGGTGCGCCTTGCCACTGCTGTTTGCTGGATCGTGTCCATCGCCGCCGTGACTTGGCTGATACGCCCGTCCGATCCTTCAGAGTGGCCCGGAACCATCACAGCAATCCTGACCGCGGTGGTGGTCTCATGGATCGGTCTTCGAACGCTCCAGGACTTCGTGAACAGTCTCTTCCGCCCGCCCAAGCGCTGATCACTTCCGGAAGATGGCGGCCACGGCAAGCAGGATCGCGGCTCGTGCGGCATCGATCCTCCGTTCCTCCAGCCACCGGGCCCGAGACAGCATCTCCGCGAACGCCTCGTCGTCCATCGCCTCGACCTGGGCGACCGGGATCCCGCACCTGTCCGCGATGAGCAGGGTCGCCTGGGCCAGGGCGTCCTGCTTGAGCGCGTCCAGGTGCTCACAGCTTTTTTTCCAGCACCTCCAGGTTCGCCTTGGCCATGCCGAGCAGGCGGTTCGCGAACGCCATCAGGAGCCCCGGGTACCGTTCGAAGAGCCGCTGCATTTCGGAGGCCGCGGGATGCACGAGGCAGTCGAAGAACAGGTTGTGCATGGCCCGCATCGGGTCCGACATCCCATCCTTCGAGAACCGGGCGAACTGGGCCCGGCCGGGCCGGCGGACGATGGCGGTGACGAGGCCGCCGTCCTCCCCGAGGTCCACGGCGAGTTCGTAGATCTCGCCGTGCTGGGCCTTCAGGGCGTCGAGGTCGCAGTCCATGGAAGAACCTCCTTCAGATGGCGGCGGGCAGGCCGTTCCAGGCGATGCCGCCCAGGATCAGGAAGTCGAGTTCCACCTCGACGTCCTCCTTTCCCTGTTCGGCGCCCGAGCCGGTCTTCGTGAACTTGCAGGCCTGGAGCACGTCGGTCACCAGCGGCCGGGTCTCGTTGGCGTAGGACACCGTGACCTGGAACGGCGGCAGCCCGTAGAACTCCTTCAGCCCCTGGTTCCGGCAGTAGGTCACCAGGCGCTCGAACTCCTCCCGCAGCAGCGTCAGTTTGCCCTCGCCCTTGTAGTTGCCGCTGCCGAAGGAGACCGGGGTGGCGCCCTTGCCGTACACCGGCTTGAACTCCTTCTCGTCGGAGTAGTCGATCTTCTTCACGCCGACGAGGGTGCCCTGGGGCAGCGTGATGGTCACCGACTCCCAGTCGTAGTTGCGGCCGTTGATCACGCCTCACCTCCCCCCCGGAAGGGGTTCTCGAAGCCCATCTCCACCTCGATCCAGCGCATCGTCGGCACGGGCTGGATCCGGATCTTGACCTTCACGGTCGAGGTCGCCAGGAAGTCCTGGCCGTCGGGGATGCTGGCCCGGGCGTCGTACACCTCGCCGGCCCCGCGCATGATGTCCAGGGGCTGCTGGCAGTCGGCCTGGAGGGCCCGGAGCCCCTCGGGCGTCGCCTCCTTGTGGACGCTCCGCAGGGCCGCCAGCCGGACTTCGCGGCAGGCCTTGTCCATGACCCGCCGCCACTCGACCCAGCGGAAGTCGGACGTCTCGTTGACCTTCATCCGGCCGTTCGTGACGAAGACCCCGGCCTGGCCGACGTAGCGCCGCACGGTCACGAACTTCCCCGTCGCGTCGAGCAGGGCGATGTGGCCGTCGTTGAGCATCGACCGGCCCTCGGAGTCCACCGGCGCCACCTCGATGGCCAGCGGGAGCGGGCCGTCCACGATGCGCCCCGGCGACTGCTGCACGCCGATGCGGGACAGGCGGGCCGCGTAGAGGGCGGCCGCGTTGATGTCGCCCCGGTGGCCCATGTACTCGATGTACGCCCGCCCCGCGCAGACCGAGACACGGGTTCCGGCGAAGGATTCGGCCTGCTGGAGCAGGGCCGCGACCCACTCGTCCGCCGATTCCGTCTCGGTCGGGCCCCGGGCCTCGGCCAGCACGTGCAGGTAGCGGTACTGCGACTCGAACTCCTCGGCCTTGGCCTGGAGCGCCGCCCAGACCGAGGGACCCGTCGGGCCCACCACGTGGAGGAACTCCACGGGATAGTTCACCGCGAGCAGCGAGTCGATGGCCTCCATGAGGTCCTCGACGGTCGCTGCAGGGCCGGCCATCGGCACGTCGTATCGCTCCCCGGCCAGGAACGAGTACGCCGCCGGGTCCCCTTCGGTGAACTGGAGCGTCACCCCGGTGCCCGGAACCTGGACGGTCGCCTGGACGGTCTGCTCCGGGGACCAGGTGGCCTGGTCGTCCAGCCGATACCGGAACTTCGCCTGGTTCAGTGCCCCGGACCCGGTGATCTGCACCCCGATGCGGCCGTCGAGCGCGGGGTCACCGGAGGCGGCCATGCTGCCGAGGCCCTGGCGCAGCAGGTGGCACGCGAACAGGTCGTCCGCCACGAAGGAGGGCTGCTCCGCGCCGGACTGCCAGGCCACCGTGACGCCCAGGGAGGCGAGCAGGACGCTCCCGGCCGTGGCGATCGGCTGGCTCCAGGCTCCGCCGGCGAATCGCCACCGGAACGTCGCGGTCCCGACCTCGCCGCCGTCCACGATCTGCATCTCGAGCAGGCCCTGGACCCCTTCCAGAGGGCTGCCAGACAGGCTGGCGCTGCCGCTGCCGGTTCCCTGCTTGACCATGGGGGAGATCAGCCCCTGGGCCAGCCCAGCCCGCTGGACGCTCCCCAGCGATCCGGGCTGGGACGTCCGGGTCCGCACGCCGAGCACCATGCGGGCGCCGGAGACCAGCGCCAGGCGGAGCGCCATCGGGAGGTCCCCGTCCCCGAACGTGCCGGTGACCTGGTCGGCCTCGGTCAGCGTCCGGGGCGTCGCGTAGGGACCCTGACTCGACCGCCCGACCTGGGCGAACACCCCGCTTGGGAAATCGCTCGTCAGGCCCAGGGCACCGTCGAGTACCGTCACGTAGGCATCGGGCAGAACCGGTCTCGCCATCGCTCACCTCCCCATCGGGCCGCGTCGCCAGGATTCCAGCGCGGCCAGGAACTCCCGTTCCGCCAGGCGCTTGCCGGCGGCCCAGCCTTGCTGCTGCACCAGGCCGGCACGGCTCCAGTGCGGCACCCGGTAGCGCTCGAACAGGACCGCCAGGTCCTGCAGGGGCTCGTCGTTTCCCTGGGTCAGCGCCCCGTTCTCCTTTCGTCGGGCCATCAGGCTCCCTCCGCCTCCGGTCGCACGTCCTGGATCAGGGGGACCTCTTCGTCCCGGTACAGCCCACCCTGGAACGTCACCTCGATCTCGACCACGGCCCTCTGTCGCACCAGCGATGGATCGTCCTGCCACCGCACGGCATCCACGCGGGCACGGTGCCAGTTGCCGGCCTCGTCCAGGAAGCCCGCTCCGGCCTCCCGAAGGACCGCCAGGAGCGCACCCTCGGCCCGGGTCTCCTCCTGGGAGACCAGGATCACCGTGAACGCGACCTCCCTCCGGTACGCCCTGCGACGGTAGGTGCGCGCCTTTCGTCGGGCCGAATCGGCCGTCGCCACGCGAGACCCGTCGCGCTTCCAGTCCTCCCGGCCGGCGAGCACCACCGCGAAGGGCAGCACCTGGTGCTGGCTGAGTTTTTCGGCATCGTGGAACACCTGGGGAATCTGGGCCTCCCGCAGGACGCGCTCCAGGTGCTGTCGGCAGGCCGAGATCACTTCAGGCGCTCCTCCAGGTGCTCCCGGACGATCCGCTCGACCAGGTCCTGGGTCCGTGGAGCGAGGCCCTGCTCGTCGGCGGGCAGGTAGGGACGGGCCGGCAGTTCGACCCCGCGCCCCGCCTTGCCGCCCAACTGGTGGATCCGGGCATAGACGACGTCCGTCCCCACCTCGACCTGGTCCCCGCTGGTCCGCGCATGGATCGAATTCCGAAGCCGCGCGGTGTCCACGAGCGTCAGGCCGGGCTTCTTGCCGCGGACCAGTCCCTGGGCCCGCTGCGACGGCTTCCACCGCTCCCCCCAGGGGCTTTCCTGGCGCTTGAAGGCATCGAGGGTCTCGTGGACGATCGCTTCGCCGATCGCCCGCGCCAGCCCTCGCCGATCCACTTCCGCCAGGCGTTCCAGCCTGGCCCGGACCTGCTCCAGCCCCTGGACCCGGACCTCGATGGACAGGCCGGCCATCAGAAGTCCTCCATGCGGTCCCGCGTGAATCGCCGCTCGGCGGCATGCAGGGACGCTCCCTGGTCCTTGGGCGGCTGGGCAGCCCCGATGGAGACCCGGCCCGCCGCCAGGTGCTCCAGGAACCGGATGGCCGCGCGGTGGGCCTCCACCACCGCCCCGTCGGCCTGGGCGTCGAAGCCCCGGGCCTCGAAGAGCCGGTACACCGCCAGGTCGATGGTCATGCGCTTCACGACCTCCGGCACGGGCGAGAACGGCACGGGGTAGCGCATCGCCGCGTAGGCGTCCACCTGGGCACTGGCGTCGGCGATGGCCTGCTGGATCCGGGCATCGTTCGCCACGCCCGTGGCTTCCAGGTCGGTCAGTTCCCGGAGGAGGTTCGGCCCCAGGCGGGCCTCGAGGTCGGCTCGGGTGCAGTAGGGCATGGGCCCTCCGTCACCGCTTCCGCCGGGCGGGACGCTCCGTGACCGCCGGATCGGACCCCGGACCCGGCTCCGGGTCCGGGATCTCCCGCACCTCGATCAGCGGCTCGGCCCGCAGCGCCGCCATCTGCTCCGCGCTGAAGCGTCCCTCGGGGTAGCGGGCCACCGCCGGGTGGGCGATGCCGGCCCTTCGGAAGCCCGGTCGTCGGCAGCGGATCTCGATCGTCATCCGGAACCCCGTTCAAAACCGTTCAAAACCCGTTCAAAACCGTTCGAAGAAACTCGGCTGGGGAGGGACAGCGGGCCCGGCCATTCCCCGCCTTGCCGGGCCCGCTGGCGCCCTCCCCCTCGGGCATCACGTCCCGGAGCCCTCGCCGGTGCTCCCCCAGGCCAGCTGCCACAGGCCGTAGCCCGCGTTGTCGATGCAGTCCACGCCGTAGAGGAACTCCCGGCGCCGGAAGGCCCCCTCGTCGTCCGGCCGGTCCAGCGCCACGAAGTCCGGCTGCTTCACCACCTGGAGGATGAAGGGCTTCAGCGGCCGGGACAGGTCCAGCAGGAACCACTTCTTCGGGTGCCCCGCCAGTTCCGGCAGCACCAGCAGCTCCGCCGAGCCCTTGTTCACGTTCGTCTCGCCCTCCAGCAGGTCCGCCTCGAGAATGCGCTTGCCCATGCCCCGCAACTGCGGCGGCACCACCAGGTGCGTCGGCCGCACCCCCAGCGGCTTCCCGGCGTCGTCCTTCACCGCCTGCATCGCCGCGTAGGCCGCCTCGTAGGCGTCCCCCGACAGCGGCGCCACCCCCTTGTTGCTCACGCTCGCCCCGCCCACCGGGTGGTCCTCGTCGAAGAAGTACTGCCCGTCGTAGCACTCCCTCGCGAACCCCTCGGCCAGCAGGTCCACCAGCAGGTCCATGTAGTGGGCCTGCGCCGCCCGGGCCAGTTCCTGGATCCGCGGGCGGACCAGGTTCAGCTTGTCGAACAGGATCTCGTCCCGGTCCACCGCGATCGTGGCCTCCCAGTCCTTCTTGCGGATCGTGAACCCGGCCGCCTCGAGCCCGTGCACCACCCGGTCCCCCAGCCACTCCCGCATCCGCGGCAGCGCCTTCAGGAAGGCGTAGTTCTCCTCGGGGCTCGAGGACTCGATCACCATCGCCAGGGTCTGGTGGACGCTGGATGCCTTGGCCATTTCCTCCCGGTACAGCGCCCGGAAACCCTTGCTGGCCGCCTGCAGGTTCGTCGCGTTGATGATCATCGACCCCTCCTTCAGATGCCCGTCCGGACCCAGACGCCCTGGGCGTCCACCGCCAGCACCGTCCCCGCCGCCGATCGCGTCCCCGTCCCGTCGGTCTTCGCGACCGTCTCGTCGTCCACCACGTAGCAGACCTTCCCCACGTCCGCCTGGCCGATGGCGTCGGCGCCGGAAGAGTTCCGCCAGGCGTGGACGCCGGGCCGGACCGTCACCAGGGCCGCCCCGGCGCTGCCGTCCCGGTTGTCCACCGTCTCCGAGGCCATCCCCGCCGCCACCAGGCCGGTGCCCTCGTGGCCCGGCTTCGCGTAGCCCCCGTCGAGCACCACCAGGCCGCCCTGGAAGATGCGGGTCTGGGCCGCCACCGGAAACACCAGCAGTTCTCCGGCCTTCCACCGCGTGTTCCGCTCCGCCGTCAGCGCCATGTCACGCCTCCTCGGTGTTGTGCTTCTTCCACTGGTCGGGCGTCAGGCCCAGTTGCCGGCACACCAGCATCTCGGCCTCCTCCAGGGTTCCCTCCTGGGCCCCCGCCCGTCCGGCCCCCGCAGCCATGCCCTGGGGCACCACCACCGGCGCCTTCTGCAGGAAGGCCTCGAACCCCGCCCGGTCCTTCAAGGCGTAGGTCATCGCCCAGTCCCGGTTCGCGGGCGTGACCTTCCCGGCCTTCAGCGCCATCTCCACCAGGTCCTCGGCCTCCCGTCGGCCCAGGCGCTCCTTGAGGGCCTGGAACTCCGCGAGGCTCACCACCCCGGACGGGTTCTTGAGGGCCAGGACCGTCCCCCGGACCTCCGCCGCCGGGGCATCCGCCCCGATCCCGAGGGCCTCGGTCACGCCCCGGCGGAACTCCACCAGGGCCTGCAGGACGCTCGCCGCATCCTGCCCGTCCTTCAGGGCCAGCGCCTGGCCCACGGACTCCACCTGGGCCTTCATGCGCCCGACCGCCGCCAGGATTTCCTCCTCGCCGGCCTCCGGCGCCAGGCCCAGGACCTCCGCGATCCGCTTCGGGTCCATGCCTTCCTCCTCCGTGCGCTTGTTCACGATGGCCCTCATGCCCACGATGGCCGGGTCGTTGGTCAGCCCGACGGAATGGATGGCCACCATCCGCCGGTCCCTGCCCCGGACCATCACCACCGGGCTCAGGTAGCGGTACTCCCGCCGCTCCACGTACCCGGCGCCTCGCTCCGTCCACTCGACCCGGGCCCACAGGCCATCCGCCCGTGCCTCCAGGTCCCGGATCCATCCCGCCGCCGGCGCCTCCTGCCCCGTCAGCGTCTGGTGCTCGTAGTCCAGCACCAGGTCCCGTTCCATGGCCCGAAACGCGGCGATCGTCTCCCCCATCGCCGCCTCGTCCACCAGGAAGTCCCCCTTCGAGGACCGCACCTGGCCCATCGGCACCAGCAGGATCCACTCCGGGGCCGATGCCCCGTTCTCGCACGCGATCCGCCGGGCCGGTGCGTCAACTTGCGACGTCGTGGATTGCTTCACTCGGTTCCTCCTGCTATCATTCCCCTCGCAAGGGGCACGTGCCTGCCCACCGGACCGCCGGATACCCGACGGCTCGTGTCCTCTGCGAGGCGGCTCCTCGCAGAGCCCGCCTTGCAGGGAGATACCTCATTGGATAGATTCGAATCCCACGACGATTCCTCTCCATGGTCTTGAGATCGCATCGGTAGATGTTGTAAGTGACCAAGATTCCTGCCGTCATTTCCACGATCAGGAGGACCGCCTTTGCCTTTTCGTCGGACCTCCAGATCTTGATGTAGCGTTCCCGTATCACATCGGGTTTCAGGCCCCCAGAATGCTTCATCCGGACATGCCAGATTTCCGTCGGAGCCCGGAGTATGAGCGGCAACAGGCGGATCACGGAGTAGTGACTCGGGCCTTTTCGTAGGGCATAGGGTAGAAGAGACGGAGGAATGAGGGCGGGACGGGCCATGGCGTCGGTCACCCAACCCTGTACCTCCGCGAACGCTGCCCGAGCCTCCTCGACCCCATGGATGAGCGATTCGCTCGGCCAAGGCGGAAGAGACGCCAAAGAGGCGTCCGCAAGGGGCGGAAGGCCCAATGCCTTGGCTGTCGGTTGGTCTTCGGCTTCGATGTATCTGTCCGCCTCCGCAGTCAGTGGCTCGACAACCCCTCCGAACCAGTCCTTCCCAGGATTCGTAGCCCATCCAGGATCGGGGACATACTGCCTGGAGCGGCCCGCCTCATCCACGAAACCCCTGTTCAGCGACTCTCGGCCTGTTTCGACGGTCAGACCCCGGGCCCTGACCTCGGCCCTGGACAGGGCCCTCACCGTGCACCGGCAGTTGAAGCCGTTGGGCGGGTACCAGGTGTCCCAGATCGGGTCGTCCGCCCGGAAGACCTTCCCATCCAGAGCCGCGTGGGATGGCCGAGTCCGCGAATCCCCCACGGCGTCGTACTGCCAGTAGGGCAGATCGTCTTTCGCCTCCATGAACTGCTGGTACTTGCCCACGTTGTAGGCGGTCTGGACGTTCGTGCGGAAGATCGTCTGGACCCGGAATCCCCGCTTCCCGGTCCACCCCTTGGCAGCGATGATGTGCCGAATGTCCCTCCGGAAGTCTCCGAATGCCGTACCGGTGCTGATCGCTCGGTCCAGGGCCTGGTAGATGTCGGAGACGAAAGATGACTTTGCGACTCCGGCCACCGCGAACGCTCGTGCCTTCGCCTGAGCCGTCATCCTCTCGAACTCGGACGATGAGACCCGACGCTTGCTCCTCCAGAACTTCACCGCCTCGTCGAAGGGCAGCGGTTTCCAGGTCTGGAGGGTGGCGTCAGCGGGCATGGGCCCTCCCCCCCATCTCGGCCATGAAGATCGCCCGGGCCAGCACGTCCTGGAGGGACAACGGGTCCAGGTCCTGGTAGGCCGCCAGGATGCGGTCCCGGAGGTCGTCGTAGTCCGTGGCCTCCTCGACCAGGCGCACCAGCGGGGCCACCATCCCCGCCTCGATGGCCTGGGCCCCCTCCTCGATGGCCGCATCGGCGAGCCCATCGACCCTGGCCTGGATCGGGTCCACCCGCCCGGACAGGGCCATCGCTCCCCTGGCATCCCGCTTCATGGGCAGCGGTTCGCTCTTGCTGCCGACCAGGCTCTCCCCGGCCTGGGGCGCCGGGATGCCAAAGCGCTCGTACACGTGGGATGCCCCGATGGGGAGGCCGACCTTCTCGACCAGGATCCCGTAGGTTTCCGCCGTGGCCCGCAGGTCCTCTGGTGCCGCCGTGTCGAACTGGATGTAGGGGAGCCTCCGGGTCCGGTCCCAGCCCAGGTTGAAGCCCACGATGGGGCGGATCAGGTCCCGCTGGAGCGTCCGGGCGACGGCGGCCGCATCGGCCTCGATGAGGTCCCGCCGCACCGAGTCGTGGACCTGACCGGCGGCGTAGGTGCCCGTCGCCCCGGTCGTGTCGCTGGTCAGGGTCTGGCCCAGGACGGCCTTCGACATCGCCCGGTCGCAGAACGCCGCCAGGCGCTCGTACACGTCACCGCCCGAGGTTCCGGACTTCTCCGACAGAAACTCGATGTCGGTCGTGTTGGCGATGATGCCGGCCGCGTCGGTGGTCCAAACCGGGTAGATCCGTTACAGGTCAGCCCGGGCTTGTCGTCCACACGGAGAATCGCCGCGAGGGGTCTAGCGGCGGTCTTGACCTGTCTGGGTCGATTTCAGGTCTTCTCGTGGCTTCGTCGCGGGTGCCTCGTGACAGAGGGCCAGTCGGAGGCCCAGCAGGAAGGAATCCGAGGGGCACAGGGAGCCGGAGCCGTCGGGGGCGGTGCATCCGGCCAGGTCTCGGGCATAGACCCCGAAGAGGGCGATGGACTTCCAGAGGGTGGCGTCGGCCGAGACGGCGGCGAGCAGGCGGTCGGGGCCCCGGCGGGGATGGCCGAGGCCCCGGGCCCGCAGCGTGGCCGCGATCCGGAGGTGGTCGGGCCACTGGACGGCCAGGGAGGCCGAGACGGTGGCGAAGTCCCATCGGGGGTCGTGGTGGAACTCCCCGCCCAGGTCCAGCCAGGGACGCCATTCGAGGCCGAAGTGGACCGCGGAACCGTGGCGGCCGTCGGAGGCCAGGTCCCGGGCCCGGCCCTTGGGCTGGTCGAGGAAGACGTGGCGGTCGGCCATGTAGAGCCCGTCGAACCACGGCAGCACCGCCCGGGGACCCAGCCAGCGCCACTCGCCGCCCAGGCGGAGGCGCACGTTCTGGTGGGGCGCCAGGGCCAGGGTCAGGCCCGCGTGGGCGGCGTCCGAGACCCCCAGACGGGTCCAGGCCCCGTGGGGAGTCACTTCCACGGTCCGGGACCGCCAGAGGGTCCACCGGAGGTCGATCGAACCGGCCAGCAGGCCCTCGCGGCCGGAGGCGGGAATGCCTGTCGCGTCCGGCGGTCCCGGACGGGGGTCCCAGGGCATCCGGAGGTCGCCGGCCAGTGCCATGCCGACCTCCAGGCGTCCGAAGATCCCCTGGTCGTCCACCCAATAGAAGGGCCGGATGGCAACGCGTCCGCCCAGCACCTGGGGGTCCAGGAAGGAATCCAGGAAGACCTGGGCGGCCACGGGGCGGAAATCCAGGGCGCCGACAAACCCCGTGCGCCAGTGGTCCGGGTCGATTGTGGACACGAAGTCCGAAACGAGGTTCCCGGTGCCCAGCGTGAGGCCCTCCACCGGGGCCAGTCGCAGCCACCACGGGTCCCCGGGGCCCTGCCAGGCCAGTTCGGACACGATGCGCCCGAAGTCGGTCCGCTCGTCCCAGTCGGCCCGCCGCAGGCCCTTGCGGTCGAAGCGCACCGGGGCCGCCAGCAGGCCCCGAAAGGCCGCGACCTGTGCCCCGATGCCCAGGTCGAAGCCGAAGGCCGCGTCCCGGTGGATCATGCCCCCGACGCCCGAGGCGAATCCCTCGACGGTCCACGCGATGACGGGATCGGCGGCCTTCCCGGGGTCCGTCCGGGGCGCCTCGGCCGCCGCCGGGGAAGCCAGCACGGCCACCAGGAAAAAGCCCGCGAATCGGGAGGTTCGCGTCATGGGAGGCAGTGTAGCACCGGGCCTCCGGGGCTCCCAAGGTCGCGGCGGTGGAGGTTCACCGGGGGCCGAGGCCGGGGATCGCGCTGCCCACGAATCCCTGGAAGTCGATGGCGTCGCTGCGGACCAGGCTGAAGCGCGGGGTGGGGTCCGGGAAGGCGCCCCAGTAATTGCTGCGGCAGTTCACGGTGCCGGTGGCCGTGATGGCGGTCAGCTCGGTGCTCCGGACCACGGTGGGTTCATTGGCCGCGCGGTAGTAGAGGCCGCTGACCGACATGCTGCCGTGGTAGGAGGACGACTGGTAGTCCGCGACCTGGACCACCAGCCGGGTGGCCCCGGAGGTCTCGATCCACGTCACCAGGGGACCCGCCGCCGATGCGGCCGAAAAGATCGTGACCCCGTTGCCGTCGTCCTGTTTCAGGTGCCCGGAAACGTAGTTCGAGGAGGAGTCGTTTTCGGAGTATTGCAGCCGCACGGCCAGCACCGTTTCCCCCTGGGGGGTGCTCCAGGGGGCGGAGGTGAAGGTGCCGTAGTCACCGGCGGTGGTGGTCACCGACAGGGGACTGGTGGCGACGATCCCAGCCCGGCGGACGGCATTGCCGAAGACGTTGCAGTCGTTGACGGCCAGCGTCGGGTTGGCGGTCCCACCGGACACCAGCAGGATCCCTTCGTCGTCGTTGTACTTGACGTTGCTGTGCCTCAGGCTGCCGGCCGCGCCTCCCTCCGCCCGGACCCCGACGCCGTTGTACTGGACGTTGCAGTAGTCGATCGGCGCCGTCGCCCCCTGGAGGTAGAGGCCGTGCTGGGTGTTGTTCGAGAAGGTGCTGTCCTCGATGGCGGTGGCGGTTCCCGTCGCGAGGTACAGGCCGCTTCCGCCGTTGTGGGCGAAGGTGCTGCGGGAGACGGAGATGATCGACGTGCTGCCGGTGACCGAGAGGGCGTCGCTGCTGTTGTGGTGCAGGTTGGCCTGTGCCAGCGACACGTTGCGGGCCCACTCGAC
>JAGOKF010000087.1 GCA_017994695.1 Myxococcota bacterium | reverse complement strand
CCTACGGGTCCGGTGTCCGGGCTACGCCCGTCCACCTCCCCCTCCGGGGCACGGCGGACAAGGGACCGCGGGGGTGGTCCCTAATTCGTGGCAATCGGGTGGTCCCTTCCTCGTGGCAATTGACACTAGAATCTGCTATGCTCCCTTCGCCGATGGAAGACCGAGGGGGAAGGGGGGAAGAACGAGGGGAACGGCGTGGTTCCGCGACAAGCAGGTCCTGACGGCCCGAACTCCGAGGGGGGCTCCGGAGCGGGCGGCTTCAAGGACGCAGGACGGGCCGGAATGGGTCACGGGTCCATCCCGAGCCGCAGGGCCATCCTGGGGTACTACACGGATCCGTATCCGAATCCCTCGGCCCTGACCCTGCCTCCCTCCCCCTGCTCCCTGGGGGAACTGGTTCGGGAATGGCGGGCATTCCTGGCCCGTCCGCCTCGGTACGGAAACGGGATCGGGCTCCATGTCCACGTCCCCTACTGCCGGAGCAAGTGCCGGTTCTGCGACTGCAGCAGCGCTCCCCCGAAGTCCACCGCCGACTATCCGCAATACCTGGCGGAGATCCAGGCGGAGGCCGAGACCCTTGCGCCGCTGTTCCGGGACGTCCTTTTCCGGAGGCTCTACATCGGCGGAGGGACGCCGAACCTTCTGCCGGACCCCTTCCTGTCCGGGCTCCTGGAGACCATCAACCGGCACTTCCGGACGGAACCCGACACCGTGCGCTGCATCGAGTTCGCCCCGGAACGGACCCGGTCCTCGAACCTCCTCATCGCCCGCGACGCCGGCATCAACCGCATTTCCCTGGGGATCCAGACCCTGTCCCCGGACATCCTGCGGTCCATGGGCCGCATCGGAGCGTCCCCGGAGGTCTCCCTCCGGGCCCTGGACCGGGCGATTCAGGGGGGCTTCGGGGAGGTCAACGTGGACCTGATCTTCGGCCTGGGCCGGGAGACTCCCGAGTCCTTCCACCGGGGCCTCCAGGTCCTGCTGGCCCGGGAACCCGACACCGTCACCGTGCAGTTGGGGCATGATTCGCGGATCTCCCGAATCTACGCGGATCGGAATCACCGTCGGGCGGTCGAAAACGCCTATGTGGCCTACGTCCGAAGGACCCTTCTCCGCATCGACCGGACCTTCCCGGCCTACCGCAGCCACCTGAGGCCCGGGGTCTGCCTGCTCGTGCACCGGAAGATGTCCCGTCCCTGGAACCAGTGGCTGGATTTCTACTCCTGCCTGGACCGGGATCTGATCTCGACCCTTGGCCTGGGGCCGATGGCCCACTCCCGGATGGTGGGTCACCTGGCCTACCAGTGCCAGCACGGGACCCGGGACCCCGACACCCCGAACTACGTCTTCCACTCCCTCTCCGAGGAACTGTCCGTCTTCATCGACGCCGCCTGCTCCCTGGCGGCCCACGGTCGCTTCCGGCTGGAGGCCCTCCGGGACCGGTTCGGGGCGGTGCCCCAAAGCCTGCTGGACGAGATCGACCGCTTGGAGCAGGCGGGCTTCCTGTCCCGGGCCGGGGAGGACTGGGTCGGCTGGAGGGGAGCCCGGAATCCCCTGATGCAGGCGGTCGATCGCCTGGCCCAGGAGTGCCGACGACCAACCCTGGGCAGGCATCTCCCGGAACGGAGGTTCGGATGACCCCGACATGGTCCAAGCGGATCCCAGTCCTGATTCTGGCCGGAGGTTTGACCCTGATGGCCCTCCTGGGGGGGATCCTCTTCCTGTCCCCGGATTCTTCCCGGGAGGAGATCGCTGGCGGACCGCCGGGCGACGTCCCCGTCGGGAACCCGGGGACCGGTGCGGGAACTGCCCCGGATCCGACTCCGGCTCCCGACGCCGGCCCCGGGACCCCGTTGCCGATCGTCGAGCGGGGCCCGAGGCTGGATCTCCCCGACCAGCCCGGCTGGACCCAACCGCCCTCCCATCGGGACTACGATCTCGACGCCCGGACCTTCGCCTTGACCCGGGTCCGGACGTCCCACCTCGGTTCCCCGGTGAAGGAAGGAGGGAAGACCACCGTGGCGCCCTTCCTGCTGGCGGCCCTCCCCTGGAAGGATTCCTTCCGCGACGAGGACGACGAGGTGGTGGTCGCCGAGAAGGTGGCGACCCTGCTCCGGCAGCATCGGATCCTGTCCTGCGCCAGTCCGGTCGTGATCTCGATGCCGACGCGGAAGAAGGACCCCCGGACCTGGCAGGACGCCCGGAAGGCCTGGATCGGCATCCCCGTTCCCCCGGGAACCGCCCTGCCTGGGCCCCTCCAGGGAATCCCCTTCGAAGGGGCGGAGGTGATCGAGGGTCCCGGAGGGAATGCCTCCGTCCACCTCGAGGAGGACTGGCCCGCCCTGGTGGCCCAGGCCCGGGCCTTGGGGCGGGAACCGTCGTTTCCGCTCCTCTACCGTTACACCGGCTGGACCTCGGATCACCCGGACCGGATCGAGGTGACGTGGATGCTTCCCATGAAGCCCTTGCCCTGACCCCCGATCCCGGACAACCCCTATGGTTCCAGGGGAATCCTCGGGGGTCGCTCTTGCCGCACCCCTTGCCGGAGGTCCAGGTGCGGGTCCACGAAGGGTCCGCACCGATCCCGGTGGAAGACCAGCAGCGCCAGTCCCGACCCCCTGGGGTCCCCCACCATCACCTCGACGCACCCGTCGAACCGCGGGACAACGGACCCCGGGGAATCCTCGGGGTCCGGCTCCCCCCCGGGGGGCGGACAGGTCAGCACGAACCACTCGCCGGCCTCCTCGGAATCGTATCCACTCTCCCGCAGCATGAGTCCCAGGACCCCCCGGAGGGCATCCCGATCCTCCCCCCACAGGGCCGGCAGCAGTTCCCCCCGGAGGTCCAGCTGGTTGAAGGACAAGCCTGGAAGACCGGTCATCATGGCATCCATCCGGGGGTTGCGCCAGCAGCCGGTGACGAAGGGCCGGTCCGGAAGGCGTCCCTGGCGGCGCAGATCGGACAGTTGCCGGATCCACCACTCCATGCCGGGATCCGGGGGGACCCGGAAGATGGGACGCGACCCCTCCCACCCGGAGATCCAGGCCATGCGATGCACCGTTTCCCGGACGGACGGCACCCGTTCCGCCAGCCAGACGGCCTGGAGCCCTGCCAGCAGCAGCAGGGGGATCCGGCTTGGGCGCCAGAGCGTCCCCCGCCGCAGGTGGCCCGCGACGGCCCTTCCCAGAGCCAGGAGGTAGGGCCCGCCGAAGGCGTAGCCGAAGGGCAGCATCGTGTAGAGGGGGTCCGACGAGTCCCCGCCCTTCCAGTAGGTCCATCCGTAGACCAGCAGTGCCAGGCACAGGAACAGCCCCAGCAGGCGGACCCGGTGTCGGGGCAGGTGCACCGCCATCCAGGCGAAGGGGAACACCGGCATCAGGGCATCCAGGCCCGCCCGCCGGACGGCCCCGAACAGCCACTCCCCCACCGTCTGGAACGAGAGACGGTTCGCGATCATCTCCGTCCATGGAAAGGGAACGCCCTGGTCCACCATCAGGTACACCTCGGCCTGGGTGATCTCGTGGCGCATCGCCCATCCGCGAAAGGAGAGGATCGGCAGGTGGTAGAGCCCCTCCGTGACGCCTTCGGTCCAGAGGGACCGGAACATCATCGAGGCGGGGACCAGGAAGCCCAGGGCGGCCCAACCCAGCAGCCGGACACGGCGGACAGGGGGTCGATCCAGCCGGGCGATGGCCGCGACGAGCAGCACGAGACCCATGAGCCCCAGTTCCTTGTTCCAGAAGGTGAAGGCGGTCCAGGCCCCCGTCCCGACAGCCCAGGCGGCCGTGGGGCGAAGGTGCAGGATGAAGAGAAGGTCCAGGAAGAAGCACAGGGAGAAGAAGATCTCGAAGTAGGAACCGTGGTTGAATTCCTGCTCGATGTCCAGCAACACCGCGCCCAGCACCAGGTGGCTCAGGACCAGGGGCCAGAGCGGGCGATCCCGGTGCAGCCAGGCCTGGACGGCGATGATGACCCCCATCATGCCCAGACGCACCTGGAGGTAGGTCCAGCAGTCCAGGTGCTCGACGAAGGGGAAGACCAGGAAGGTGAAGGGATTGTAGAGCACGGTGGACCCGGGCGTCCTGCGGAGGACCAGGTCCCACCAGGAGGCCTGTCGGGCGGCCTGCCGGATCTGATCCAGATATTCCTGGGTGAAGTCGATCCACTGGTAGTTGAACCGGAAGAAGGTCATCGAGGCCAGGTAGAACAGGGCCAGCCACGACAGGAGGGCCAGGCCAGGCAGCAGCCGGGATCGCCTCGGGTGGTTCGGTTCCCCCGGGTCTCCGAGGTCCTCCCGGAGCGAGGACCAGATCCGCCGGATCCAGTCGTTCCCCCAGGACCGCACCGACCGGGAATGGGCGGCCACCAGGGCCAGGACCCAGGCCGCAGCCCCCAGCGCCCACAGGCCTCCGTGGAACCCCGGGGCCTTCCAGAAGCCGTTCCGGACCTCCCCGACCACCAGGGCCAGCCCGATGGCCCAGCCCCCTCCCTGGGCAACCCGCAGCCAGGGAATCCTTGCGGTCCAGCCGGGCCATCGCACCGACAGGAACCCCCCGGCAACCACCAACAGGGGGATCGCCAGAAACAGCAGGATCAGCGGCCGTGCCATGGCTCCCCTTCCTCCCGGCCCGGCATGCCCGGGTCCGCCGGCGGATCCAGCCAGGGATCCGCCGGGCGTCTAGCCGGATCGAGCATCGCCCGGCAGGCAGGCATCTCCAGCCGTAGCAACAGGAAGCCCCCATCCCGGGACTGGCCGACCGGTTCCATGCAGGGCCGCATCCACCCGAGCGGCCCCCGGATCCGGGCCGCCTCCCGTCCGTCGGGATCCGACAGCAGGAGGGCCTGGCGCTCCGGGGCTCCGCCGGGTCCCGACGGGACCGGGTCCCCGAGGCGCATCCGCTTGGAAGCCTGGTGAGGGATCAGGGCCAGGGTCAGGCCCAGGGCATCCCAGCGCCCCTGTTCGAGGGCCTCGACGAGGTGGAAGCGGGCGTCCAGGTCGACGACGTAGATCCCCCGATCCGCCAGTTCCCAGAACAGCGGGTCCAGGCGGTCCTTGCATCCCTGGCAGACCAGCACGTCGTCGAGCACCCCCTGGCGCCTCAACCCTTCCACGGCATCCGCCAGCCCGCCTCCCGATGGGACACGGCCCCCGGACCCGGCCCATCGAACCAGGGAAGGGAAGGAGGCCAGCGTGCCCAGAATCGGGGGAGCCCAGCAGGCGATCGCACCGGCCTGTGCCACGACCAGCAGGTGGATCGGCAGGGCCCGGAGGCTTCGCCAGGCACCCCGCCGGAAGGAGTCGATCCAGCACCGCGCCAGCCCCCGAAGGAAGGGCCAGGCGGCCGCCATACCGAAGGGCATCAGCAGGGGAAACGCCTCGGCCGAGTCGCCCCCCTTCCACCAGACGAACCCCAGCACCAGGGCCGTCATGGCCAGCAACAGCCCGATCCGGTTCGCCTGCTCCCGGGGCAGGCGGACCCAGAGCCAGGCCACCGGGCAGCAGAACGTCAGCACCACCGGCCCCACCGACCGGGCGGCTCCTTCCACCACCTCGCCCACGGTCTGGAGACTCCATCGTTGCCACAGGATGGATCCCAGTTCCGTGGGCAACGCATCCGGGGAAAGCAGGTGCGCCAGGGACTGGGTCATCGAGGTCGTCCACTCGGCCCCTCGAAGCGCCAGCAGGGGGACGAGGTTCAGCCCTTCCGATCCCCCGCACCGGGCCACCTGGAGCCAGAGGGGAAGACCGCCCAGCGCGACCCCCAGAGCCCAGATCGCCGCCAGGCGAACGAGGATTTTCGGAGGCTCGGGGCCCCGGGCAAGCACCAGCATCCCCAGGAAGAGGTTCAGAAGGTTCATCTCCTTGTGCATGAAGGTGAAGCCGGTGACGAGGCCCAGCACCAGCAGAAAGGACGGCGACCGGGCGAGGGAGAGATTCATCCGGAGATTGACCAGGAACAGCAGGGCGAAGACGGGTTCGAAGACGGCCGACCGGTGGAACTGGGTGCCCGGGTCCAGTTGCAGCAGCGCCCACAGGATCAAGGCCACCCACCCCTGGCGGGACCGCAGCCAGGGACCGACCGCAGCCAGGACCAGCGCCAGTCCCGCCAGGGTCCGGACCGCCAGGATCCCCCGGGGGTTGTCCAGGAAGGCTGCCCAGGGAGCCAGCATCAGGGAGACCGGGAGGGCCGCCAGGGGATCCGTGCAGACCGACCCGGCCAGGACGCCCCAGGGGTCCGCAGCGGCCCCCGAACTCCGGACCAGATCGAGGTAGCGGTGGTTCAGGAACAGCGTCCAGGAGTCCCAGGCCCGTGCCCCCAGCGCCGCGGCGAGAAAGGTCCCCGCGGCCAGCAACGCAGGGAGCCCGTTCCGCCGGGAGGGAACCGGATCAGGCACCCTGCCGAGGTCCTCGAGCCCCAACCGAATCTCCCGGATCCAGGGGGATCCCCGGGCCCGCTGGCGACGGAACCACTCCAGAGCCAGAAGCGCGACGAGTCCCAGCAGCAGGCGCCGGGCGTCGAACCCCCGGACATCCGATCCGATGCGGGCCAGATCCCCGATTCCCATCAGCACCAGCAGGCCGGGGAGGACCACGCCCCCAAGGCCCCTGCGGACCCGGGCCCCGACGACGAACCCCGGTCGGACCCAGACCCGCTGCACGACCCCCAGCACCACGAGGGCCACCACCAGCAGAGCCATCCTGGACATCGGTCCTTCCCTGCCAGACCTTCGGAAACCTCGCGCCCGGGGCCCACGGGAGGATCCGCCCCGGGGCGCCCCCCATCGGCGGGTCAGTCCCGCCCGGATGGTTTCCGGGCCTCCCGGACCCGCCTTCGGTAGAGGAAGCCCAGCGGCCAGGGGCTTCGCAGATCGATGGCCCCCTCGGGACATTGCTCCACGCATGCCAGGCACCGGATGCATTCCGGACCGACGATCGTCCTGCCGCCGATCCGGATCACCGCCGACGCCGGACAGATGACCACGCACCGCTGGTGGCCGCGGCACCGGGCCCGATCCACCCCCGGTCGGACGAGGCGGGACCGCACGAAGTAATAGGCCCGGGTGCGCCACGGGGTCCGCTCGGCCCAGTCCCGGCCCGGACGGGCCAGGGGAGGTCCGAAGGCCCGGGGGTCCGGTCCGTCCAGGGACAGGCCCTCCAGGCCGGCGGGACCCCGGCCCCGCGATGCCGCCACCCGGCAGAGGGGCAGTTCCTCCGGGGAGAATCCGGCGGCGACCGCACAGGCCAGATCGACCGCCGCCAGGTCCCTCCCCCCGGCCACCAGGCCGAAGTCGTACCGGGGAAGCGGGGGGACGCCCCCGCCGCGTCCGCCCAGGGCCCAGATGCCGTCCACCACGGCACCGGCCCACCGGACGCCGGCTTCCGCGGTCAGCCGGTGCAGGTCCAGCAGGGCCCCCGCCAGGTCGTCCGGACCGGGACGGAACACGTGGAGTCCGGGCTTCAGGGCACCGGGCAGGATGCCCATCAGGTTCTTCAGGGACAGGGACAGGCCCATGAAGGGATGGGCCAGCAGTTTCGGGACCGACAGGACCCCGTCCACCTCGAACAGCACCTCCGGTACCACCAGGGCCACCGGGGGACGACCGGCGGGAGGCAGCAGCCGGAAGGGCCCGGCATCCAGGCTGATCACCGTGGCGCCCTCTCTCCGGACCGCCTCCTCGACCCCGGTGGCCGACAGGACCTGCCGGGTGAAGCCGATCCAGCCCGAGGAATCCCCCACCAGGACCTCCAGGCCCCGGTGCCGCAACACCCGGGTCAGCGCTGCCAGGAACCGGGGGTCGGTGGTCCGGCAGTCCTCCGGTCGAGAGATCAGCATCTGGTTGGGTTTCAGCAGCACCCGGCGGGCTCCCTGGAGGTCCCGGGCGATGCCCGACGCCTCCAGGATCTCCTCCAGGACCGGGTCCACCTCGTCGTAGTCCCCGCAACGGCGTATCACGACGGGCGACTGCATGGCCCCTGCCTCCGGCTCGTCGCGGGTCCCCGGGTCCCCAGGCAGACGGCACCGGGTTCAACGACACCAGGATGCGGCTCCGCTATCATCTTACCGGCGGAGGGAGGGACCTGTCGATGCAAGAATCCGGAACGGAGGCCGCGGGCGGCCCGCCGTGGCGATCCCTCCCCTTCGCGGCCCGCCTGGCAACGGCGGTCCTCGGCGCGCTGGCGCCCGGCCGACCGGTCCCCCTCTTCGCAAGCCTGGAGGTGACCCGGCGTTGTCCGGGGCGATGCGCCTACTGCGCCGTGCCCCGGACGAGGGAGCCCGGGGACCTTCCTGCGAGGGAGTGGATGGCCATCCTCGAGGACCTGGCCCGGTCCGGGTGCCTGGCGGTCTCCTTCACCGGAGGGGAACCCCTGGCGCGGGAAGACCTGGGAGCCCTGATGGGCCACGCCCGGAGGCTGGGCCTGGGCGTGGCTCTGAACACCAGCGGCGCCCTGCTGCCGGAGCGGCAGGAGTGGCTCTGCCTGGCGGACCGGGTCACGGTGAGCCTCGACGGGGTCCGGGAGGTCCAAGACTCCCTGCGGGGCGCCGGGAGTTTCGACCGGGCCCTGGGAGCCATGGAACTCTGCCGGCGCCACCGGATTCCGGCGCGTTGGGCCGCGGTGCTCTCGCGGACCTCCATCGCCCGGCTGCCGTCGTTTCTGGATTTCCTGGAACACACGAAAGTCCCGGTCCAGTTCCAGCCTGCCTACCACGAGATGCTTCGATCCGCCGGCGCGGCCAATCCCGAAGCCCCGGACCCCGGAGATCTGCGGGAGGCGGCGGCGCGAATCCGGGAGGCTCTCCGGCGAGGACTGGCCGTGGAAAACGACCCCGAGGACCTGGACCTGATGGAGGGGCTCCGGAACCACAACGTCCCTCGGTGCCACGGGGGACGGTGGTTCGTCCGGATCACCAGCCACGGCACGCTGGAGATCTGCGGACTCCAGCAGGATCCCAGCCCGCCGGACCTGCCGGCCCGAAACGGCATCCGGGAAGGCATGGCCCGGATCCGGGAGCGACCGAACCCCTGCCGCCTCTGTCCGTCAGCCTCCCGGGCGGCCTTCAACCGCCTGGCTTCCGGATCCCCGGGTCCCCTGGGGCGACGGGCCTGGCGCTACTTCCGGAAGATCACCCGGATTCCCTGAGAGACCAGAAAGCCCTCGGTGTCTGGATTCCACAACAGGTTCAGGTTCTTCTGCCAGAGATACCGGGCCAGGAAGGAGGGCCGCAGGGCGAAGTCCCTGTAGAGGCGCTGTTGCCAGGTCCGCACCACCGCGTCGGGTTCCGAGGAGAGATTCTCGAGGCGCTCGTAGTGCTGGAAGGTCTCCCAGGGGAGGTTCCGGCCCGCGAAGTGTCGCCGGTAGGCCTCGGACCCCGGATACCCGGTGAAGTACGCCACCTGGATCATCTCCGGATCCAGGCGCAGCATCAGGCGCCGGGTCGCCTCGAAATCCTCCGCGGTCTCCCCGGGACAGGCCACCATGAAGAACGCGACCCTCCACAGGCCCGCTTCCCGGGCCAGGCGAAACGCCTCCTCGATCTCCTCGATGGTGACCTGCTTCCGTAGCGACTCCAGGATCCGGGGAGACCCGCTCTCGACCCCCATGCTGAAGGTGGTGCACCCCGCCCGGCGCATCATCCGGAACATCTCGGGATCCGCAGGGCGGACGCGACCCTCGGCGGTCCACCGGATCCGGATGCCGGCCCGGAGGATGGCCTCGCACAGCCGGAGGACCCGGCCCCGGTCCAGGTTGAAGACGTCGTCGGTGAAGACCATCACGTTGACGCCGTGCCGCTCGAGCCAGCGCATCTCCTCCACGATCCCTTCCGGAGACCGGTAGCGCATGCCCGAACCGTAACTGGCCCGCAGGGCCTTCGAGCAGTAGATGCAGCCGAACGGGCATCCCCGGCTGCCCTGGAGGAACCCCCAGCGGTGCCGGGCCACGAGGCGCATCGGGTGCAGGTACCGGTAGCGCCGGTTCAGGAAGGCCTGGTGCCGGGGCAGGGGAAGGCTGTCCAGCCGGTGGACCATGGGCAGGGATCCCGGTCCCGGCAGGGAACCTTCCGCCCCCGCCACCACGACCCCCGGCAGCCCAACGAGTCCCTGGCGGTCCCTGCCCAGCACCCCGGGCAGGTGGGCCTCCAGTTCCCCCCGGAGACAGGCGTCGATCCCGCTCCCCGGACCCAGCAGGGTCTCGGGCAGGGCATCGGCGTGCTGCCCGTAGGCCAGGACGAGGGTCCCGGGACTGCGATCCCGGATGTCCCGGGCCAGGCGAAGCATCCAGGGCACCGCCGGCGTGATCCCCCCGAGGAGCACGACCTCAGGTCGTTCCCGGCCGAGGGCATCCGCGATCTCCTGGACCCCGAAAACCCCCGTTTCCAGGTCCAGCAGCGTCCATCGCCACCCGGCCGCCTCGGCCAGGGCGGCTCCGTAGCCCAGTTCCAGCGGAGCCTCGCAGTTCTCCGGGTGTCGATCCCCCTGCCCCAGCCAGGACGGCACCCGGACGAGCACCAGGTGGGGCGCGTCGTCCCGCCCCCCCCGACCCTGGATGCCCGCCGGTTCCAGAAGGGCGTTCAGCGGAGAGTCCACCCTCGTTCCCATGGAGCCGATCCCCCCAGGCACCTGCCCGCCTGCCAGGGACAACAGTCGCCTGTCCCTCAGCGCGGGTCAAGGCGGTGGAACCCGGTTTGACAGAAACCGGGGCGGTGGATAGGTTCAGGGCGCCCGGGGAGTTCCCCATGCGCGTGTCCTTCGTCTATGCCCCCTACCGCCACAAGAGGTTTTCTGAGAACCTGCAAGTGGTGGACGAGGACTTCGGGCTGCTCCCGCCGATCAATCTGGCCTGGGCGGCCGCCATCGCGGAGGGGGCCGGCCATGCGGTCCAGTTGATCGATGCGAGGGCCGAGGGACTGTCGCTGCCCCGAACCCTCGAACGGCTGCGTGCCTTCGGCGCCGAGGCGGTCGGCTTCTACTTCTCGACCTACATGTTCCACGACACGCTGGCCTGGGCCCGGACCGTCCGGGAAACCCTGGGCGTCCCGATCCTGGGCGGAGGCGTGAACCTCTCTCTGTACCCCCGGGAGACCCTCGCCACCGGGGTGGTCGATTTCGGCGTGGCGGGACTGGCGGTGGACGCCCTGCCGGCTCTGCTGGAAGCCCTGGACAAGGGCCGGGAGCCCGCCGGCATCCCCGGGGTGGCCTGGCGCAGAGGGAACGACGTCCTGCTGGAGCCGCCGAAGACCGGCCGGGAGGCTTTTGCCCGGCACCCCTTCCCGGCGCGGCACCTGCTCCCGAACGACCGCTACTACTCGATCACCTCCCAGCGACGCAACTTCACGGTGATGCTGACCTCCACCGGATGTCCCCAGCACTGCTGCTTCTGCCCCATCGCCCACGTCCCCTACCGGCTCCGTCCCGTGGACCGCGTGCTGGACGAGGTTCGGGAATGCGTGCACCGCTTCGGAATCCGGGAGATCGATTTCTTCGACGCGGACCTGGCGGCCACTCGCCAGCGGATCATGGACCTGTGCGACGGTCTGAAGGCGTCGAACCTGGACCTGGAATGGTCGTGCCGCTCCTGCATCGACTCTCTGGACCGGGCCACCCTCGCCCGGATGGCCGAGGCCGGATGCCGGAAGATCTATCTGGGGATCGAGACGCCCGACGAGGCCCTGCTCCAGAGGATGAGCAAGCGTCTGGACACCTCCCGGGTCCGGGAGGTGATCCGGGCCGCCCAGGAGGTGGGCATCCGCCCCCTGGGCTTCTTCATGACCGGAGTGCCGGGGGAGACCCGGAAGACGATCGTCCGGACCATCCGCCATGCCCTGTCCCTGGACCTGGACTATGCCCAGTTCTCCCGGACCATCGCCAAGCCCGGCACCGACCTCCACCGCCAGATGATCGCCGAGACGGGAACGGACCCCTGGAGGGAATGGATCCTGGGCCATCGGAACGAGGAACGCCTGCCGGCTCCCTGGACGAGCCTCTCGGCCCGGGAGATCGAGGCCTGGAC
Organism: Myxococcota bacterium; assembly: GCA_017994695.1. Classification (GTDB taxonomy): domain Bacteria; phylum Myxococcota_A; class UBA9042; order DTJE01; family DTJE01; genus JAGOKF01. Next base: position 3,381 of record JAGOKF010000087.1, on the reverse strand, counting down.
CAAGGCTGCCTACCTGGCCTTCTATTTCCGGCCCCGCTACCTGGGGCACGCGATCGCCCGCTTCCGGTCCCCCGACGAGGCCCTGCGGGGCGCGCGGACCGCGGCACGAATGGTCCTTCATGCCCTGACGCGGGAGACGTGAGATGAGGGCGACGGTTCCCCGGCGCAGCGTCACGGCCTTCCCTTCCAGCCTGGCGGGAATCCGGAGGTTCCCGGCCCCCGCGGGGACCCGGGACCGCCTGGCCGGGGACTTCCGCAGGCGTCTCGGGTGCCCCGGGGCCCGGTTCACCTCCTCCGGCCGCGAGGGCCTCGAGGTCCTGCTCCGCCTTTCCAGGGACCTGGTGGCTCCCCGGGCCTACGTCCCGACCCTGACCATCGAGGCGGTGCCGGACATCGTCCGCCGGGCCGGCTTCGAGGTCCTCCCCCTGGACATCGACCCGGAAACCCTGTCCCTGACCCCCGACCTGTTGCGCCGGGCCTACCGGGGACCGGGCATCGCACTCGTCACCCACTACTTCGGTCTCCCGGCCGACATGCCCGCCCTGCTCCCGGTCGCCCAGGAACTGGGACTGGATCTGCTGGAGGACTGCGCCCATGCCCCCCTGGCGACCGTGGCGGGACAGCCGGTGGGGACCTTCGGGCTGGGGGGCTTCTTCAGTTTCGAGAGCCGGAAGCCCCTGAACGCCCTGGGCGGCGGCCTGGCGTTCAGCCGGGATGTCCGGATCGCCTCCCGACTGGCGGACCTTCCCCTCCCGGCCCCGTCGGCGTTCCAGGATGCCCGAAAACTGGCCTACACCGCCGCCGAGGCCCTTGCCTGGTCCCGGCCCTGCTTCCGATGGATCGCCCCGCTCCTCCACCAAGATCGGGGACGACGGATGTTCGTGGCCATCTACCGTCGGATGCACGCCGCCAGCCGGTCCCCGGCTGCGGGATTCTCGGACCTCCAGGCCCTGCTGCTGGAATCCCAGGTCCCCACCCTCGAGGTACGAACCCGGCGCAGGGCGGACCTGGCCCGCCGCTACCGGGCCGGGCTGCCCTCCACGTGGATCCTGCCCCTGGACCTCCCGGACCGTCCCCACCTCTGGTACATGTTCGTCGTGCGCCATCCCCGGGCCCGGGACCTGGGCCGGTTCCTTCGCCGGGAGGGAATCGATTGCGGCATCGGCCCCGAGGTGCTGCCGCTCTGCGGGGATCCGGAACGGACTCCCGGATCCCGCGAGGTGGTGGAGACGGCCCTGGAACTGCCGATGCACGACGCCCTCCGGGCGGAGGACGTGGACCGGGTCTGCGAGGTCGCCGCTCGGTTTCACGGATCCCGGGGCCCCAGGACCCGGTAGAGGCCGATGGTCATCCCCTCGGGGTCGGCCAGGCACCAGGGGAAGTCCAGGTCGTGGCGGGGCCCGACGTCCCGGTCCACCGGCAGCGACCGGACCGGCACCCGGCGCTCCTCCAAGGGCTCCAGGCGGAACCGCTCCATCATCGCCCTGCAAGCGGGGTGCTCCCCGGCCGGGGCGTCGCAGGACCGCAGCCAGCACCGGGTGCCCCGGAGGAATAAGACCGGCGTGTCCAGGGGCGCCCCGGCGGCCAGGAAGGCATCGGGCCCGACCGTGACGATCCCGCGCCGGTGGAACCGGTCGTCCGGGTAGTGGAGGTGCAGGCGCTCCCGGGGCTCGTCGTGGTATCCCCGGCGGACGACCACCGCCGGTCCCGGCCCGATCTCCCGCAGCGCCCGATCGATCAGGACCTCCTCGTCGGCGGCGTGGGTCCGCGCCCAGAGCCCCGGCACGGTGACCAGCCCGCTGCCGGCCAGGGCCAGTCCCACGGTCGCCGCGAGCATCCCGAAGGACGGCCGGGGCAGGCGGTCCCGGAGGCCCCAGAGGCCCTCGATCCCGAGGGCGGCGGCCAGGAGCACGAAGGCCCCCGCCGGGGCCTGCACCCGGGGCACCGACACGTAGGGGAGGTCCATCAGGGAGACGGCGGTCCAGGCCAGGGCCAGCCCCCAGAGCATCCAGGCGGCCCGGCGCCTCGCCGTCACCAGGGGCGCGAAGGCCGCCAGCACCGTCGCGGCGGCCGGGAACAGGTGGAACCAGGTCACCAGGCTGCGCCGGGGCAGGTCCCGGACCAGCAGCACCGGCCAGGCCCAGGGGGAGAACACCGACGGGAGGTTGCCCACCGAGCGCTCGACCTGGAGGCCCGCCGCCAGATGCACGATCCGGACCCCGATCACCGCCGCCATCGCCAGCCCCGTCCCCAGCAGGTGCCCCCGGCGGAAGGCCCCCTCCCGGGGGGCGGCCCAGAGGGCCCCGGCCACGGCCAGGGGCACCAGGGCCAGGGACTCGGGGCGGGAGGTCATCGCCAGGGACAGCATCGTCGCCGCCGGCACCAGGTCCGCCAGGCGCCCGGTGCGCCGGGCGCGGATCAGCAGCGAGATCCCCCCGAGGGTCCACAGCAGGTTCGGCACCAGCAGGCTCTCGGTGGTGGCGTCCCGGATCATCACGGGGGCCAGCGCCACCAGGCCCAGGGCGGAGATCCGCCCGGCCACCCCCGCCCCCAGGCCCGCCGCCAGGGCCCCGGCCGCCAGGGGCACCAGGGACCCCAGCACCGAGTTCAGCCAGGTCATCGCCTCGGCCGAGGGCCCGGTCGCGAGGAAGAGCCACCGGTAGAGGGCCAGCGCCCCGGCGCCGTACTTGGGCACCTCGGTCCACTCCCAGACCTGGTGCTCCAGTTGCCATCCCATGTAGTGCATGGCCAGGAAGCGGGGCGCCAGCAGCCGGGCCGCCAGCCCCGTCAGCAGCAGGGCCACCGCCGCGACCCGGAAGCCCCGACCCGCCGACCCCCGGCAGAGATCCCCGGCCAGGCCCCGGAGGATCCAGGGAAGGCCCAGCAGGAAGAGGGCCGTCAGCGCCATCCCGATTCCCCGCATCCAGGCGTCCAGCGGCGCCATGCGCCTGCGGTCCTCGGGGGAACGCATCTCCGGGAAGGGCTCGGAGACGAGGCCCCGGGGATGGTCATCGGGACCCGGGGCCCGGGCCTCCGGGAAGGAGAGTCCCCCGGGATCGTTCCGCCGAAGGACCCGGACCACCTCCTCGACGACCCGGTCCCAGGGAGGCGCGGGGCGTTCCCCGACCGTCGGGCCCAGGAACCGGACCTGGAACGAGGCGGTCCGTTCCAGGACGCCGGGGCCGGCCCCGGGGGCCTCGACGCGGACCTCCACCGTGCCGCCGCTGCCGTCGTCGAAGAGCAGGTGCAGGGCCAGGTCCTCCCGGACCTCCCGGACCTCCCGGTCCCCGAAGACCCGGACCGGGCGGCCCCCCTCGTCCCGGAGGACCTCGTCGGCCAGGTCCCGGGCGGCCGCCGGGAGGGACCCCGCGAGGATCACCA
>JAGOKF010000086.1 GCA_017994695.1 Myxococcota bacterium | reverse complement strand
GCCAGAGCCCGACGTGGCTTTACCACTCCACAGTCCGCGGGTGGTCCCTAATTGGTGGCAATCACCTGGTCCCTAATTGCTGGCAAACCAGGCCTCCAGGTGGTCCCTATATCGTGGCAAACGACATTCTAGGGCGGGTCAAGTGCCTCGACTGCCCCGAAGGACGTTCGCCGGGCGGACGGTCCCATCCCGGGCCAGGAGTGTGTTGGGGAAAGGGCCGTCGGCACCGGTTCCCGGGCGCTTGCCGGGTCCTGCGGCCCGTGGTTTCATCAGGTCATGAAGTCCTCGCCCCCGGTGCTGCTGGTGGCTCCGCCGGTGACCTTCGAGACCGCCTTCCCCATCGGGCTGGCCTCCCTGGCGTCGTCGCTGCGATCCCGGGGCCGGGCGGTGGAGGGGCTCGACCTGCGCCTGCACCCCCACGCGCTCGGGGAACGGCTTTCCCGTCCTCCGGGTCCGGTGCTGGTGGTGACGGAGACCTCGATCCGGAACCTCGGGGCGGTCCGGCGCATCCTGGTCCAGGTCCGGCGGGCAGGGGCCTTTCCGACGGCGGTGATCGGGACCGCAGCGGCGCTGCACCCCAGGGCCTTCCTGGGGCCCGAAGGGGCCGACTTCGCGGTGACGGGGGACCCGGAGGCCGGCATTCCCGGCCTGCTGGGGCACCTGGAGGGGGCCGGGGGCGTCCCGGCGGGAGTCGTGACCGCCGAGAAACGGCCGGCGGCCGAAGAGAACCCGGTCTGGCTCCCCGGGGACCTTCTGCCCACCCCGGATCGAGAGGTCTTTCCCCAGGCCCGGTACGGGGGACACGACATCCGGTGCGGTCCCCCCCGGGCCGCCATCGAGACCTCCCGGGGCTGCTCCCTGGCCTGCTCCTTCTGTCCCGTTCCCGCCCGCTACCGGTGGATCTGGCGGGGGCGGGACCCGGAAGCCGTCCTGGACGAAATGTCCCGCCTCCGGAGGGACCACGGGACCGGGGTCTTCCTGTTCGAGGACGAGCAGCCCCTGGGAGACCCGGAGGCATTCCGGGACCTGCTGTCCCTGGTGCGACGTCGTCTCCCGGGAGTGGAACTGCAGTTTCCGAACGGCCTGAGGGCCGATCTGCTGGACCGGGAATGGATCGAGGAACTCGCCGCGGCGGGCACCCTCCGGGTCGCCCTGGGGATCGAGAGCGCCTCCCCGGAGGTGCGTTCCCGGATCGGGCGTCCGCTGGAGGAGGATCACCTGCAACGGGTTCTGGAATCCCTGCGTCGCCAGGGGATTCGGGTGACCGGCTACTTCCTGGCGGGACTGCCGGAGGCGGGGGAAGGGGAGCTGGCGGACCTGGTCCGGGCGGCCCTCGATGCCCGGTTCGACTACGTGCACGTCTCGGTGTGCTGGCCCTGGCGGCGCCTGGTCGAGACGCCGACCCCGGCGATGCGGCGGGCCGCCCGCTGGAGAGCCCTGGCCTACGGCCTCGCCTACGGGGACCCCAGGCGCCTGCTCCGATTGCGAAGCGACCGGGACCTCCGGGGGATCCCGTGGTCCGCCCTGGTCCGGCGGTTCGGGAACTGGGTTCGGGCCGGGGTGACAGGGGGAGGGGGATGGTGATCGGTGACCGGGCCCCGGGATCCGGAGGCCCCTGGCCTTCCCGGGGGCTGGCCCTGGCCCTGAGTCTCGCCATCCTAACAGCCCTGGTGTCCCGGGTTCCCCTCGGGGAGGTCGCCGCGGCGTTCCGATCGGTGGGGCCCTGGACGGTGGCGGCGACGGCCCTGGCGGCACTGATCGAGGGGGTGCTGGTCGACCTGGACAAGATCCGGCGCATCCTCTGGCACCTGGGCTTCCGCCTGCCCATTTGGGAGGTCGCCAGGCTGGCGATGCCCGCCGTGGCGCTCGGGGCCGTGGCTCCGGTCCAGGCGGAGGAGGTCTGGAAGGCCCGCCAGATCCGGGACCGGCTGGGGTGCCCCTTCGGGGAGGCCCTCGGGATCGTCGCCTTCGACCGGGGCATCAACCTCGCTTCCCACCTCGTGCTTGCAGCCGGCGGCCTCGGGGCCTGGTGGCTGGACTCCGGGTCCGGGCCGGTGCTGGCGGGGTCCCTGACCCTGGCGTTCCTGGCGGCGTTGGGGGGGATCTCGGGAACCGCCCGACTTGTCCCCGCGGGTTCCCCGGGACGGCATGGCGGGCTGGCCTCCTTCACACTGGCTCTCCGGAACACCACTGGCGGCTTCCGGGCCGGAATGCTGGCCTATGCCTGCCTGGCCAACCTCGTCCTGACGGTCGCCCTTTGGTGGATGGGCGTGTCGGCGGGCGCGGAGTGGAACCTGTCCTCGGCCCTGGCCTGGCGGGCCGGCTCGGTGCTCTGTTCGAAGATTCCCGTGTCCCTGGGGGGCCTCGGAATCCGGGAAGGGGTGCTGGCTGCAGGCCTCTCCCGCTGGACCTCCGAGCCCGTGGCCGTGGCGGTCGGTCTGGCCTTCGGCCTGACCACGGCGGTGGTGCCGCCGTTGTTTGCCCTGGGGTTCCGTTCCTGGTTCCGGGAGTCGATGGACCTGATGATCCGGGATCTGCGCCGGGGATCCCGCTTCCTGCATCGCGGTTGCACGAGGGATTCCGAGAGGGGACGTTCAGGGTCCCGGGGAACCGGACGGGGACCGGCGGCGGGCCCGGAGGAAGGCGATCCCGGCCAGTCCCGCCAGGACCAGGATCCCCGCCAGTCCCAGGATCCGGCCGTGCCGACCGGCCCAGGCGGCGACGGGGTCCGGCAGCGGATCGAATAGTTCCTCGTCGGGCCGCAGAGGCTCGGCGCCCGACCGGGCCCGCTCCAGTCGGGCCTGCATCTCCCGGACGCGGCGCTGCTTGGCCGGGGAGTGGATGGCCCCCGCGGCGATGTTCGGGCCCATCACCTCGAAGTAGGTCTCAATGTCCTTCAGGGCCCCGGCCAGGTCCTTTCGGTGGCGGATCTCGGCCCGGCAGTACCAGGCATCGGCGTCCCGGGTCCGCTCGGCCAGCCACACCGCCCGCTCGATGGCCTCTTCGGCCTCGGCCTGGCGACCCAGGCGGTAGAGGCTGACGGCCCGGTAGAGGTGGACCCGGGTCACCGGGTCGTAGGCGGGCAGCGCCCGGTCCAGGAACCGGATCGCGTCTCGGTAGAAGGCCGCCTTCTGCTCCCGGGTACGGGCCAGGCGATGTCCCGCGTAGTGGCTGATCACCCCCGCCCGGAAGGCCGACAGGGGGTCGTCGGGGCGGGCCTCGGACCGGGCGACCTCCTCCCGGACCCGATCGGGGTCCAGGGCGTCGGCCGCCAGGCAGACCACCACCAGTCCCAGGGTCTGGGAGATCGGCCGTTCCCGGGCCATCGACTCCAGGATGTCGAGGGCCTCGGGGCACCGCCCGGCCTTCACCAACCTCTCGGCCTGGTCGTAGCGGGCCTGGTCCGGTGGGTCGTATTCCGGCGGCGGGGCCTCCGGTTCCGCCGGCGCCGGGGGCTCGGGTTCCCGGGGAGCCGGGCGTTCCGCCTTCGCCCGTCCCTCCAGCCGGCGCACCGATTCCTCCAGGGCCGCGGCCAGGCGGGCGCTTCCGGGCGAGACCTCCAGGGCCAGCCGGATGCCGTCGCCGGCCTGTCCGGGGCGCAGCCGGGCCTCGACGATCCCCTCCCGGCACCGGTAGGTGCCCCGGACCTCCGAGGCCTCGATGGCGATTCGCTGCAGACGGCACGGCGCGCCCTCGGGGTCGAGCATCCGGCGGAACAGTGCCTCCTGCCCCGGCGGGAAGACGAGCCCCCCGTCCTTCCGGTCCTCTCCCCGGGCCGTTCCGGCGGGGATCAGGCAGATCCAGGCGATGATCCCGGCCCGGATCAGGGATCTGCCGGAGGCCGGACGGATCATCGGCGGGCTCTCCCGAAGGACCGGGACACCGGTTCCGGGGTGGCCACGAACCGCACCGCGCTGCCCAGGGCCCCCATCGACCAGCCGGTGCTCTGGCCCCCTTCCGTCAGGCCGTTGAAGGCCCGGTCGATCCAGTCGGGCAGGAAGAAGGTTGCGAGGCCGTTCGTGTCCGCGGGGAGGCACTGGGCGTTCGTGGCGATCCAGTCCCGGGGGTCGCAGTCCTCCGGGGCCACCACCACCGCCAGGTCCAGGTAGTCCAGCAGCGCCTCGATGATCGGGGCGTAGTTCGATTCCGTGAACTCGGAGGCCATCCGGGCGATGCGCTCCGCCTGGGCCGCCAGGTCCGGATCGAGGCCCCGGGGGGTCATCGGCTCGTGGACCACCGGGTAGACCCAGTCGCCCGGGCCCACGGCCAGCGTCACCTGGAAGGAGGCGTCGTCGGACTCGATCGCGGCCTCGAAGGCCACCTCTCCCAGGGGCCAGTCCGGCGGCTCCTGGTCTGGGGAATGGGCCCCTCCCCGGACCAGCCGGACCCGTCCGTCCCGGGCCCGGGTGACCCGGAGATCGATGGTGACCTCGGCGCCTTCGGCGGGCACCGGCACCTCGTCCCCCATCTCGTAGGCGACGTCGCCGGCCGCCACGGCCATCTCGATCGTGGCGCCCACCGGGGACCGGGTGACGAAGGTGTGCCGGGCCCGGATCCCGGAGAGGACCCCCGCGACGTCCCGGGAGGGAGCCCGGACCCAGGTGGAGGGGAACCCCATCGGGAACAGCGCGTGGCGATCGCTGCCTCCCACCAGGGCCACGTGGACCCCCAGGCTCAACTGGGCCTCGTAGAACCGCAGGAACTGCCCGCTGGCGCCCTCGTCCTGGACCCGGATGGCCCGGCGAATGGCGGGATTGGCAGGGCCGTTGGCCGCCTCCCAGGCCGCCAGGTCCGCCTCGGTGGTCGGGACTCCCTGGAGGCCCCACCGGGTGTTCCAGACCTCCATCGCGTCGTGGTCCGTCAGGTGCCAGCCGAAGAGGTGGTTCGGGAGCACCGGATGGTTCATCGAGAACAGCGCGCCCTGATCGTGGGCGGCCCGGACTCCCTGGCGGTAGTCCTCCAGCGTGGACCCGTCGCCGTCCGGGTCGTGGGAGACGAACGAGGAAAGTCCCCAGATCCCAGCGTGTCCCGGCCCGCCGAACTCCTCCCCCGGCAGCAGGATGATCGAGTCGCTGCGGAAGTCGGGGTCCCCGTTCTGGTTGGTGGTCCGGTGGTCGGTCAGGGCCATGAAGTCGATGGGATTGCCTTCGTATTCCGGGTGGAAGGCCAGGAATTCCGGGGACTGCAGCGACTCGGCGATCCGGATCGTGATGCCGACCGGGTCGTCCCCGTCGCTGTAGGTGGTGTGCTGGTGCAGGTCCCCCGACAGCCATCCCGCGGCCCGAAGCCGCAGGGCCGGGTCCGGGGGCCTGGGTCCGGGGTCGGTGCCGAAGTCCGCCGGGACGTTGTCCCCCCCCGGATCCCCGGGGCCCTCCTCGTTGGCCGCCAGGTCTTCCGGCGCGACGTCCTCCGCCAGGTCCCCAGGCCCCTCCCCGACCTCCTCCCCCGCCGGGAGGTCCGTTCCCCCGGACACCTCCCCGGCATCCGGGCCGGCCGCATGGTCCGCGTCCCCGGCGTCCCGCGGGGTGCCCGTCCCGCAACCCCAGAGGAACAGCCCCATCGCCAGCATCGCGATCGTGGATTCCAGCAGACGTCTCATGGGCCACCTCCCGTCGTTTCCGGCCAACGATACCCCAACCCGCACCGAGCGTCCCGGTTTCCGGGGAACTCCTGGGAATCGCGGGGGTCCCGTCCCGCCTGGCGGGTTGCCGCCTCTCCGGAGGCCGGAACCGCGGGGCGGATCTTCAGGCCCGGCGACCACCCCCGGCCGGATCGCCGAGGGGTGCAAGGGGGAAGGGGTCCTGGTTTCTGCGGTCCCAGGGGATGCCGGTACCTGGCCAGAACCTGTGGCGGGTCGGAATGGAGCCACCTCGGGGATTCGAACCCCGGACCCCCTGATTACGAATCAAGTGCTCTGCCGACTGAGCTAAGGTGGCCCTGGCTGCAAGGAGCCGCAAGCGGGCCGGATTGTTGCGAAACCGGGGCCTCCTGTCAAGACGGAACCCGTCGGGCCGGAACGGGCCTCCTGTGCTTTCCCCGCCAGGGACTTCGCGGACCGGCCGGATCGGGAAAGGCTTCGGGTCTGCCGGCCCGGCAGGAGCCTCGGGTTCACCGGGGGCCGGGCGACCCGGCGGGGGCGGCGCCGGAAGCGGGGCAGAGCGGCGTCCCGTCGTAGGGGAAGCGGTGGAAGTCCCGGAGGGACCCGGCCAGGGCCCCGGCGACTCCCGGGTCCGCGCACAGGATCGCGTCCGCGAAGTCCACCAGGTCCACTCCGACGGCCCCCCGGTCCAGGTCCAGGAACCGGTCGGAGACCAACGCCTTCAGGATCCGCGCCGTTCCCAGCGCGACGCCGTCCCCGTCGTCGTCGGGGAACTCGACGCCGTCCCAGAGGTCCCAGATCATCCCGGACAGGTACATCTCGTCCAGGTACTGGGACATCGGGGCCGCCGGGTCCGGGGCGGTGAACTGCCCGACGGAACTCCGGCCGCCCGCGAAGTCGATCCACCAGGAGGACCGCCTTCCCGACCCGTAGTCCACGACCAGCCACATCCGCCCGTCCGCCCGTCCCTCCAGCAGGGACCGGGTGCCGACCCCGAAGAAGTTCGAGAAGGCCTCGGCCCAGGCGAAGGGGGGAGGAAGCAGTTCACCGACGTAGTGGGCCCCGCCGGGGGAGTCGTGGCGCGTGAAGTTGTTCTGGATGTAGTGGCCGAACTCGTGGAGGATCACCGCCTCGCCCCAGGGCCCCGAGGTGTCCGCCCCGCCCCCGACGAAGATGGACTGGGGCAGGGAGGGCCCTCCCTCGATCTTCTGGGGGACCTTGCCGAAGGCGAGGCCGACGCTCCAGGGGGCGTCCGGGGACCACAGCAGGGCCAGGCCCGGGAGGCCGTAGGTGGAACGGGCCAGGTACCGGAGGACCTGGTCCATGCCCAGGACGGCCATCCGGTACACGTGGAGGGCCCCCGACCCCTGGGCGACCGTGATCGTCGTCCCGCCGGCGTCCAGCCCGCGGACCGGCATCGTCCAGGCCCACATCGGGGACGTCAGAGACGCGGGTTCCAGGACCGGTTCGGGCTTCAGGACGGCCGCCAGCAGGACCCCGGCCGGGGAGTACCCGGCGGTCACCAGCAGGCTCTCCCCTCCCCGGAGCGATCGGGCCAGAGGCACCCGGAAGGTCCCGTCGGCCTGGACCTCGGCGCTTCCCAGGACCGATCCGTCGCCGTCCACCACCGAGACCGGCACCCGTCCGGCGGGGCGTGTCACGGTCTCGCCCAGGCCGACGCCTCCCCGGGAGTCGTAGGCCGGCAGCACCACCTCGTAGGACAGGGTCCCGGCCAGCACGCCGCCGGGAGACACGATGCAGTCGCCCCCGCTGCACAGGCGGTCGGAACCGCAGGTGCCGCACAGTCCCCCGCACCCGTCGGGGCCGCATCGCCGGGACCCGCAGTCGGGCCGGCAGACCGCCCCGCAGGTCCGCGGGACCATGCCGGCGGGGTCCTCGCCGTTGCCCCCGCAGTCGTACCCCAGGAAGGCCTCCTGCTGGACCCATCCGCAGGAGTCCTGGGGAGCCGGGTTCCTCGAGCAGTCGTTGCAGTAGATCCGTCCGCGGTCGCACCAGACCACCCGTCCCCGGTCGTCGCAGCAGCCGGCGATGCCGATGCCCTCGCAGGAAGGACCCGAGGGTTCCCCGAAGCCCCGGCAGGCCTGGGGATAGGACAGGGATCCCGGGTCCTCCGGGGAGGGGTCCTCGGGGACGTCCCCGGGTCCGATCCCGTCCGCCGGGACGCCCGGTCCGGGGTCCCGGGCCTCGTCGCCGCCCCGGGGTCCGCCGCCGGTGCAGCCGACCAGCAGCAGGGCCATCGTCGCCGCGCAGGGGAACAGCCGGAAGTTCCGCATGGGGTCTCTCCAGGGCCTCGGGAGTCAGTCGCAGGCCGACGGGGGCGGCGTGTCGGTGCAGACGTTCTGGACCTTGTCGCACATCCCGCTGGCGCAGGCCAGGGAGACCCCCGGGAAGTCGAAGGAATTCCGCTTCGGGTCGCAGGTCCGTCCGAGTTCCAGGCGGGGCGCGCACCGCTCGTCCGGGAACGGGAGGCAGTAGTGGCCGTCCTCGCAGGAGGTCCAGGATTCGCAGGCCCCTCCCGCCCCGACGTAGGGCTTGCAGATGTTCAGGTTGCGATCGCACCAGCCGTCCCGGCAGTAGGAACCCGGGGAGCACGAGGTCCCCGGTTGCGGGAGTTCCCGGCAGCGGCTCCCGTCGCAGAAACTGCGGGCGCAGACGTCGGTCGAGGGGTCGCACGCATCGCCGGGCTGCCGGATCCAGTAGGAGGCCACGCACCGGAACTCGTCGGCGTCGTCGAGCCGGCAGGTGTAGCCCGGCTGGCATCCGCCGATGTCGCACAACTGTCCCTCGCCGGCCCGGGGCGCGCAGGTCCCGTCGCAGGTCGTCGTGTCCGGAAAGCGGCAGAAGTGACTGTCGGGGCACTCCTCGTCCAGCCGGCAGGCATCTCCTTCGCCCGCGCGGCCGTAGAGCCCGCTGCGCATCGTCCGCGTCGCGTTGCACTCCCCCTTCTCCAGGAGCCCCAGGTAGAGGCACGCGACCTCCCGGTCCAGGAACAGCCGGCCGGCGGCCATCCGGGCCTCGTACTCGGCCTGCATCGGGCGGATCCGACCTTCCAGCATCCAGCGGGTGTTCCGGGGGTTCTGCCAGAAGTTGATCCGGTCCCCGGGGCTGCACCGGGCATAGAAGCCCGCCAGGGCGTCCACCAGGCGGTCGAAGTAGTCGGCCTCGGTGACGCCGCAGTCGGCGCCGGGGAGATCCAGCACGGGCAGGTCCCGCTGGCCCGGGATGTCCGGCGGGGTCTCCTCGTCGATGCCGGCGGGATCGGCGCCTGCCTCGACCCGGTCCGACGCGACCGGGTCCCCGGGGAGCAGGACGTCCCGGCCGTTCTCCCCGCCTCCCCCGCCGCAGGCCGCCCAGCCGGCCGCCAGGAACAGCCCGAAAACCACCCTCGAATGCCTCATGTCCTTCCTCCCTCGCCTCGGGGAATCCCCGGTCCGAGGATGGGACCATATGGCATTTTGTGTCAGAATGCATCCGGCAACCGGGGGGAATCGCCCGGATCGGGACGGGGACCGAGGCCTCGCGTCCCCGGGGGCGGGGACGGACCGGTGGGACGTCCATGGGAATCCCCGCCCGGCGCAGCCGGGTCCTGGGGATGGACGAGTCCCTCCGGGCCCGGGACCTGCGGCGCGGATCACCCCCGTGATGACAGCGAATCCCCGCGGTCCTTCATCCCTCGCGGACCTGGCCGGACCCGAAGGCCACCCACTTCCGGGCGGTCAGTTCCTGAAGGCCCATCGGGCCGAAGGCGTGGAAGGGCGTCGTGCTGATTCCGATCTCGGCCCCCAGGCCCAGTTGTCCCCCGTCGTTGAACCGGGTGGAGGCGTTGACCAGGACCAGGGAGGAATCGACCTCCCGCAGGAACCGCATCGCGGACCCGTGATCCCGGGTCACGATGGCATCGGTGTGCCGCGACCCGTATCGCCGGATGTGGTCGATGGCCTCGTCGAGGTCCGCGACGACCCGCAGGGCCAGGATCAGGTCCAGGAACTCCCTTCCGAAGTCGTCCTCGGCGGCGGGTTCCAGGTCGGGAACCCGGGCGCGGCTCTCGGGGCAGCCCCGGATCTCCACTCCGCAGGCCCGCATGGCCGCGACGACCCGGGGCAGGAACCCGTCGGCCGCCTCCCGGTGCACCAGCAGGGTCTCCATCGCGTTGCAGACCCCGGGGCGCTGCACCTTCGCGTTGACCGCGATGGCCTCGGCCATTTCCGGGTCGGCCGAGGCATCGACGAAGACGTGGCAGACCCCCTCGGCATGGGCCAGCACCGGGATGCGGGTCCGGGCCCGGACGGACCGCACCAGGCCCGCGCTTCCCCGGGGGATCACCAGGTCGATCCACGGGTCCTGGGCCAGCAGGACGTCCACCGCCGCCCGGTCGGGAGTGTCCAGGACCTGCACCGCCCCGGCCGGGAGGCCCGCCGCGGCGAGCCCCCGGGCGATGGCCTCGCCGATGGCCCGGTTGGACCGGAAGGCCTCCGATCCCCCCCGGAGCACCACCGCGTTGCCCGACTTCAGTCCCAGGCCCGCCGCGTCGGCGGTCACGTTCGGCCGGGCCTCGTAGATCATCGCCACGACCCCCAGGGGGATCCGCATCCGGCCCACCAGCAGCCCGTTGGGCCGCGGCCGGAGATCCTCGATGGACCCCAGGGGGTCGGGCAGGGCGACCAGTTCCCGGAGGCCCCGGGCCATCGCCTGGACCCTCCGGGGATCCAGCGCCAGGCGGTCCAGCAGGGCCCCCGAGGCCCCGTGCACCCGGGCCGCCTCCAGGTCCTCGGCATTGGCCTCCAGGATGGCCCCGGTCGCCCGGTCCAGTTCCTCCGCCAGGGCCAGCAGGGCCCCGTTCCTGGTCTCCGTGGAGGAGCGCGCCAGTGCCGCCGAGGCCGCCCGGGCCTCCCGGCAGGCCCTCTCGACCCGGTCCGCCAGTCCGCTCATGTTCCCTCCGCGCCGTCGGGGGACGCCGGCGGGGACCAGTCGTCCCGGTGCACCACCTCGGGGGGCAGGCCCGCCTTCAGGAGTTCCCGCCTCCGTTCCCGGCGGTTCCCCATCCCCTGGACCAGGCTCGCCGCGTCCCATCCCGCGATCCCGATTCCCAGGTCTCGTCCCTCGGGGCCGAGGATCCGGACCGGATCCCCGGCCCGGAAATCCCCCTGGACCTCCACGACCCCGGCGGGGAGCAGGCTCTTTCCCCGGGCGGTCAGGGCCTGGGCGGCCCCCGGGTCCACCCGGATTTCGCCCGCCGGATTCCGGGCCGTGGCGATCCAGACCTGGCGGCTCGGGGAGGAACGGCATTCCAGGGGGGGCACCCGGGTCCCGATCTCCCGGCCGGCCAGCAGGTCCTCCAGGCACCGCTCCCGGTCCCCCCGGGCCACCGTGACGGGGATGCCGAACCGGGCCGCGAGGCGCGCCGCACGGATCTTGGAGGCCATGCCGCCACTGCCCGGCGACCCCCGGTGGGACTCCCCGGCCCGCCAGTGATCCCCGTTGTCCGTCGGCCCGAGGACCGGGATCCGCCGGGCCTCCGGGTCCCGGTGGGGGTCCGCCGTGAACAGGCCGTCGGTGTCCGTCAGCAGGAACAGGTGGTCCGCGTGGAGCATCAGGGCCACCAGGGCCGCCAGGTGGTCGTTGTCGCCCATCCGGATCTCCGCGGTGGCGACCGTGTCGTTCTCGTTCACCACCGGGACCGCCCCGGCCTCCAGCAGCGCCTCGAAGGTGTCCCTGGCGGCCAGGTACCGGCTCCGGCTGGCGATGTCCTCGTGGGTCAGCAGCACCTGGGCGGTCCGGAGGCCCCGCCATCCCAGGGCCCGCGTCCAGGCCTCCATCAGCAGCGGCTGCCCCGCCGCCGCCGCCGCCTGCTTCCGGGACAGGGACAGGGTGCCCGGGAGGCCGAGGGCCTTGCGCCCCGCCGCGATGGCCCCCGACGACACCACGACGAAGTCCCGGGTGTCCCCCGCTCCCAGGTTCGCCAGCTGCTCGGCCGTCTCCCCGATGACCTCCTCCCGGAGACCCCGCCGGGGATGGGTCAGCACCGCCGATCCCAGTTTCACCACGATCCGGGGCCGCCTGCCGTTTCCCGGGCGCCGCGATTCCTCCACCGCCGTCTCCGACTCCGGTGCGCGTTCCAGCATAGCCCCTTCGGGCGGGGAACGGCGAGATCCCGCCGGATCCTGGCGAGGTTTCCGCCGGTTGCGATTGCCGGAGTCCCCGGAACTCCGCGGTTCCAGGTCTTGGAAGGCCCTCCGGAAGTTGCCACAATGAACCCACCCGCCGGAGGGTTCCCCGAATGCCGGAGTCCAGGGAACTGCTCGCGACGATGGCCGTCGTCGCAGCCGGTGCGATGCTGGGCCGCGTGCAGGTCCGGGGCGTGCGCCTGGATGTCACGGCCATGCTGCTGTTCGGTGCCCTCGTCGCCCGGTTCGGCATCACCCTCTCCCCCGCCCTCGGGATGTTCGGCCTGCTGCTGTTCCTCTACACGGTGGGCGTGCGGACCGGGCCGGCGCTCCGGAGGATGCAGCGGCGCGACATGCGGGTCGCCGGCCTGGGGCTGGGCATCCTGGCGGTCCTTCTCGGTGCGGCGCTCCTGGGCGGCGCGCTGCTGGGTCTCCCGGCCCGGACCACCCTGGGTGCCTTCGCCGGATTCTTCGGATCCGGGGCGGCCCTGGCGGTCCTCGAGGGAGATCGGGCGGGGACGGGCGCCTCGGCCGGCTTCGCGTTCGCGGCACCTTTGAGCGCCGTGTTCGTGATGGTCGCGGTGCAGGTGTGGCGGGTGGTCGCACGGTCCCGGATCGAGCGGGAGATCCGCGTCTGGAACGAGGACATGGCCCGTCGCCGCCGCCGGACCGAGGAGACGGACGTGGTCGTGGAGAACCCCGACGCCACCGGGCGTCCGCTGCGAACGCTGGGTCTCCAGGTCCTTCTCCTGTGGGTGCGGCGGGACGGGGTGCGCCTGCCGGTGGACGGCAACACCGTGCTGCAGGCCGGGGACGTGGTCCGGGCGGTCCTTCCGGCCGAGGGATGGGAAACCGAGGCGCGCCGCCTGGGGCGCATCGTTCCTGCGACCCCGTCCCGGGAAGACACGGGGGTCGTGGTCCGCAAGTTCCTCGTGTCGAACCCGGAGGCGATCGACGTCCGGCTGGAGGATCTGCTGCTCCGCGAGCGCTTCGGGGCCACGGTCACCCGGATCCGCCGGGCCGGACTGGACTTGAGACCACGAGCCGGCTTCCGGTTCCGCTGGGGCGACCGGATCCAGGTCTCGGTGCCCGCGGACCGCGTGGACGGGTTGCGGTCGCTGGTCGGGGACGACATCCGGGGCCTGGAGGAGATGGCCTTTCCCCGGGCGGCCCTCGTCATGTTCGTCGGGGGCTTGATCGGGGCGGTTCCCATCCATCTGGGAGGGATCGGATCGGTTCGCCTGGGGTCGGCCCTCGGGGTCCTGATCGCGAGCGTGGTCACCGCGGCGCTGCACCGGACGGGCCCGATGGTGTGGACGCAATCCGGCCCGACGTCCCGCCTGATGGCCCACATCGCCCTTCCACTCTTCATGGCCCAGATCGGCAACGCCTCCTGTGCGGGGTTGATGGCCTCCTGGGGGGAATACGGACCGCGCCTGGTGCCGCTGTCCCTGGCCATGGGCGTCCTGGCGACGATGCTGACCTTCCTGGCCGGGCGATCGTTCGGATACGGGGCGCTGACGACCCTGTCGATGCTTCCGTCCCTCGCGTTGAACACCCCGGCCCTGACCACGGTCCAGAAGGCGTACCGGGAGGCCATTCCCGGGCACGTGTACGCGGCGGTCTATCCGTTCGTGGCCATCGGGCTGCTGCTGATCATGTTCCTGGCATCGCTTGCCGTCTGACCCCCCGGGCGGTTCGCGACGGCGTGGAGGATCCAGCGGTCCACCGTGGCCGGTGGGGGGCCGTCCGGGAGGGGAAGGCCGGTCCAGACCCCGTTGTCCGCCACCAGGAAGGACTCGCCTCCGTCCCGGTCCCGGACCGCCCGGGACCTCCCCAGGCAGGGACGGGAACAGGCGTCCGGCGTCACGAAGGGCCGTCCTCCCTGGGGGTCCTGGAGGGATTCGTTGAACGTCGGGCAGGCCCTGGCGACCGACAGCAGGGTCGGGCCCAGGTGGACGCCCGTCGGCCACGGCAGCGGGGGCCGGGGCCACCGGAGAGGGATCGAGATCTCGACCCGGGAGACCCCGAAGCGCCCTGCCAGGGCCGCCAGGTGGGGCATCGCCGGGACCGGGAGGACCTCCCGGGCCGGGTGGTCGGGCGGAAAGCGGGCCAGGCGGGGGTCGTTCCGCTGGGGCACCAGCAGCCGCCCCAGGGCCAGCGGGAACGACCACCCCAGCCCTTCCCGGAGGGCCGCCAGGGTCCCGGCGTCGCCGGCCGTGATCTCGGTTCCCGGGTACAGGGAGAGAATCGCCTCGGCCAGGGCCAGCCCCTTCCGGGCCTCCCGGGTTCCGAACAGCGGCGGCAGCACGAGGCCCAGGCGCCGTCCGGTTTCGAGGACCTGTCGTGCCAGGCCGCGGGCGGCGGCCGAGGACGGCAGCAGGTGGACGCAGGTCTCGTGCCCCACCAGCACGCCCTCCAGGCCCTCCAGGGCCGGGAGGGTCCTCGTTCCGAAGGGCAGGAGGGCCCATCGACCGATCCTCCGGTCCGGGACTTCCGGCACCGGAGGCCAGCGGACGGCGGACCGGGGGGTGGCGCGAGGACGCGGCCGGGGAAGGTCCCGGCCCGGGGCCGGAGGATCCTCGGGGAAATAGCACGAGGATGGACTGCACCGGATGCGGCCGTCCATGCGGACCTCCCGCCGGACCTCCTCCGGGTTCCGGAGGTCCCGGTCCAGGATCCTCCGGGCCACCTGGACGAAGGGCAGCACCAGGGGGAGCGGCAGCCCCCGCCCGACGATCTTGAAGGACCGGATCCGGGGCAGGTCCCGGAGGGCCGCCACCGCGCAGAGGCCGCAGGATTCCAGCGTCTCGGGCCCGAGGTCCACCCGGAAGGGCCCCTCGTCGGAGTCGAGGGCCCGGATGCACCAGGCGTCCTGATCGAATTCCAGGCGGAGGTCCCCCGGGCGCCGGGGCGGGCAGTGCTCCAGGTGGCAGGTGGCGTTCTGGAAGCGGCATCGCTCCCGGGCGACGAAGACCTCCAGGTCCACGGGGGACCGCTCGGCCAGGGCCCGGATCTCCCGGATCTTCAGAGGCCTCGGGAGGACCACCCGCCGGAAGCCCACCTCCCGGGCCAGGCGGAGGCCGTCGGGGTTCTGGATTCCCAGCACCGTGCTGGCGACGAGGACCAGGTCGGGCCACCGGCGCCGGACCTCCTGGGCCAGGGCCCAGTCGGCGACGACGAGGCCGTCCACCCCCTCCTCCACGGCCCTGGCGACCTGCTCCAGCACCCCGGAAAAGGCCGACGGTGGGTAGGGACGGTTCATGGCCAGGTAGAGGGGGCGCCCCATCCGGTGGCAGAGTGCGACGGTGTCCGCCAGGCCCTCGGGGGAGAGGTTCGCCTTCGGAGGATTCCGGGTGGTCTCGTCGGACCATCCGGGGAGGCGGTCCCGGAGGCTTCCCAGCACCAGCCCGGAGTAGAACGCATCGGCCCCGGCCCAGGCCAGGGCCTTCGCGTTGGCGGCCGACGAGAGGGGGGCCAGCAGGCGGGGAAGGGCCTCGGGTGCCGGCGGGGGGATCCCATCCTCCGGGAGGTCCGCCGGATCCTCCCCGGCCCCCGCGGTATCGGAAGCCGCCTGCCGGGGCGGGGACGCATCGGAAGGACGGCCCAGGGCGGCGAAGAAGGACTCCGGCAGGCGGTCCTCCAGGCGTTCTAGCCGGGCGCAGAAGCCGCGGAGGAAGGCGATCCGGTCCGGCGGCCAGACCTGGTTGGGATAGCCCACGGCCAGGAACCGCCCCTTCCAGAAGGCCCCTCCGGGGGCCGTGGACCGGGCGATCCAGAGGGTCGCCTCCCCGTCCGCCAGCGAGATCACGCAGTGACAGCGGTCCGTTTCCTGTGTCGTTTGCCACGATATAGGGACCACCTGGAGGCCTGGTTTGCCAGCAATTAGGGACCAGGTGATTGCCACCAATTAGGGACCACCCGCGGACTGTGGAGTGGTAAAGCCACGTCGGGCTCTGGC
>JAGOKF010000013.1 GCA_017994695.1 Myxococcota bacterium | reverse complement strand
GGACCGGCGGACGGTGATCCGTCTGTGGCAGGAGGGGACCGAGGCGGTGGTGCTGGCCCGGGAGGCACTCCAGGCCTTCCTGGACCGCCGGGGGGACCTGGAGGGTGCCGGGATGGGGGCCGGGGACCTCCGGGACCTGGAGCGGCGCCTGCGTCACCAGGCCCACGGTGCCGTGGCCTGGAGGGCCGTGGACCTGTTCCTGTGGTCCGCCCGGGCCCTGGGACGAGGGGTGGCCGACCCGGATCTCCCGGCCTTCGAGGCCTTCGCGGTGCAGGAGTTGCGGCAGGTCGCCGACGGGATGGAGGCCGACGGCCTGGGGGACGTCGTGCTGGTCTCCCCGGATCGGGTCCGGCGGTTCGCCGACGCGGCGGCCCAGGGGGTACCCGGAGGGGTCGAGCCCCGGGCGCCACCGGGGCCCTGGATCTCCCCCCTGCGGGTCGTCGAGGCGAGGCCCACGGGGGCCACCCTGGCCTTCACCGTGCAGGCCGCCGGGGACGCGACGATCCAGTGGGGGACCGAGATGCCGGATTTCGAGGGGCCGGAACTGGCCCTGGGGCTGCTGGAAGCCGGATCGGATCACCGGGTGGACCTCGAGGGACTGCCCCCGGGATCACGGGTCGTGGCGCGGCTGAGGCTGGTCACCGCCGAGGGGGAGTTCCTGGGCGGCGAGACGTGGGTGTTCACGCCTTTTCCCTGATCCGGGAGGACGGATCGCTTCAGGGACGGAAAGGAGGGAGGCATGGGAGAGATCCCGAAACCGGTCCGGGCACCGAGGACGGCCGGCTGGGCATTGCGCCTGCTGGCCCGGGCGGTCGAGACGCGGGTGGGGGCCGCCCTGCTGGGTTCCACGCTGCTGGACAGCGCGGGGGTGCCGATCCTCCGGTCCACTCCCGCGGATGACCCTCCGTGGCCCCTGGGCCGCGTCCCGTCGCCCGGCGGACCTCCCGGTCCGGGATCGCCCTTCCCGGAGGACCGGATCGAGGCACCGCCGGGACCCGGCCTTCCGGGGTCCGGGGTCGGGGAGTTCCTTCGGGCCTTCCGGTCGGGGCAAACCGATCCGGTGGCGGTGGCCGAGGCGGTGATCGCGGCCTGCCAGGAGGCGGATCGCCAGTCCCCCCCGGCGAGGGCGATCATCGCCCAGGACCGGGACGACGTCCTCCGCCAGGCCCGCGAGAGCCGGGAACGGTGGGCTGCCGGGCGGCCCCTGGGACCCCTGGACGGGGTGCCGGTGGCGGTGAAGGACGAACTGGACTGCCGTCCCTACCCGACCACCGTCGGGACTTCCTTCCTCCGGGGGATCCCCGGGGAGGACGCCACGGCGGTGGCCCGGATCCGGGCCGCCGGCGCGGTGATCATCGGCAAGGCCAACATGCACGAGATCGGGATCGGGGTCACCGGCGTGAATCCCCACTACGGGGCCGCCCGGAATCCCCACGACCCCCGGCGGGCCACCGGCGGGTCCTCCAGCGGGTCCGCGGCGGCGGTCGCCGGAGGGCTGTGTCCCGTGGCCCTGGGGGCCGACGGGGGAGGGTCCATCCGGATCCCCGCGTCCTTCTGCGGGGTGGTGGGGCTGAAACCGACCTTCGGCCGGGTCAGCGAGCACGGGGCGGCCCCCCTGTGCTGGTCCGTGGCCCACGTGGGACCCCTGGGCGCCTCGGTCCGGGACGTGGCGCTGGCCTTCGCCCTGGTGGCCGGGCCGGACCCGCTGGACCCCGGGACCCGGGATCAGCCTCCCCTGGACTGGACGGGATTCGGGGACCCGGACCTGCGGGGGATCCGGATCGGGGTGGACCGGGCCTGGATGGAAGACGGGGACCCGCCGGTCGTCGCGGCCTGCCGGAGGGCCCTGGAGGCCCTGGAGGAGGCCGGTGCCCGGGTCGTCGAGATCGAGGTCCCCGAACTGGCGCTGTTCCGGGTGGTCCACCTGGTCACGATCGTGTCGGAGATGCGGGCCTCCCAGGCGGCCCTGCTGGCCCGCCACCGGCGGGACTACGGGGCGGACACCCGACTGTCCCTGGCCCTGGCGGGGATGCTTCGATCGGAGGACTACGTCCATGCCCAGCGGGTCCGGACCCGGCTGGTCCGGCACCTCCGGGACCTGGGGTCCCGGGTGGACGCCCTGGCGACCCCGACGACCCCCTGCACCGCCCCGGTGATCCCCCCGGACGCCCTGAGCGACGGCGAGTCGAACCTGCCCCGGACCACCCGGATCATGCAGTACGTCCAGCCGGCGAACCTGGCGGGCCTTCCGGCGATCAGCGTCCCCTGCGGGACCGATCCCGACGGGCTCCCGGTGGGCTTCCACCTGATGGGCCGGGCCTGGGAGGAGCCCCTGCTGCTGCGGATGGCGGCGGTGGTCGAGGCGCACTGCCCGGCCCCTCTCGCCCCGAGGCGCGTGGACCTCCTGGGGAGGGTCCGCCGGGGGAATTGAGAAGGGGTCGGAGCGCCGGGGTCAGAGCAGGTCTCCCCCGATGCGCAGCAGGCCCCGGTCGACGCCGCCCACGAGGTTGCCCAGTTGCAGGGAGGTGCCCGAAGGCAGCCCGGGCACCAGACCGTCGAGGGGGATGGCCGGGATCGGGAAGGTGAACTGCTGCCCCTCGATGTTCTTCAGCAGGCCCGGGATCAGGCCCTGGACCATGCCCAGCAGGTCCCCGAGGCCCCCTCCCACGTCGTAGAGCTCCATCTCCATCGTCCGCACCTTGCCGATGCGCAGGCCGACCTGGTCCCCCGTGGCCACCACGTCGGCCTCCATCGACAGCTGCAGATAGACCTCCAGGTATTGCGTGTTCCCCAGGAGGTCCAGGGACAGGTCCAGGAAGACGTCGCCGATCTCCAGCCGTTGCCCGTTGCCCCCGCAGTCGTTCAGGATGGGCGGATGGTATAGGACCGGGGAGACCACCAGGTTGTCCACCGGGAGGCCGCCCCCGGCCCCCTGGAGCAGCGCCGAGAGGTCGAAGGTCCCCTCGAACATGCCGGACCACCACAGGGCGAACAGCAACTGGTTCAGGGAGTCGTGGGAGATCCCCGCCTGGACCGAGGGGTCGGCCGGGAAGACGTAGGGTGCGGGCGGGCCCTCGGCACCGTCGCACTGGGCCCGGAGGATCGACCCCAGGGGCGCCTCCCGCGGCATCTCCTTCCGGGTCAGGAAGCCCAGGTCCAGTCCCAGCCGTCCCTCGTCCTCCGTGAAATGGATCGAGGAGATCCCCAGCGCGAGGCCCAGGTCCACCGGCCGGCCGGTGCCCAGCAGGTCCGGCAGCGGGAAATTCTGGCGGATGTTCAGCATGCCGAAGACCTGCTCCAGCAGGCCGCCGATCTGCCGGGTCACCAGGGGTTCCAGGAGGTCGATCAGGGGCTGGGTGATCAGGTTGATCAGGGGGTTCAGGACGTACTGGGAAAGCAGCCCGTTGACGCCCCCCACCAGCCAGTCCAGGTTCACCTTGCCCAGGTCGATGCTGGTGCCCGGGATCCTGCCCAGGGTGATCTCGAGGCTCTCGACGGGGCTCAGGGCCACGTCCTTCAGCGTCAGCTGGAAGTCCCGTCCCTCCACCGAGAGGGGACCGCCCGGGGCCTTCTCGACGGCCATCACCAGCGACAGGGCCAGGGTCCCCACGGTCAGGCTGCCACTGGTGGAGACCGACGGATCCAGCAGGGGGATGCTCTGGCCGAATCCCTCGGCCCGGGCATGGACGATGAAGGTCAGGCGCAGTCCCACGAACAGGGGGGTGAAGGTGATTCCGGTGCCGATCCCCCCGTCCTGCAGGTCCAGGTCCACCCGGGGCGCCCCCAGGGCGAAGTCGGTCACCTCGACCTGGATCTCCAGGTCGCCCTTGAGCCCGACGCCGAGCAGCGTCGCGTCGATGATCCCCGGGATCGGGAACGAGAAGGGGGGCAGGTCGGCCACCAGCTGGGTCACCGTGTTGCCCAGCAGGATCTCCACCAGGGTGGCCAGGTCGTTGGGGCGCGCCGGGTCGTGGTCCCCGTCGTCCAGGAAGCGCTGGCCCAGGTGGACCAGCAGGGATTCGGGCAGCACCGCGTCGTCCAGGGTCGTCGAGGGCGTCACCTCCTTCCAGCCGGCGGAGAAGTACCAGCCCCGGGTGACGAAGGTCTCGTAGTTCCACTCGTCCTTCGCGGTCACGACGACGGGGTTCAGCCCGTGGGTCCCGGTGACCGTGGCCACCCAGATGCCGTCCTGGTCCTGGGTGGCCGGCTGGCCGTTCACGGTAACCTTCGACACCAGGGAATCGGCCCCGTCGGTCACCCGCGCCCGGACGGTCAGGGTCGGGTCGCCCGTCTGGGTATGGCCCCGGGGGGGCCACAGCACCTCGATGGACGGGGGCGAGGCGTCGCAGACGAGGACCTTGCTGTTGGCGATGTCCTGCCAGGGCTCCAGCAGCGTCACGTTGACCCGGTAGCGGCCCTCCCGGGCGAACCGGTACTTGTGGATGGCCTTGTCCACCAGGGGCATCCCCGGGGCATCCCCGGTGTCCACCGTGGCGGGGAGGTCCGGGATCTCGTTGTCGAAGGCGTCGAAGACCTTCCAGCCGATGGTGACCACCGACCCGATGCTGTACTTCTTGAGGTCCGGTTGCGCCGTGACGACCAGCCGCACCGGGTCTCCCGGGATGACGGTCAGCGACGACGGGACCCGTTCCACCTGCCGGTCCGGGACGTCGCAGATCACCGGGTAGGTCCCGACCCGCTCCCCGCGCACCGAGAAGCCCTCCACGAGGATCCCCTGCCCCGGTTCCACCTGGGTGGGCGCGTCGGGGATCCGGTTGCCGAACCGGTCGAACACCGTGCAGGTCACCCGGGCCGGTTCCCCCGCCTTCACCGTTCCCGGTTCCACCGCGGTCTCGACCCGGGCCGGGTCGCCGGGCACCACCTCCAGCACGGCCGGTTCCCCGTCCACCAGGCCCAGATCGTCGGCCCGGCAGGTGAAGGTGTAGGTGCCCGCCACCGTGGCCGTGGCGTGATCCTCCTGGAAATCCACGTAGCCCGGACCCGCCACGCCCAGCACGGTGGACCAGGGGGCTTCGCGCCCGCCGTCGCCATAGACCTGGCAGCGGACCGAGAAGGGGTCCCCCGCCTTCACCGTCGTGGGGTCGAGGAGGGTGTCCAGGGTCGGGGAGGGGCCGCCGATCATCCCTCCTTCGCAGGCCACGAACCACGGGATCATCCAGATCAGACGGCGGGTCATCAGGGACTCCTGGCCGTTGGCGGAGGCAGTATATCCGAAAAGCCTTTCGCAATCGCCGACGGGGCGATCGGGGCCCCGGCCGAGGTTGCCAAGGGGGGACCGTTCTGCTACCATCCGGCCGGCGCGGGAGGGGGACCGATGTCTCGCCGGGTCGCCGGTTCGCTGCTCTGGATCTCGGCATGGGCCCTGTGGGGCCTGCCGGCCGCGGCGAACCCGATGGACACCTTCGGGCACACCGCCCGGGCGATCGGGATGGGCGGGGCCATGACCGCCGCATCGGCATCCTACGAGGCGACCTTCTACAACCCGGCGGCGCTGGGGATGCTGAAGGGGCTGGACTTCGGCCTGGGGACGACCCTCTGGCGGACCTTCCTGCAGGCCCGGACCTGGCGGCTGGACGACGGGACCGGGACTCTGGAGGGGCAGACGGAGGAACGCAACGCGACGCTCCGGGGACTGGCCGAGGTCGGCCTGGCATCGCCGGTCCCCCTGGGCCGGGGACTGGACCGGCACCTCTTCCTGGGGGTGGGGGTCTCGGTGCCCGGGACCACCCTCTACGGGGTGAGGGCCCGCCCGGCCGAGGAGGCCTGGTTCCCCTTCCTGGAGGACCGGAATCGTCGCCTGGTGCTGAACCTGGCGGCCGCGGGTCGCTGGCGATGGCTGATGGTCGGGGTCGGGATCTCCTTCCAGCCGGCCGTGAAGGGAACGGTGGACGTGGACCTGACGGACGGAGGTGCCCGGAACCGGACCTTCGTCAACGTCGATGCCAGCATCTCGCCGAACGTGGGCGTGCAGGTGGAACCGCTCGAGGGATTGACGGTGGGGCTCTGCTGGCGGGGCGAGAACCGGACGGACATCGACATCCCGGTCAGCGCGGTGCTGTCGGACAAGATCGCGCCGGTCCGTCTCCGGGTCACGGCGCTGGACTGGTTCACGCCGCACCAGGTGGCCATCGGGGTGTCCTGGAAACGTCCCCGGTGGACCCTCGCCGCCGACCTGACCTGGTCCGCCTGGCACCGCTACCGCCACTCCTCGCCCTGGGTCCGCCTCTATTCCTCGGTGGCGGAAGGCCAGGTGACCCAGGAGCAGGAGGTGCCGTCGGTGGGCTTCCACGACGCCTGGACGGTCCGGGTCGGTGGCGAGGCCCGCCCCCACCCGGCGGTGGTGATCCGGGCGGGGTTCGGCTTCGTCCAGTCGCCCGTCCCTGCCCAGACCGGCGCGACCAACCTGCTGGACGGGGACCGGTTCACGGGATCCCTGGGCCTGGGGTTCGACGGGGCCGGAATCCTTCATCCCGTCCCGATCACGGTGGACCTGGCCCTCTTCGGTGGAGGGCTTTCCATGCCCGACGTGGCGAAGGAGGAATTCCTGCCGGGGAACCCGGGATACCCGTTCCTGGGGGGGCGGGCCGGCTTCGTCGGGGGATCCCTCTCGGCCAGGGTCCGGTTCTGAGGAAGACAGGATGAGACTCGGAAGGAAGCATGTCGCCCTGCTGGCCGTCCTCTGGATGGCCTGCCACCCGGGCATCGGGGAGGACCGGGACGGGGACGGACTGACGGACCGCCAGGAGCAACTCTTCGGCACCGACCCCGCGAATCCCGACACCGACGGCGACGGGATTCCCGACGGGCGGGATCCGGATCCCCTGGGGGTGGGATACCGCCTCCGGCTGACCGCCAGCCCGGTCTTCCGGACCTCCGAGGGGATCCGGTGCTCGGTGGTCGTGGCGCTGCTGCAGGACGGCCGGGGCCAGCCCCTGGCCGACCGGGACGTCCGGTTCCAGTGGAGCGAGGGGGATCTGGCGCCCGTGGAAAAGGCCCCCGACGGGTCCTACCGGGTCCAGGCCTGCACCTCCCGGCCGATCCAGGCGACGATCGCCGCTTCCTACGACGATCCCGAGGACACCTCGAAGGCCGTCCGGGACGAGGTGGTGGTGGGTTTCGGGGAAATCGCCCGCCCGGGGGTCAACACCGGGGAGGCGAAGGGGGCCGGTCCCATCCGCGGGCGCTTCCAGGTCCATGCCCTGACCAACGTCTATGCCGGAACCCCCAGACCCTTCGCCGGGGCCCAGGTGAGCGTCCGGGGGGCCTCGGGATGGTGGCCGACCCGGGTGACCGACGCCAGCGGAACGGTGATCTTCGAGGGACCCGAGGTCCAGGGGCCCGTGGACGTGACGGTCGGGGCCGAGGGCTACCGCTTCACCACCTACCTGGGTCTCGATGCCGCCTCGCTATCGGTGCTGATGGCGCCCCTGGACCCGGTGCTGCCCCGGGACCAGGCCCGGGTCGGATCGATCGTCGGCACCGTGACCGGCTTCGCCGGCGAGGGCGGGCTGCCCCGGTTCCCCCCGGGGGGCCTGCTGGATGCCTTCGACCGGAAGAAGGAGGTCCCCCTGGCGCTGGTGCAGCTCTCGATCCGGGACGTGCCCCTCTCGTCGATGAGCATGGGGAGCGTGCTGGAGGCTCCCTCGGACCAGGGCGGGCTGCCGATCCCCAACAACATGGCCATCTGCGAACTGGCGGACCGGCCCGATGCCACCTGTGCCCCGTCGTTCCGCATGGAGAACGTCCCCGAGGGGCAGTACCTGCTCTTCGCGCTGGGCGGCACCGCGTCCCGGGTTCTGGATGCCATCAGCGACCCCTACAGCCTGGTCTTCCGGCCCAGGGCCATGTCCATCGCCCGGGTCCAGGTCCAGGGGGGCCGGGAGGTCCGCCAGGATCTCCTGATGGACATCGACCTGCGTCCCGAGGAGGGGACCACGGTCGCCGTCCGGCTCGGACAGCCGCCGATCGACTGGAAGACCGGCCAGCGACTCCCGAACCGCCTGGTGATGCCCGTCGCGGACACCGGCGGCGAGGGCTTCATCTGGGTCACCGTGGACGGTTCCTACCAGGACCCCGCCTTCCCGGGGCCCGTCCATGTCCGCTTTCCCGAAGACGATCACCCGGCCATCCGGCGCCTGGGCCTGTCGCTGAATCGCCTGGCCGTGGGGCTGGCCGGCCGGAGCACCTACTACGGCGGGGATCCGCCGGGGATCTCGACCCCCGTGCGGCCCGGCGTGGCCGCCGGCGACGAGGTGGACTTCTCCCGGCAGGAAACCTGGCTGGAGGTCCCCCGGATCACTTTCCCGGAGCCGCCGCCGGACGGGACCCCCCTGGACGCGGTCTCCCGGGACCCCTTCACCGGCCACGTGGAGTGGCTGCCGGTGCAATCGCCCCGGGCCCCCCACCTCTACGTGCTGCGGGTCAACTACCTGACGGCCGCCCCCGCCAACGGGCTCCTGGAGAATCCCGACACCGGCGGGATCGGCACCCTCGGCGGCCCGAGGTCCCATTGCCTCTGGGAGATCTTCGTGCCCCCGGACCGGGACCGGGCGGACCTGCCGACCCTGCCGGACGACGCCGCGGTCCGGCCCCTGCTCCAGAACCCGAGCCCCACGCCTCCCGACTCGCCCTCTCCCCACCGGTTCGACGCCCGGACGCTGGAGTGGGAACTGTCGGCCTACGTGCTGGAGGGAGGGGGCAAGCCCTTCGACTACGGCAACGATTTCGCCTACTCCGACGTGAACCTCCAGTGCGCGGTGGTCTCCCAGGACTCGGTCTCGGCCCGCCTGCCCGAATGACGGCCTGGCCTCACCGTCGTCGAAAGGCCCTCAGGCCGATGACCCCGTAGCGTTCGGCATAGCCGGGATAGACGCCGGGGCACTCGGTCCTCCGGGCACAGGTCTCGCAGATCGGCGGGAAGACCCTGGGACCGGCGTCGGTGGGGTACAGATCGTCCTCGAACCCTTCGGAGATCCAGAGGATTCCGTGGGCCCGGAGCCCCGAGACCGCGTGGGTCGCCGAGGGGATCTGGCAGAGGGGGAATCCCTCCACCACGATCTGGATGCCCGATCCCGCCAGGCGGGACTCGGCCCAGACCACCGCCTGCTGGGCCGCCTGTCCCGCGGCCTCCGGCGGGGGCAGCAGGGACCAGTCGATGCCGGGCAGGGGTCCCCGGGGCTCGGCGAGGCACAGCTTGTGGGAAAGGGGGCCCAGGGGAACCAGCAGCCCCGTGATGGCGGTGACCTGGTCCAGGTTGTCCCGGGTCAGCACGGTGTTCACGTGGCGTTCCACGCCGCTGTCCTTCAGGCCTTCCAGGGCCGCCATCACGTCCCGGAAGGATCCCGGGTCCGCGACCAGGCGGTCGTGCACCTCGGGGGTGGAACCGTGGAGGCTCGTGTGGACGTAGGCCAGGCCCAGGTCCAGCAGTCTCCGGCGCACCTCCGGGTCCGCCAGGCGTCGCCCGTTGGTGATCAGGCCGAAGGAGAGTCCCAGGGCCCCGACGGCCCGGGCCAGTCGGGGGAGGTCCCGGCGCAGCAGCGGTTCCCCCCCGCTGAAGACCACCATCGTTGCTCCCCGGTTCCGGGCTTCCAGGGCCTTGCGGACCACCGCCTCGGCCGGGAGGTCCGGGACCTCCCCCCGCCAGGCGTCGGCCCGGCAGAACAGGCAGCGCTGGTTGCAGCGATAGGTGATCTTCAGGACGGCCCGGACGGCCGGGTTCGCTGGATTCCCCTGGGGCATCCCGTCGGCCTTCGGTCAGGGAGCATCGTTCCGCCGGTTGAACAGGTACTCGGAACGCTCCTTCACGGTGACCCACCGCTGGAACATCTGCTCGACTTCGGGGTCCCCGGACATCAGTTCCCGGAACAGCCGGTCCTGGACTCCCATGTAGATCGCGCACCGCGGGTTGGTGGAGTTCTGGGGGAAGATGTTGCCCTGCTCGGTGTAGTTGTACACCGGGCAGGTGCCGCAGTAGGGCTTGTAGGCGCAGGTGGCGCATCCCGGCAGCGCGTCCAGGCAGGAGGCCACCGCCAGGGACTTCACGGTGTCGGAGTTCACCACGTCCCGCAGGGACATCGAGTCCACCGAGCCGATCCGGAAGACCTCGTCCCCCATCTGGTACACCATCCGCCCCTCGTCGCAGGTGAAGATCGACCCGTCGTAGTTGTAGGCGATCTGGCCGATACCCGCCCCGCAGGGATTCCGGATGTCCAGGTAGTTCGGGTCGTCGGGCGTCAGGATCTTGGTCAGGAACAGCGCCGCCAGGCGCTCCATGATCTCCACGCCCTGGCGGTTCAGGGCCATCACGTGGTCCAGGGCCTCGTTGTAGAAGTCCAGGAACTCCTGGGCCGTGTACCCCAGGCGATCCCCGGTCTTCCGGGCGTACCCGAAGGGGTTCAGGGGCCTCAGGAACAGCGCCCGGCACCCCTGGCGAACGTACTCGTCCACCAGGTCCTTCGCCCGGCCCAGGTGCTCCCGGGTGATGGTCGCCAGGGCCTCCACCCGGTAGAGGCTCGGGTCCAGCCCCGCCTCGGCGTAGGCCTGGTTGATGCGCTGCATCCAGTGGACCGTGCGTTCCCAGGCGCTGGACCCGGAGAGTTTCCGGTTCCGGTCGTGGAGGTCCTTCGGCCCGTCCAGGGAGGTGGAGACCTGGATCCGGTGGTCCACCAGCCAGCGCAGCTTTTCCTCGTCCAGCAGGGAAAGGTTGCTGACTAGGCTGAACATCACCCGCTTGTCGCGCTGCCGGGCCTTCTCCCGCCCGTATTCCACCACGTGCCGGACCACCTCGAAGTTGGCCAGGGGCTCGCCCCCCTGGAACTCGATCGTCACGCTGTCCGAGGGGGTCTTCATCGCCATGTCCACGCACCGCTCGGCCGTGGCGATGGACATGTCCACCTCGGTCTCGTTCATGTTCTGGCGGCTGGCGTGGCAGTAGGAGCAGACCTCGTTGCACCGCAGGGTCACGACCAGGATGTGCAGCACGGTGCCCTGGTAGGCGAAGTCGTGGCGGCGGTCCCACTGGCGGGCGAGGTCGTCCAGGTTGTCGTCGTCCACCAGGAAGCCCCGGTCCCGGAGCCGTGCGAACAGCGCGGTGCCCGGCCGGACCCGGCCGTGGACCAGGGCGTCCAGTTCCCCGTCATCCAGGAACGCGAAGGCGCCGTGGTCGTTGGTCACCACGTACCGGTCCCCCAGGCGCCGCCACCGGGCGAGGTTGGAACGGGTCTTCGGAGCCTTGGCCGGCTTGGGATCCTTGGTTCGAGTCATGACTCGCCTCGCTGCTCGATGGTGCGTCCCAGGGCCCAGTTCATCATTTCCCCGCCGATCTCGTCCGCGTCGGCGGGGTCCGGGACCTGCACCTCCAGGACGAAGTGGTCCTTGTCGCTGGACAGCCTGGCCTCGACCACGCCCCGGAAGGCCTCGACGGTTTCCAGCAGAGCCTTCCGCGAGTAGATGCGCTTGTGGAATCTCAAGGTCATCGGCGTCCTCTCCTGCCGGCGGGCCTACCGGCTCTCGGGTTTTTCGGGTTCCGGGGTGGGGGCGTTCGGGGCCTTCCCCTCCTTGCCATACTTCTCCTCCCAGGGCACCGCGATGCCCAGCGGGTCGTCCAGGAAGTCCAGGATCTCGTCCTCTTCCGCCAGCAGCTTGGCCACCTCCGGCGGGAGGTCGGGAACCGACGCGCCGGGGACCTGGGCCTGAGAGGGCGCCAGGTCACCGGCACCGGCGAGGGCGATGGCCCGGGTGATGATCTGGGACCGGACCTTCTCGGTCTGTTTCGAGAAGTGGAACCGGAGGGCCTGGTTCACCAGTTCGTTGGCGAACTCACCCGCCAGGTCTTCGGCGGTCCAGGGGGAGTTGGGACGGGGGCGCAACTGGACCCGGATGCGGTCGGGATCCGCGACGTCCAGGTGCACGTAGCAGCGGTCCAGGAAGGTGAAGGCGGTGCCGAACAGGACCTCCTTCGAGTAGAGGTTCTTGTGGACCAGCAGGGACCCCTCGGGGCCCGGCTGCACTCCCTTGCTCTTCGCTGCGCCCTTGGCCGTTGCCATTTCCTCGCCTCCCGCTGTGGACGGAAATCGTGAACGAGTCTTTCCCGGCGGGTTCCGAGCCGCCGTCTTCCCGGGACGGGGCAATGCTAGCGGTCGATCCCTCCACCGTCAAGGCACGGGGGCTCGCCGGGCGCATGGTTCCTGGGGAAAGGGCGGTGGTCAGCGAACGAAGGCCTTCAGGGTGTAGCCGGTCTTCGGGCCGCCCAGGTGGGACACCCGCAGGAAGCCCTTGCCGATGACCACCTCGGCGGTCAGCTTCACCACCGGGCCGTCGTCCTTCCGGTGGACCGTGCGCCCGATCCGCCGGCCGTACCGGTCGAAGGCCTCGAGCATCACCTCGGCCTCGGGGTTGTCCAGCACCACCTCGACGTTCAGGTAGCCGGTGTCCTGGATGTCCAGCAGCTTCCAGTCGGTGGCATCCCCGTCCTTGCGGTCCAGGGAATCGGGGACGGGCTGTCCCAGGGGGGTCAGCCTGGCGAGGTGACGCTCGGCATCCCCGCCGGAGTTCCGGTCCGGGGCGCAGGAGAGGACGGCCACCGCCAGGAGGATCAGGGAAAGACCCCAGAGAATCCGCATGAAGGCACCTTCCGTGCGAGTCGGGGCGACTGGATTTGAACCAGCGACTCCATGGTCCCGAACCATGTGCGCTACCAGGCTGCGCTACGCCCCGATTGTCAAGAACGGACCCCCCGGAGGGCCTCGATGGCCTCCCGGTAGTCCGGGGAACGGAACACCGCCGCCCCGGCGACCACCTCGTCGGCGCCGGCGCCGGCGACCTGGGAGATGTTCCCCCGGTGGACGCCCCCGTCCACCATGACGGGGATCCGGCGGCCCAAAGCGTCCATATGCTGCTTCAACGGCGGGATCTTGTCAAGGGCCTCGGGAATCAGCGCCTGTCCGTAGAAGCCCGGATGGACGGTCATCACCAGCAGGAAATCGACCCGGGTCAGCCAGGGGACCACGGCCTGCCAGGGCGTGGGAGGATTCAGGGCCAGCCCCGCCTGGATCCCGTGGCCGGAGACGCGCCGGATCACCGGGTCCAGGTCCGGGACCTCGACGTGGACGGCGATCCGGGAGGCGCCGGCCTCGGCGAAGGCGTCGATGAACCGGCCGGGTTCCGACAGCATCAGATGGACGTCGAAGGGGAGGGGACTGTGGCGCCGTAGGTCCTTGAGGACGCCCGGTCCCAGGGTCAGGTTCGGCACGAAGTGGCCGTCCATCACGTCCAGGTGGACGAGGTCGGCCCCGGCCTCGGTGATGGCCCGGACCTCGGCCCCCAGGCTGGCCTGGTCCCCGGCGATGATGGAGGGTGCGACCCGCACGGTTCCCGCCCCTCGGGGAGGACGGGGCGAGGATGCCAGAAGGCCCCCCCTCGCGCAACCTGCGCGTCCTTCCCGGCCTTCCGCCTCGTCCGGGACCTGGGGACGGGCCGGGCGCCCCGGCCCCGGCGGGACCTCGCCGGGAAACGCGAGGCATCCTGGCCGGTTGCCGAGGGCTGGAGAGGGCCGTCCCCATTGACCGGCGTGGGCCGAGCGGCTACC
Source organism: Myxococcota bacterium (assembly GCA_017994695.1). GTDB lineage: Bacteria > Myxococcota_A > UBA9042 > DTJE01 > DTJE01 > JAGOKF01. Next base: position 51,053 of record JAGOKF010000013.1, on the reverse strand, counting down.
CTCGGCCGCCATGATCGAAGTCATCGGCATCGCCAAGTCCTTCGGTTCCCGGGTGCTGTTCCGGGACGTGCACCTCCGGGTCGGGGACCGGGAGCGCGTCGGGCTGGTGGGACCCAACGGGTCCGGGAAGACGACGCTGTTCCGCATCCTGGCGGGGGAGATCAGCCCCGACGCAGGGAGGATCGAGCGCAAGAAGGGCATCCGCCTGGGATACCTGCCCCAGGAGGTGAATCCCAGCCGCGCCGAGGAACGGACGCCGGTGGAGTACTGCGCCTGGCACGCCCGGGACGCGGGCCGGATCCAGGAGGAACACCGGGCGCTGCTGGCCCGGCTGGAGGCGGGAGACCACGACCCCCGGAACCTCCACCGGCTGGCGGAACTGGAGGAGGAACTGCGGATCCGGGAAGCCGACGCGCTGCCGAAGCAGGCGGAGTCGGTGCTGCTGGGACTGGGCCTGTCCCGGGAGGCGCTGGACCGCCCGGTGCGGCACCTGTCGGGGGGCCTGCTGATGCGGGTCGAACTGGCGAGACTGCTGCTGGATCGCCCGGACCTGCTGCTGCTGGACGAGCCGATCAACCACCTGGACCTCGAGGGCCTGATGTGGTTCGAGGACTTCCTGAAGGGATTCCCCGGGGCGATGGTCGTCGTGGCCCACGACCGGGAGTTCCTGAACCGGTCGGTGGACCGGGTGGTCGAGGTCTCGCCCCGGGGGGCCACGGACTACGGCGGCAACCCGAACCTGCCGGTGTACGACCGGTACCTGGTCGAGCGCCAGAAGGCCATCGACCTGGCGTGGAAGCGCTACGAGGAGCAGCAGGCCTTCCTGCAGCACCAGGAGGAGTTCATCGCCGCCAACAAGGTCCGAAAGGACCGGGCGGGGGTCGTCCAGGCCCGGATCCGGATGCTGGAAAAACTGGAACGGCTGGAACCGCCCGAGTCCCAGCGGCGGGTGCGGGTCTTGTTCCCCCAGCCGCCCCGCCTTCCCGAACTGGTGCTGAGCCTGGAGGGAGTGACCCGGAGGTACGGCGACCGGGTGGTCTTCCGGGACCTGGACCTGCGCCTGCACCGGGGGGAGCGCCTGGCCCTGGTGGGAGTCAACGGCGCCGGGAAGTCCACGCTGCTCCGGCTGGTCGCGGGCCGCACGACGCCCGACGAGGGGCGGCGGTTGACCGCCGACTCCCTGCGGGTCGGCTACTTCGCCCAGGACCAGTACGAGGTGCTGCGTCCCGAGGGGACCGTGCACCAGCACATGCTGGAGGTGGCGGACGTCACCACGGGGCCCCACGTCCGGGGGCTGCTCGGGGCCTTCCTGTTCCGGGAGGACGACCTGGATCGGCCGGTCCAGAGCCTTTCGGGGGGCGAGAAGGCCCGGCTGATGCTCGCCCGCCTGCTGCTCCAGGCCTTCGGGCTGCTGGTGCTGGACGAGCCGACCAACCACCTGGATATCGCCTCCCGGGAGGTCCTGGAGGAGGCCCTCCGGGACTACCAGGGGACCCTGGTCTTCACCAGCCACGACCGGCGGTTCATGGACGCCGTGGCCACGGGGGTCCTGGAACTGAAGGACGGGCGCCTGACCCGCTATGCCGGCAACTGGCACGACTACCGGATCCAGGCCGCCCGGGCGGCGGTCCCGGTGATGCCCTCCCGGGAGTTGCGGGAGCCCGTCCCGGCATCGACCCGGGACCTGGATCGGGAGCGGAAGCGGGAGGAGGCGGAGCGGCGCAACCGGCTCTACCGCATCCTGAAGCCGCTCCGGGACCGGGTCCAGGCGGTGGAATCCGAGATCGACTCCCTGGAGAGGACCCTTCGGGAGATCGAGGATCGCCTGACTCACCCCGACCTCTATTCGGACCTGGAACAGGCCCGGAAGACCGGCCAGGAGGCCCGGCAGATCCGCCAGCGTCTTGACGTGCTCTACGCCGCCTGGGAGGAGGCCACCGAGGCCCTGGGCGACGCCGAGCGCCAGGCCTGACCGGGGACAGTCACCCGTTTACCGTCCTGAACTACTAGTGATGCTTGCGTTTTCGCGGGAGCGGATTCCGGCAATGGGGTGACTGTCCCTTCGTGGTCAGACAGGTGGGAGGATCCGGGGAATGCGAACGCCGGTCACTTCTTCTTGTCGTCGTCCTTTGGGAGGTCGGCGATGGCGGCCTCGGTGGTCACCATCAGGCCGGCGATGGAGGCGGCGTTGGTCAGGGCCAGCCGGGTCACCTTCGTCGGGTCCAGGATGCCGGCCTCCACCATGTCCTCGTAGACGCCGGTCTGGGCGTTGAACCCGAAGTTGCCCTTGCCCTCCAGCACCTTCTGGACCACGACGCCTCCGTCCTGGCCGGCGTTCCGGGCGATCCAGTAGAGGGGCTGCGTGATCGCCTGCCGGAGGATGTCCACGCCGTACCGGCGGTCGTCCTCGAACTTCAGTCCCTCCAGGGCAGGCAGGCAGCGCAGCAGGGCGACGCCGCCCCCCGGGACCACGCCTTCCTCGACGGCCGCCCGGGTGGCATGCAGGGCGTCCTCGACCCGGGCCTTCTTCTCCTTCATCTCGGTCTCGGTCTGGGCGCCCACCTTGATCACCGCGACGCCGCCCGCCAGTTTGGCCAGGCGCTCCTGCAGCTTCTCCCGGTCCCAGTCGGAGGTGGTGTCCTCGATCTGGGTCCGGATCTGCTGGATCCGGGCCTTGATGGCCTCGGGGCTTCCGGCCCCGTCCACGATGGTGGTGTTGTCCTTGTCGGCGATGACCCGCTTCGCGCGGCCCAGGTCCGCCAGCGTGACGCTTTCCAGCTTGCGGCCCAGTTCCTCGCTGATCACCTTGCCGCCGGTCAGGATCGCGATGTCCTCCAGCATGGCCTTGCGGCGGTCGCCGAAGCCCGGGGCCTTCACGGCCAGCACCTTCAGCACGCCCTTGATCTTGTTCACCACCAGCGCCGCCAGGGCCTCGCCCTCGACGTCCTCCGAGAGGATCATCAGGGACCGTCCCTCCCGGGCCACGCGCTCCAGCAGCGGGAGGAGCTCGTGGAGGCTGCTGATCTTCTTCTCGTGGATCAGGATCACCGCGTCCTCGAGCACCGCCTCCATCTTTTCGGGGTTGGTGACGAAGTACGGGGAGATGTAGCCCCGGTCGAACTGCATGCCCTCGACCAGTTCCAGGGTGGTCTGGGTGGACTTGGCCTCCTCGACGGTGATCACGCCGTCCTTCCCCACCTTGTCCATCGCGTCGGCGATGATGTTGCCGATCTCAGTGTCATGGTTGGCCGAGATGGTCCCCACCTGGGCGATCTCCTTCCGCCCCCGGGTGGGGATCGAGATCTTCTTCAATTCCTCGACGACCCGCTCGACCCCGGCGTCGATGCCCCGCTTCAGGTGCATCGGGTTGATCCCGGCGGTGACCAGCTTCAGGCCCTCCTGGTAGATGGCCCGGGCCAGCACGGTGGCGGTGGTGGTGCCGTCTCCGGCCTTGTCGCTGGTCCGGGAGGCCACTTCCTTCACCATCTGGGCGCCCATGTTCTCGAACTTGTCTTCCAGCTCGATCTCCTTGGCGACCGTGACGCCGTCCTTGGTCACCACCGGGCTGCCCCAGGACTTCTCCAGGATGACGTTGCGCCCTTTCGGACCCAGGGTCACGGTGACGGCGTCCGCCAGCACGTGGACGCCGTTCAGGATGCGCTGCCGGGCCTCTGCCGAGAACATCGTTTGCTTCGGTGCCATCGTCTCTCCTCCATCCGTTGTCATTGGGTCGCCCGCATCCACACGCCGCGGGCGTCCTCGCCAGGGGACTGCCCGCAAGCCCGGGCGGGAAAAGCCGCGAGGAAGATAATCACGGCCTCCAGGCGATCAAGGGGGTGCTTGACAAGGGAGGGGCGAACGGTAACCTTTGCGCCGCCCGGGTGGAGACGCGGTGCTCCGCCCTCTCTCCAGCAGAGGTGTGTGGGTCATGATCGATCGGGAGAAGTTCGGTGAACGGCGCGTCTGTCCGGCCTGCGGCTGCAAGTTCTACGACATGCATCGGGTCCCGCCGCTGTGCCCGAAGTGCAAGACCGATGCGTCGGTGGTCTATCGCCCGGTCGAGAAGGAGGAACCCGAGCCCGTGGCGGACCTCGACGAGGAGGACACGGACCTCCCCGAGGAACTGACCGAGAAGGGGCTGGAGGTGGACACCGAGGAGGAACTGGGGGACGAGCCCGAGGAGGACTGAGTTCCGCCGGAGGATCGGATGACCGGGATTCGGGGCCTGGAACTGGTCTGCATCGGTCGCCGGCACTCCTTCGAACTGCGCTACGAGGCGGGGCGGTACCTGGACCCCGCCGGACGGGAGGTGACGGACCTCCTGGACATGACCTGCTTTGTCTGCGGCGCCTCCTACTACACCCTGGAAGGGGAGGCGGGCATCGAGTTCTGCCCCGCCTGCGGACGCTTCGAACGACGGCGGTTCGGGTCCCTGCCGGAACTGCTGCAGTGGGCCTCGGGACAGCACTGGGGCTTCCTGAAACATTCCGGGAACCGGGTCTTCGCGGTCCAGGGAAGGGAGTCCTGGGAGTTGCGCTTCGGCCCCGACGAGGAGGCCCTGCGACGCCGGGGGGAGCGGGGCGACCTGCACCCGGTGGCCTGAAAGCGCGTCAGGGGGAAGGGAGGTGTCGAGGATGGCCGCACGGGTCGGGATCATCGGCGGGTCGGGGCTCTACCAGATGGAGGGTCTCCGGGACCTCCGGGAGGTCACGGTGGAGACCCCCTTCGGCGAGACGTCGGACGCCATTCTGGAAGGGGTGCTGGAGGGCGTCCCGGTGGCCTTCCTGTCCCGCCATGGACGGGGGCACCGATGGCTCCCCACGGAGGTCCCCTACCGGGCGAACCTGTGGGCCCTGAAGTCCCTGGGCGTCGAGCGCATCTTCAGCGTGAGCGCCGTGGGGAGCATGAAGGAGGAGGTCCGCCTGGGGGTGCCGGTGCTGGTGGACCAGTTCATCGACCGCACGGTGGCCCGGAAGTCCACCTTCTTCGGCGAGGGTGTCGTCGCCCACGTCTCGATGGCCGATCCGGTGTGCCCCGCCCTGCGGGGATTGCTGCTGGACGCGGCACGGCGGTCCTCCATCGACGTGGTTCCCCGGGGGACCTACCTCTGCATCGAGGGGCCCCAGTTCAGCAGTCGGGGGGAATCCCTGGCCTACCGCCAGACCGGGGTGGACCTGATCGGAATGACCAACGCCACCGAGGCCAAGCTGGCCCGGGAGGCGGAGATCTGCTACGCGACGGTGGCCGTTCCCACGGACTACGACTGCTGGCACGAGTCCGAGGAGGACGTGTCCGTGGAGGCGGTGATCCGCCGGCTGGAACAGGGGATCGGGGTCGCGAAGACCCTGATCCGGGGCGCCCTGGCCCGCCTGGACCACGCCGGCCCCTGCCGGTGCGGCCAGGCCCTCGCCGGGGCCGTGATGACCCGTCCCGACCGGATTCCGCCCCAGGCGCGGCGGCGCCTGTCGCTGCTGCTGGACCGCCATCTTCCGCCGGCCGAGGAGGTGCGATGAGCCTGCTCTGCGTGGGATCGGTGGCCTACGACGTGATCGAACTCCCCGGGCGGGACGCGGTGGAGGTCCTGGGGGGATCGGCCACCTGGTTCTGCACCGCGGCGGGCCTGTGGTCCCGGCCGTGGCTGGTGGCGGCCGTCGGGGAGGACTTCCGGGACGACGACCTGGCCTTCCTGGCCTCCCGGGGGGTGGACGTCTCGGGGGTGGACCGCAAGGCCGGTCGGACCTTTCGCTGGCACGGGCGCTACCACGAGGACCTCATCGGCCGGGACTCCCTTCGCACCGATCCGGGGGTCTTCGCCGAGTTCTCGCCGGTGATCCCCCCCGACTGGCGGCGTCCCGACGTGCTGTTCCTGGGGAATATCCACCCCGGACTCCAGGGCCTGGTGCTCGCCCAGTGCCGGGAGGCCTCCTTCGTGGCCCTGGACACGATCCGCTGCTGGATCGACGACGCCCGCCCGGAACTGGTGCGCCTGCTGCCCCGGACCGACCTGCTCTTCCTGAACGACGAGGAGGTCCGCCTGCTGACCGGCGAGTTCCACCTGGCCAAGGGGGTCCGGTCGCTGCTGGCCCAGGGGGCGAAGGCGGTGGCCCTGAAGCGGGGAGAGCACGGGTCGAGCCTCTGGACAAGGGACCGGGTGGCCCTCTTTCCGGCCTGGCCCGAGACGGTGGTGGTGGACCCCACCGGCGCGGGGGACTGCTACGCGGGAGCCGCCCTGGCCTTCCTGGAGCAGTCCAGGGACTTCTCCTTCGAATCCCTCCGGGGGGCCCTGGCCCTCGGGACGGTGGTGGCGTCCTTCTGCGTGGAGCACTTCGGGCCCCGGGGACTCGGGGAGGTCCGTCCCGGCCGGATCCGGGAGCGGATGGAACAGTGGGTGGAGTCGGTTTCGCTGGACCGGGACGCGGTGCTGCGCCGGCTGGAAGGCGGGGGGTAGGCGCCGTGTGGAAACCCCACCATTCCCTGGTCCGCACCCTCTACCGCCTGGGGTCCCACAACCGGCCCTCCCGGGTCGTGGGGCACCTGGCCGATGCCCGGCTGCCCGCGCCCGTGCTGAACCGCATCATCGCGGCCTACGTCCGTGCCTGGAAGGTCCGGATGGACGAGGTGGAGGTCCCCTCCGGGGGCTTCCGGACGCTGGACGAGTTCTTCACGCGGCGCCTGAAGGCCGGCGCGCGACCCCTGGCCTCGCTGCCGGTCGTCTCCCCCTGCGACGGGAGGGTGGTGGCCGAGGGCCCCGTGGAGGCGGGAACCCTGGTCCAGGCCAAGGGGCTGCGCTACTCCCTGGCCGACCTGATCGGGGAGGAGGCCCTGGCGGCCCGCCTGGAGGGCGGCCGGTACGTCACCATCTACCTGAGCCCCCGGGACTACCACCGGGTCCACGTGCCCCTCGACGGGGAACTCCTGGCCTGGCGCCATCTTCCCGGGGCCCTCTTCACCGTGGCCCCCGGCGCGACCCTGCTGGTGAACAACCTCCTGGTCCGGAACGAGCGCTTCGTGCTGGCGATCCGCGGGGTCGCGGGGATGGAGGCCGCGCTGGTCATGGTCGGGGCCGCCAACGTCGGCCGGATCACCTCGGTCTTCTGCCCGGCCACGACCAACAGCGGCCGGGATTTCGGTCAGGGGCGCTGCGAGACCCCCGTGCCGATCCGCCAGGGCCAGGAGGCGGGGGCCTTCCACCTGGGATCGACCGTGGTGCTGGTCCTTCGTTCTCCCCGGCCCCTCCGCCCGGCGGTGCAGGTCGGCCAGTCCCTCCGGATGGGCGAAGGCCTCTACGAGGCGTGACCGGCGGGACCCTGTGGGGGACAGGCGGTCCTGGAAGGCGCCGGGATCCGCTGCTCAGCGGGCCTCCGGAGCCGGGCTCCCTGCGGGGGTCGCGGCGGCATCCTGGGCCGGGGCCGGGGGAGACAGGATCAGCATCCCGTCCATCTGGATCATCCGGCCGTCGGGGGACCACATCGCCACCTTGCCCGTCAGCGTCTGGGTCGAGGACGGCTTCAGTTCCGACAGGTCCTGGGCGGTCGTGGATCCCACGACGGTCAGGCGGCGCCGGGGGTTCTTCAGGTCGTCCACCAGGGTCACCGACGGGACCTTCGTGCAGGGGGCGTCGGGGCTGCAGAGATCCGCGGCCAGCACGATGCCCCGGACGGTCGCCTCCTGGCCGTTCCGTTCCTGGGCGTGCAGGAAGAACCCCTCCACCGAGAGGGCCCCGTCGGGGTACTTCTCGGCCAGGGGCTTCTGGCTCAGGTCCGGCTTCGCCGGCAGGTTCGCCTTCGGACGGCCGGCGCCGGAGTCCTTGCCGGATCGATGGCAGGCACACAGGGGGACCACGATCAGCATCGTCCAGACCAGGCGCTTCATCGGCGGATCTCCTGTCGGCGCAAGACCCCGTGAAACTAGCAGCCTTCCCTTCCCCGGTCAATCGGCCCCGATCCCGGGTGCCGTGCGGGATTCTCAAACCGCGGGAGACGTGGTAATCATATGCGCTTTTCCCGCGGCGAGCCTTGTCCGGGAATGGCGATCGGGGGGGAGAGGACGATGGTGCTGGACTGGCTCTACGGGCTTTTCAGCAACGACATGGCCATCGACCTCGGCACGGCCACGACCCTGGTCTACGTGAAGGGCAAGGGGATCGTCTCCAACGAGCCGTCGGTGGTGGCGGTGTACAAGGACCACCGGAATGCCCGGCGGGTGCTGGCGGTGGGCCGCGAAGCCAAGGAGATGCTGGGGCGGACGCCCGGCGGCATCGACGCCATCCGGCCGATGAAGGACGGGGTGATCGCCGATTTCGAGGTGACCGAGGCGATGCTCCGGTACTTCATCGCCCGGGCCCACAACCGGCGGACCCTGGTCCGGCCCCGGATCGTGATCTGCGTTTCCCACGGGATCACCGAGGTCGAGCGCCGGGCCGTCCGGGAGTCGGCCGAGTCGGCCGGGGCCCGGGAGGTGTACCTGATGGAGGAACCGATGGCCGCGGCCATCGGCGCCGGGCTGCCCATCACCGAGCCCTGCGGCAACATGATCGTGGACATCGGCGGGGGCACCACCGAGGTCGCCGTGATCTCCCTGGCGGGCGTGGTGTACAGCCGCTCCGTGAAGGTCGGCGGCGACAAGATGGACGAGGCGGTCCGGGAGCACCTGAAGCGGCGGTACAACCTGCTGGTCGGGGAGCGGACGGCCGAGGAGGTCAAGATCCAGATCGGCAATGCCCACCCCCTCTCGGAAGTCCTGACGATGGAAGTGAAGGGGAGGGACGTCGTCGGCGGGATCCCGAAGACCGTCACGGTGAACTCCGACGAGATCCGCGAGGCGTTGTTCGAACCGGTCACCGCGATCGTCACGGCGGTCCGGCTGGCCCTGGAAGGCACCCCGCCGGAACTGTCGGCGGACATCGTGGACAAGGGGATCATGCTGGCGGGCGGGGGCGCGCTGCTGAAGAATCTGGACGCCCTGATCCGGGAGGAGACCGGGCTGCCGGTGATGATCGCAGAGGATCCCGTATCGGCCGTGGTGCTGGGGGCCGGTCGCGCACTGGACGACATGGAACTGCTTCGGCGAAGCGCTGCCGGCATCTGAGTTCCGGGGACTCGGAGAGGGCCGGCCCGTTCTCGGGTGGGGGTCGGGTTTGGATCGGCGGCGGTGGGTCGTCACGGTGATCGCGGGTCTCGTGATTCCCGTGATCCTGATGTTCCTGACGGGCCGCGGCGGCGGCTCTTCCCTGCCGGAGCAACTGCTGGTGGGTTTCGCGGGACGGATCCAGGGCGCCGCCCGGTGGGTCACCGGCGGCGCCTCGGGCCTGGTGGAACGCTACGTCTCCCTGGTCGGGGTCCGGGAGGAGAACGAGCATCTCCGGGCCGAGCGGGACCGCCTGATGCAGGAGGCCCTGCTGGCCAAGCAGCTCGCCGTCGAGGTCCAGCGGCTCCGGAAGGTGCTGGACCTGCGGGAAAAGCGGCCGGATCTCCGCCTGGAGGCCGCCCGGGTCGTCGCCGTGGACGTCACGCCCTTCCACCGGGTGGGCCGGATCCAGGTCCAGGCCGATGGGGTCGCGTTGCGGCCGGACCTGGCCGTGCTGACCCCCGAGGGCCTCGTCGGTCGGACCATCCGGGCGGCCGGTTCCCTGGGCGACGTGATGCTCCTCGGGGACCAGCGGAGCCGGGTCGCCTGCGAGGTCCTGGGCCAGGGCGTGCTGGGCGTGCTGATCGGGTCCGGCCTTCCGGATCGCTACGCGGCATGGCTCCAGGTGGCCCAGACGGAGGACCCCCTGCCCCGGGGCGCGGTCGTGGTGACCTCGGGCCACGACCGGGTCTTCCCCCGGGGGATCGAGGTGGGATACCTGCTGGACCAGGACGCACGACGCCGGTCCGGTCCCTTCGTCGAGTACGAGGTGCGGCTGGCGGCGAACCCCGCGGCCTGGGACACGGTGCTGGTCGCCGCCCCGGTGGGCGCCGGCGCGGAACCCTAGGGGCCGGACGGAGGACGGGCCTTGCGATCGGTGTGGTTCCTGCTGCTGCTGGTGCTGATCCAGGTCCTGGTCGGCCCCCTGCTGCTGTGGACGGGACTGCGGCCGACCCTGCTGGACGTGCCCCTGGTGGCGGTCTGCCATCTCTGTTACGCCTTTCCCACCAGGCAGGGGTTCCTGACCACCCTGGCGGCGGGGCTGATCCTGGACCTCTCGACTCCCGGGACCCTGCTCGGCATGCATGTGGAGATCCTGGGACTGCTGTTCCTGCTGATCCGGGGGCTCTCGGGGCGGCTGCCCCTGGACCGTCCCCTCCCCCTGATCCTGGTGACGCTGGTGGCCGGCGTGCTGAAGACGTTGCTCTTCTTCCTGCTGTCGCTGCTGTTCGATTCCGGGTTCGAGGGCCGGGCCGGCAGCCTGCTGTGGGCCATCCCGACGGTCCTGACCACCGCCCTGCTGGCCCCTCTGCTGGTGCTCCCCTTCGCGGGCCTGGATGTCCTCACCGGGGGGCTGCGGAAGGCGGACCGCCGGATCCTGTAGGGAGTTGTGGTAACCTCCCAGACTCGCTCTGGGGGCCATCGACGCCCAGGGGGAGTCCGTGATCAGGGGCCTGGACGGTTCCGTGGAGTATCGGGCCCATTTCCGCTGGGCCCTGCTGCTGGTCCTGGCGGTCTTCCTGGTCCTGGCCGGTCGCCTGTTCCACCTGCAGGTGCTGGAGGGGAGCCGGTACGCCAACCTGGCCTGGATGGGCCACGTGACCCGGGACGTCGTCCCGGCCCCCCGGGGGGCCATCGTGGACCGGGAGGGGCGTCCCCTGGCCGTGGACATGGAGGTGGCGGACCTGATGGTGGTTCCCCACTACCTGAAGGCCCCGGCCGAGGCGGCCGAGAGGCTTCGGGAACTGGGGGTGCTGGACCCGGAGGGCGCCGAGTCCCTGGTGCGGAAGGTCGAACAGGCCCGCCAGGACCGCAAGACCCGGTTCTGGAAGATCCCCGTGGTGCGGAACCTCCAGGGACCCCGCTGCCCCGAGGACCTGACTCCGGGGGCCTACGATCCGAAGCGCCAGGTGCTGGTCTGTCCCCTGTGCGGCCGGTCCTGGCTGGACCAGCGGGCGATCGTCCAGGCGCACCTGCACGAGTTGCGGGGCTTCTCGGTGCAGACCCGGATGATGCGGTGGCTTCCCGAGGGCGCCCTGACCGCCCACGCCGTCGGCTACGTCAACGAGGTCAATGCCCAGGAGGTCGAGGCCTCGGAGGGGGCCCTCCGGGCCGGGGACGTCCTGGGCCGGGCCGGCGTCGAGAAGGCCTGGGACCGGACGTTGCGGGGGGTGGACGGGGAGGACGTCTACCTCCGGAGCGCCGATGGCCGGCGGATCGAACCCCGGGGCCTCGAGGGCCCCTTCGCCGACCTGCACTCGACTCCTCCGAGGCCCGGGTCGGACCTGGTGCTGACCCTGGACCTGGACCTCCAGCGGGTGGCCAGGGAGGCGATGGCCCCCCTCCGTTCCGGGGCCGTGGTGGCGATGGACGCCGACACCGGGGAGGTGCTGGTGCTCTACAGCCATCCCTCCCGGTTGATGGGCCGACGTCTCCAACTGGGGTCGTCACGGCGCGGTCCCTCCCCGGGGGCCCAGGCCGAGGAGGAGTTCCTGGCGCCCCAGGTGGACAAGGCCCTGCGTCCGTTCCCGCCGGGGTCCACCTTCAAGGTCTTCTCGGCCATCGCCGGGTTGATGGAGGGGGCCATCGGCCCCGACTGGAAGACCACCTGCTACGGGTCCTACCTGTTCAAGGGGCGCCGCTTCCGTTGCTTCAAGCGGTCGGGACACGGGGAGACGGGCCTGGTCCGGGCCCTGGCGGAATCCTGCGACGTCTATTTCTACCAGTTGGGGGAGATGCTGGGCATGGATGCCATCGCCCACTGGGCCCGGGACATCTTCGGGATGGGCGAGCCCACCGGCTTCGATCTCCGGGAGTACCCGGGCCTGGTGCCCACGGAACGCTGGTACCTGCGCCATCGCCTGTCCTACCAGCCCGGGCACGCCCTGAACGCCGCCGTCGGCCAGGGGGACGTGAAGGTGACCCCCCTGGCCCTGGCCCGGGCCCTGGCCGCGGTGGTCAACGGGGGGCGCCTGCTTCGTCCCCACCTGGTCCGGGCCGTCCGGGATCCCTCCACCGGCCAGGAGACGCCGGTGCAGCCGGAGGTCCAGCGCACCATCGAGATCCCCGAGGCCTTCCTGGACCTCGTGAAGCGGGGGATGTACGAAGCGGTCAACGGCGAGAAGGGAACCGCCGCCTCGGCGGCCCTGAAGGAACTGCCCTTCGCCGGAAAGACCGGGACCGCCCAGGCCCGGGAGCACCGCCCTGACGCCCCGGCGTCCCTGGAGGGCTGGCTGGCCCAGGATCATGCCTGGTTCATGGCCTACGGTCCCGCCCGGAGACCGCGGCTGGTGGTCGTGGTCTTCGTGGAACACGGGGGGTTCGGGGGGGCCGTGGCGGCTCCCGTGGCCCGGAGGATCTTCGAGGCGTACTATGCCAGCCGGGCCGACGAGTTCGGGGACCTCTGGGAGGGGATGTCCGGGGAGGACCTGCTGCCCCTGCTGCCTTGAGAGGACGGGATGATCACCTCGGAAAGACGGCCCTTCAGCCGCGCGGTCTGGACGGCACTGTTCTCGCTGCTGCTGCTGCTGGTCGTCGGGGTCCTGACCCTGGGAAGCGCCGCCTCCTACACCGGCGAGCGGTTCCACGAGACCCAGCTCGTCTGGATCCTGCTGGGCCTGGGGGTGGCGGGAGTGGTGGCCTTCGTGGACATGCGGTTCTTCGAACAGCTGAGCCCGGTGTTCTACTGGGGCGCGGTGCTGCTGCTGCTGCTGGTGCTGGGGTTCGGGAAGGAGGTCAACGCCTCCCGCCGGTGGTTCAGCCTCGGGGACGTCTCGATCCAGCCCTCGGAGTTCGCGAAGCCGGCCCTGGTGTTGATGCTGGCCCGCTTCTTCCACGGCGAGAGGAACCCCGAGCGCTACAGCCTGCGGATGCTGTTGAAGCCCCTGGGCCAGGTGGCGCTGCCCGTGGCGCTGGTGATGATGGAGCCGGACCTGGGCACCAGCCTCGTGCTGATCGCCGTGGGGTTCTCGGTGATGTTCTTCGAGGGCATCCGGCTGCGATCGTTCCTGACCCTCCTGGGGATCATCCTGCTGTTGATCCCCCTGGCCTGGGAACTCAACGTGATCCAGCCCTACCAGAAGGAGCGCGTCCGGACCTGGCTCTCGATGTCCGGGGCCCGACCGGCCACCCGGGAGGAGGCCGACAGCCGCATGCAGCCCGAGCAGGCCCTCTGGGCCGTCGGGAGCGGAGGCTGGCTGGGCCGGGGCCAGGGGCAGGCGATCCAGTCCCGGCTCCGCTACCTGCCCGAGATGCACAACGACTACATCTTCGCCGCCTTCGCCGAGGAGCGGGGGTTCGTGGGGGCCCTGGGCCTCCTGGTGCTCTACGGATCCCTGGTGATCTCGCTGCTAGTGCTGGCCCTGAGGGCCCGGGAGCGGTTCGCCGCGCTGGTCTGCGTCGGGGCGACGGCGATCCTGTTCTGGCAGGTGGTCTTCAACATCGGCATGGTGACCGGGATCTTCCCGGTGGTCGGCCTGACCCTCCCGTTCCTGTCCTACGGGGGATCCTCGATGATCTCGTCGATGCTGGCGGTCGGGATGGCCCTGAACGCCGGCCTGCACCGGGGGCACGTCTGACCGGCACGGCTACCGCGTCCGGGCGGCCTCGATCAGGCCCACGATGGCCGGGTCGAGCCAGTCCCGGGCGTTGACGAACCTCGCCTCCACGACGCCCTTGCGGACCAGCCAGGTCTCGGGGATCTTCTCGGTGCCGAAGAGGGCCTTCAGATCCCGGCCGGCGACCTGCACCGGGTCCCGGAGCACCACGAAGTTGGGGGGCACCGCCTCGGAGGTGTTCCGGGCGAAGAACTGGTCGATGACCTCCCAGGAGTCGTCGTAGGCGACGGCCAGCACCAGGAATTCCGACGGGCTGCGGGATCGGGCCAGGGCCAGCAGGCTCGGCAGTTCCTCGATGCAGGGAGGACAGAAGGTCCCCCAGAAGTTCACGAAGATCACCTGGGCCTCGAAGTCCGCGATGGTCGTCGGGACCACCTGCCCTCCCCGCCGGGCCTCCAGGACATAGGCCGCCTGGGAGGGGGTCAGGGGACGCCCGATCGCCTGTCCCCGGCTGCGCCGCAGAAAGGTTTCCATCGGGCCGAGTCCCCCGGACACCGCCTGGAGGATCCCCAGGGCCAGTCCCAGGAAAAGGACCCCCGTGGCGATCCACAGGAAGGCCCTTCGTCCCCGGATCTGCTCATTCGTCTTGGCGTTCATGGCTCCCTTCCGCCCCGGCCGGGGAAGCGTCAGTTCAGCAGCGACAACAGGCCCCCCAGCAGGCGGGCCAGGGCCGCGTTCCAGGTCGTCTGGTCCGCCGGGGCGAATCCTTCCAGGTCGACCTGCCCGGCCGGCGCCGCCAGGTTCACCAGGTTCAGCCCGTTCCAGGACGGGTCCCCGAAGGCCATCACCGGGAAGGGGGACGCCGTGCCGTCGGCGGCGGTCTCCCAGGGGGTGCCGGGGAAGTGGGGCCCGTCGGCCAGGGCCGCGTCCTTGCCGCACAGCATCCGGAGGGACCCGCCGGGAAAGCCGTCGGGGCCCAGGTCCCCGGGGCATTCCCACTCGGCCCGAATCCGGTTGTCCAGGGAGGCGCCGTCCCGGGTCGCCTCGGGAAGCCAGGCCCGCAGGCCCACCGGCTGCTCGAAGAACCGCCCCCAGTCGAAGGCCAGCACGTTGGGCAGCAGGCCCCGCAGGAGCCCCGAAATCTCGTCCACCTCCAGGCCCGCAAGGTCGATCCCCGCGACCTCCTCCAGGCCGAAGGTTTCCAGTAGCCCCACGCGCACGAAGCCCACCAGGATCACCGACAGCGCCGGCACGACGCCCCCGTGGAGCGTGACGGCCTCCCCGGGCTCCCGGATGCTGCGGCTGCATGCCCGGAGGGACTCCAGGGTCTCCTCGCCGAGGATCAGGTACCAGGGTTCCTCGTCGGGGGTCCCCGCGGCGTCGAACCGGACCCGGTTGCGCACGTTGATCACCAGTCCCGCGGGAAGGGACTCCAGGTAGGACACCTCGTCCTCCCCGGTGCCCGCCTCCCCCATCCGGGCGATGGCCTGGTCCAGCAGCGGGGACACGTCGGCGAAGCGCTGCCGGGCGTCCCGGAACAGCCGTTCCCCGTCCACCGGGTGCAGGGTCAGGAAGCGGGAGTCCTCGTTCAGCAGGTAGGCGGCCAGCCGGGAGATCATCGGGAAGTCCACCGAGTCCCCGAACATCCGCTTCGCGCTGCTGGCGACGGTCAGGAGGTCGGTGTCC
The DNA here is from genome assembly GCA_017994695.1 of Myxococcota bacterium. Lineage (GTDB taxonomy): Bacteria > Myxococcota_A > UBA9042 > DTJE01 > DTJE01 > JAGOKF01. The sequence continues at coordinate 35,685 of JAGOKF010000013.1, read as the reverse complement.
AGGTCCTGCCCGGCCAGGAAGTCCAGGATGCCCGCGGCGAGGCTCGCCACGGCCCGGGTCAGCATCGCGTCCCCGGCATCGAAACGTCCCCGGAGGACCAGGGAGGGCCGGATCCCCAGGTAGAGGGGGATGCCCCGGGTGGACACCCCGGGGTCCCGGTCCCCGAGGGCCTCCAGGTGGGCCAGGCTCCGATCGAAGTGGTCGCGCAGTTCCAGGAAGGCCCGGTGCAGTTTCGCAGCGAGGATCTCGTTCCAGTTCGCCGGGTCCTCACCGGCGTCCTCCCGGAGGAACAGGGCCGGCAGCCTGGGGCCGGTGGTCTGGCCGGTCAGCACGGTCAGCAGGGACAGCAGATGCTCGGCCCCGTAGATCGACTCCGCCAGCCCTGCCAGGAAGAGGGCCCGGGGGTCCGAGGGGCACCGGGCGAGGGCCTCCTCCAGTTCGTTCAGGGCGAAGCCCGGCTCGGCCTTCTCCAGCCAGTCGAGCCCCCGGGCGAGGGCCTCCTCGTCGTCGCAGGGGGTCTCGGCGTCCTCCCCGGTGTCCGGGAGCAGGTCCTCCCCGGCCTCCCGGCCCGGGTCCCCAGGCACCTCGTCCGGAGGGTTGTCCGGCCGGCCGGTCTCCTCCCCCGTGTCCCCGGCGACCTCCCAGGGAGTCTCCCCGGGGAGATCCCCCCCGCCCGGGTCCCCCGGGGAGGTTCCCCCTCCGCCGCAGGCGAACGTCAGCGCCACCGGCACCCAAGCCCATCGGAATCGTCCGATCATCCCGGACCTCCCCCTCATTTGTCGATGCCCTTGGCGTAGGGTGGCGGTTCGACGTTCCCCCGCATCGCCTTCCAGAGGATCCGGCCCAGCCCCGGGCAGGAGTCCACGACCCGGAAGTCGCAGGCCTCGGACTCGGCGGCCATCAGCGCCTCCGCCCCGTTGACCTCGTAGGGGACGTCCACCGGCAGTTCCAGGAAGGGGGTCGTGTCGATGGGCTCGCTGGTTCCGTCCACCCAGATGTCCAGGATGGGCGGGGCGTAGGCGTCGTTCTTCCCCATCGGAGGCAGCCCCAGGATCAACTCGATGGTCCGGAAGACGCTGGGCACGTCGTAGTGCAGCGACGAGATGTAGTGCCGCCGGACCCAGGGCGACACCACGGTCAGCACGGACCGGTGGGCCTCCACGTGGTCCCCGGAACCCTGGGGATCGTCCTCCAGGATGAAGACCACGGTTTCCGGCCAGTAGGGGGAGTGGCTGATCCACTCGATCAGTCGCCCGGTCCCGCGGTCGTTGTCGGCGACCATCGTCGCCGGGGTCGGGAAGCCCTTCCGGGTCCCGTAGGTGTGGTCGTTGGGCAGGCCGATGAAGATGAAGGAGGGGACGATGCCCAGTTCCCACTCCCGGATCACCTCGGCGGCCTTGTCCACGTCCCAGACCGACTGGGTCCAGAAGGGGTACTTGTGGTCGTAGAAGTCCTGGAACTCGTCCAGCATCCGGAGCCCGAAGGAGGGGAACTCCCCGTAGTTGCGGAACGGGACGTCGTGTTCGTACAGGAGGTCGAAGAAGGTCGGCCACTCGCCGTCCGGGTCCAGCCCGGGGTCGATGCCGGGAATGGGCAACTGGTCGGGGTACTCCTTCTCCATCAGATCGTTGCACTGGGACTGGGTGACCCACTGGTGGCCGTGGAGGGAGGCCTCGGCGTTGGAGTAGAAGTTGTCGAAGGTCGCGAACTCCCGGGACAACTCGTGGAAGTTCGGGGTGTAGCGCTCCCCGAAGACGACCAGGTTCGGGTCGCCGTCCCCGATGGGATTGCCCTGGTGGTCCGTGAGGTCCCCCAGCAGCATGTCGTAGGTCTTGTTCTCCCGGACGATCAGGATCACGTGGCGGATGGGCGACTCCGGGGGCCCCTTCAGGACCGGGATCCGGTCCGGGGTGCAGGATCCCACCAGGAAGGCCCGGGCGCGGTCGTTGTTCCGGGCGACCTCCTCGGTCCACCGGGCGAGGGTCTCGTCGTCGGGCATCGCCACCACGCCCAGGAAGCCGGGGATGGTCTTCAGGGCCCGGGGATTCGGGTTGGCCATCCCCTTCGAGGAGACCGCGTAGAGGCGGTCGCCCCGGGCCTGCACCTCGGTGGGATACCAGCCCGTGGGAACGGACCCCAGGACCCGCCCGGTGGCCGAGTCCACCACGTCCACCCGGTTCATCGCCGCGGCGGTGACGAAGACCCGCTTCCCGTCGGGAGACACCGCGATGCCGTTGACGTTGCCGTGGGCCAGGCCCGCCGGGTCTCCGGTCAGGTCCCAGGTCTCCAGCAGCACCCGGAGGGAGGTGTCGATCACCGCCACGCGGTCCGCGTCGCTCAGCGCGACGAAGAGGCGCGACCCGTCCGGCGACAGGGCCATCGCCTCGGGTCCCTTCCCGACGGCGATCCGGGCCAGCAGGGCCCCGCTGCGGGCGTCGATCGCGGTCACCGTGTCGGAACTCTGGTTGCTGGCCCAGAGGACCGACCCGTCGGGGGAGATCACCAGGGCATAGGGCGTGGCCCCCTCGGTGCGGATCACCCGCCGCGTCTCCCGGGTCGCCGGGTCCAGCACGAACACCTTGCTGTTGGTGTTGGACAGCACGAACACCTCGGACCCGTCGGGGGCGATGACCAGGTCCGACAGGTAGCCCGAGAGGCTCGCAAACTCCCCGGGCGTCGCCAGGGTCCCGTCGGGCAGGACCGGGAGGAACCACGCCCGGGAGGTGTTGCCGCCGGCCACCACCAGGGTCTTCTCGTCGGGGGTCAGGGCGACTCCCCGGAACGTGGAGCCCAGAGGGACGGTCTGCATCAGCGCCCGCTCGGGGGCGACGGCCGGGTCCTGGCCGGCCGGGGCCGCGGTCAGGTCCAGCACCATCAGCGATCGCCCGTCGCCGTTGTGGACGACGTAGGCCCGGGTCTCGTCCCGGTTCAGGGCGAATCCCAGGGGGAAGTCGGCGGTGGGAAACCGGGTGCCCACGGGGGCGATCACCCGGCCGTTGTGGAGGACCGCCCGGTGGCCCGAGGGGTCCGGTCCCGCCTTGCGCCAGGCCTCGGGGTCCATCTCCAAGGCCCGGCAGGTGATTCCTCCCTCCGTCCGGGCCACGGGCACGGGGTCCCCGCCCCGGGAGCACCCGATCACCGTGGCCGCGACGACCATCCATCCCGTCCAGTTTCGGCGCCGTTTCCCGTTCATGGCCGTTGTTCCTCAGTGGCGAGGGGCGGGATTTTTCTTCCCCAATAGCGCATGATCCACCATATCATAGGATGCCGCCACTGGAGGCGTGAATTGTCGCTGCCGAAGGCGTGAACCTTCGATGGCGTTCCGGGTTGAGGGATGCGGATCGTCCCGTCCCGTGGCCGGGGGAAAGGAGGCGGGGATGGACTCGGGTTCGAGGGACCACCGGAAGCATCCGCGGTTCGAAACCCGGCTCCTGGCGGTGTTCCGCAGGGACCTGGATCTCGAGGAGACCGATTCCCTGATGACCAACCTGAGCCTCGGCGGAGCCTTCGTGAAGACGCCGAACCTCCTTCCCACGGGGACCGTCACGCACCTTCGCTTCTACGTGGACGAGGAGCAGGCCCCCCTGTCGATCCAGGCGGAGGTGGTCTGGGTCCGCCGCGGTTCCCCCGACGGGGGGGCCTCCCCGCCGCCCGGCATGGGGGTCCGCTTCCTGCACATGTCCCCGGAGGACCACCGGCGCCTGACCCGGTACCTGGCGAGGCTGGTGGAGGAGGACCTCTTCGGACAGGGGGCGGGATGACCGGCGGACTGGGATCGGAAAACGCACCCGGCGGGCTCCATGGGAAGTTCTCCGGGCGGTATGGTATAATTCCCCCTCGACGGTCCGGTGGAGCGGAAGGAGGGGTTTCGTGACAGAGACCGAGAAGCGGGACCTGCGCCAGTCTCCGCGCCTGCAGTACGAGGCGTCGGTCGAACTGGAATCGGACGATCGGTTCTACACGGGATTCTCCCGGAACATCAGCACCGGGGGACTCTTCATCGCGGTGCCTTCCCCGCCCCCCGTGGGCACCCGGCTGACGGTCCGCTTCCGCCTGCCGACGCTCCAGGACCCGGTGGAGGCCGAGGCGGAGGTCCGCTGGGTCCGGGACGGGTCCGGGGAACTGATGCCGGGCATGGGAGTCCGGTTCCTGTCGCTGCCGGACCGGGTGTCCCAGGCGATAGACCAGTACCTGAAGCAGCACGAGGCGCTGTTCTTCGACGAGTGACGGGCGACCGGAGTGACAGGAGGGGCCGATGGAGGAGGAATCCCGCCAGTCGGGCATCGAGAAGCGGAGATGGCGCCGGGTGTACTTCGCCTTCCTGGTGGAGGCCTCCGACGGGGAACGGGTGTTGCGGGGGCGGTGCCAGCGGGTCTCGGCGTCGGGGATGCACGTGTACCACCCCGAACCCTTCCCCGAGGGGCGGCCCATCCGCCTGCGGTTCGTGCTGCCGGGGCAGCAGGAGGCCCAGGAGGTCGAGGGCCGCGTGCTGTGGTCCAGGGCCGAGGACCCGGACCAGGGGCTGCTGGGGGGCATGATGGTGCTGTTTCCGCGCCTCGCCCCGGACAGCGACAAGGCGATCCGGGCCTTCGTGGACTTCTGCCTTCACCGGGGGATGGAATACGAGCAATCGGCGCTCCCCACCGTGGGTCCCGAGGACCCCGGCGACGTGATCCCCGTCCGGTTCTTCGGTGCCGATCGTCCGGGGCGGGACTCCTATGTGGTGAACATCTCGGAGGGGGGCATCTTCCTGCGCACCCTCCACCCGGCCGAACCGGGGGCTTCGGTGCTGGTGGACCTCTACCTGCCGGGGGCCGACCGGGTGCACCGGGTGAACGGGCGGGTGGCCTGGAGCCGCGCCCCGGATCCGAAATCCCCCGGGTCCTCGGGCATGGGCATCGAGTTTCTCGGAGTCTCCGGCGCCGCGGCGGAGGCCCTCCATCGGTTCGTCGAGGATTTCGGACGGGAGTCGGCCTGAGGGGGAGGTTCCCGATGAGAACGGGTCGTCTGGCGTGGATGGTGCTGGTGCTGGGCGCCGCGGTGGCCAGGGGCCAGGAGGCCCCGCCCCAGGGCCCGGGGACGGCCCCCGGCACCGCCGGGACCGCCGGAGGCGTCGCCGATGGGGGATCCTCGGTGCGCCTGCGCCAGTTGCGGCAGCGGGTCGAGGAACTGAAGGGCCAGGTCTTCGACGCGAAGACCCAACTGATGCTGCTGCGGGAACAGATCCTGCAGAACCTGATCACCGACGCCCGGATCGAGGTGGTCCAGGTCAACGAACTCTCGGCGGCGCTGAGCCTGGAGGAGGTCATCTTCTCCCTCGACGGGGAGCGGATCTACTACCAGGCCAACCGGGACGGGGCGCTGGACCGGAAGGAGTTCCGGGTCTTCGAGGGCAGCGTGTCCCCCGGGAACCACGTCCTGGAGGTCGAGATGCTGTTCCGGGGCAACAGCACGGTCTTTTCCTACCTGGGGGGCTACGTGTTCCGGGTCAAGGCCTCGGTGCCGTTCGTGGCCACCCAGGGCCGCGCGGTGCGGGTCCGGGCCGTGGCCTTCGAGAAGGGCGGTGCGGCAACGCGCCTGGAGGATCGCCCCTCCATCCGGTTCGAGACGCAGCAGCAACGGGCCGTGGAATCCGCGGCCCCCGAGGGGGAAACCCGGTAGGGAGGCGCCAGGGAATGGGGGCCAGGCGGTTCCGGAACCCGTTGGTCGGCCTGCTGGTGCTGGGGTGCCTGTCCCCGGCCCTCGCCGCGCCGGCGGGGCCCGGGGATGGCCGGGAGTCGGTCTCCCTGGACGCGGCCCTGGCGGACATGCAGGCCGCCGAGAACCTCGTCACGGCGGGCCGCCGGGAACTGGCGACGCTGCGGCCCCGGGTCCGGGACTTCCCGGTGGAACGCCGGGTGATCGACGCCGACCTCTTCTTCGAACTGGGGCAGTACGGGAAAGCCGCGGTGCTCTACCGGGACCTGGCGGAGAACCCCGAGTACCGGGGACACCCGGGATGGGCCCGATCGGTCTTCCAGGTGGGGGAGTGCCTCTGGCGGATGGGGGCGCTGGTCCGGGCCCAGCAGGCCTTCCGGTTCGCCGCCCAGGCGACCCCGGAGCCGTACCGGTCCCGGTCCCTGGCCCGGGTGTTCGAGATCGCGGCCGAGGAGGCCCAACAGGAAGGGGTGGCCGACCTGGAGGACCTCGCCCGGAGTCCGGGGGCCCCGCCGGAACTGCAGTATGCCTACGGCAAGTGGCTCCGGATCGCCGGCCGTTCGGCCGAGGCCGCGGCGGTCCTGGGGCGGATCCCGGCGGATTCCCCGATGTTCGGCCGGGCCCAGTACCTGCTGGGGGTCATCGCGGCCGCCCGGGGGGACCTCCTGGAGGCCTTCGGCCGGTTCGCCGCCTCGGCCGCGGCCCCGGTCCGGACCGACGACGACGTGCTGGTCCGGGGGGCCGCGGTCCTTGCCCAGGGCCGGGTGCTCTGCTCCCAGGACCGGGTGGCCGAGTGCATGTCGGTGCTCCAGGACCTCGATGCCCGGAGCGCCTCCTTTCCCGAGGCGATCTTCGAACTGGCGTGGGCCCACTACAAGGCCGGGGACCTCCCGGGAGCGGTCCGGTCCCTCGACGTCCTGCTGATGACCTCCCCCGACGGGGAACTGGCGATGAAGGCCCGGGCGCTCCGGGGCCGGGTGCTCGTCCGGATGCGGGACCGGGCGGGCGCCGAGGCGGCCTACCAGGAACTCACGTCCCAGGTGCGACCGGTCCGGGAGGAGATGGACCGGCTCCTGGGGGACAGTCGCCGACTGGATGCCTGGCTGGACTTTCGAACGGGGCGGGGCGACGACCGCAAGGACGGGGTGTCCCCCCTGGGGGAGCAGGCCGAGCGCTGGATCCAGGACGACCCCGGGCTGAAGGACCTGATCCGGATGTTCGAGGACCTCCGGGTGCAGCGACAGGAGATCCAGGAGGGACTGGAACTCGCCCGGTCCCTGTCCTGGGCGCTGCGTTCCGGCAGCAGGATGGAGGTCTTCCCCTCGCTGAAGGAGCGCTACCTCCAGGACCGGGAGGCCGAGGGACGGGTGCTGCGGGCCCTGCGGACGGCGCTGGCCTTCCTGCGGAAGACCGTCCTGCCCCGGCTGCCTGAGCCGGCGCGATCGGCGGTCGAGGGGGGCGGTGGCCGGGACGGGGACTGGGAGGCGGAGATCGACCGGCTTCCGGTCACCCGGGAGGAGTTCCTGGCCCGGGAGCGGACGATGTCCCGGGAACTGTCGGCGCTGGGCCAGGAGGTGTTCCTGTTGGAGTCCCTGCTGAAGGTCCAGAGGACCCAGTTGCAGGCCATCCTGGAATGGATGCGGGAGCAGCGGGAGGCGGGAGTCGCCTGGAGGCCGGACCGGGAGGCGCGCATCCAGCAGGAGATCTCCCGGCAGCGGGCCTCCCTGGCCTCCCTGGAACAGGCCGTCGCGTCGATGAAGGAAACGCTGGTCCAGGAGGGGGTGTCGGTCAATTCCCCCGAGGACCTGGCGGCCGAGAACCGGATGCGGCGCCAGGCGATCGAACGGGCCCTCGAGGAAGCCCGGCGGTGGCGGGGCGTGACGGGGCTCTCGCCGGAGGACGGACGGCTGGTGGCGTCGGTGGGCGCCCTGGCGGACCGGGCGGAGCAGGCCCTGGGGGCCATCGCGGAGGTGGACGAGGCCGTGTCAGGGGCCGCGTCCCGCGGCGCCCAGGAACTGCAGGCCCAGGTGACCCGGGCGACGGGGGTCCTGGAAGCGGCCGCCGGAGCCTTCGAGACCACCGGCATGGAGGTCGCGTCGGTCTCCCGGGGCGAGGTGGTGCGGGCCCTGCGCATGGTCCGGGATCGGCTGGGGGTGGCACTACTGGAGGCGGACCTGGGCCTGGTCGAGATGGCCTGGCAGGCGGCCGCCGAGGTCGAGGAACGGCAGCAGTCGCTGGGGAAGGCCTACTCGGAGCGGATCCGGGCCCTGGAGGCCGCCGGCAAGGCCCTGAAACCGCTGAAACCGGCCACGGCTCCGGTGCCGGGGGAGCCGGGGCAGCCGGCCAGGTGAGGGGGGCGTGGTGAAGGGGAGTCGGGCAGGATGCTGGGTCCTCCTGGCGATCTGGGCGGTGCCCGGATTCGGAGGGGCCCAGCCGGCACCCGCCGCAGACCCGGTGCCCCAGGGGGTGCTGGAGCTGGAGGACCATGCCCGGGCCTTCGCCGAGGCGGCGGACCGGTTCCGGAGCGACGTCGTCTTCCAGCTGCAATGGGAGATTTCCCGGAAGAAGCAGGGGCTGATGGCCGCCTATCAGAGGGAGCGCCGGAGGCTCGACCAGGAGATGGCCGGTCGCCGGAAGGAGGCCATCGCGGTGCTGGAACGGTTCGTCGAGCACCAGCCGAACCATCCCCTCTACACCCCGGAGGTCCTCTTCCGGCTGGCCAAGCTCTACTACGACCAGGCCCAGGACGACTACATGGAGGCCTATGCCGCCTACGAGGAGCAGCGGGCGCTCCACCGGAGGGGGAAGGTCGCCGATGCCCCCGAGGAGCCCCGGAAGAACCTCGACCAGGCCATCCGGACCTACGAGCGGATCCTGGAACGGTTCCCGTCCTTCCGGAACAACGACGCGGTGCTCTATGCCCTGGGCTTCACGCTGCGACAGGTGGACGAGCCGGACCGGGCGACCGAGGTGTTCCAGCGCCTGGTCCGGGACCATCCCCGGAGCAACTGGGTGCCGGACGCATGGCTGATGGTCGGCGAGGCCCTCTTCGAGCAGGGACGGTTCGCCGACGCCGTCGCCGCATACCGGCAGGCGATGGGGGACCCGGGAGCCCGCTTCTACGGGATCGCCCTCTACAAGCTGGCCTGGTCCCACTTCCAGATGTTCGACTACCCGACGGCGATCCGGACGTTCAAACAGTTGATCGACTACCTGGACGGCCTGCACGACCGCAGCGACCGGGCCACCCAGATCCGCAACGAGGCCGTGGAGTACCTCGCCTTGAGTCTGGCCGACGAGGACTGGAACGGCGACGGCCTGCCGGACCCCGACGCCACCGTGGCCCGGGCCATCGCCTTCCTTTCGGACGGCAAGCCATTCGAGCGCGAGGTCCTGGAGCGGTACGGGGACGCCCTCTACCAGGAGTTCGAGAAGCGGAAGTACCCGATGGCCCTGGACGCCTACCGGGCCGTGATCGCCCTCGACCCGATGGACCCCCGGAATGCCGCGGTCAAGGAGAAGATCATCCGGGTCTACGAGACGATGCGGGACGAGGAAGGGGCCGTGGCCGAGCGGCAGGACCTGGTGCGGACCTACGGTCCCGGCACCCCCTGGTACGAGCGCAACCGCGATCACCCCGAGGTGCTGGCGCGGGTCGATCGGCGGATGGAGATCGCCCTGCACCAGGTGGCCCAGTTCCACAAGGGCAAGGCCAAGGGGCTCCGGGACCAGGCGGTCCGGTCGGGGGATCCGGCCTACCTGTCCGCGGCGGTGCAGCAGTACCGGCTGGCGGCGGAGGCGTTCCAGGACTACCTGCGGCGCTTCCCCGACAGCCGCTACGCATACGAGAACACCTACGACCTGGCCGACTGCCTCTACTACAGTTTCGAGTTCGCCCGGGCGGCGGAAATCTATCGCCGGGTCCGGGACTGGCCGAACCAGCAGCGATACCGGGAGGCCGCCGCCTTCAACGTCATCGACGCCCTGGAAAAGGAGGGCGCCAAGGCCGTCCAGGACGGCCGGATGGCCCAGGCCGACGTCCCCGGCGAGGCGGGCGAGGTCCAGGAGGAGCGGCCCCCGGCGGGGGTCTCGGGCCGGGTGGAGGTCCGGCCTCTGCCGCTCTCCCCGCTGGTCCAGCAGTGGATCCTGGACGTGGATTACTACGTCCAGAACGGCCTGGGCCGGGCCGACGACCCGGAACTCCCGGCCCGCCTGGCGTACCGGGTGGCGGCGGAGCTCTATCAGCGGCGGCACCTGGAGGAAGCGCGGAAGCGGTTCGCCGCGGTGATGGAACGCTTCCCCGGCAGCCAGGTGGCGATCTATTCCGCCCAGGCCATCATCAATTCCTACCGGATGGAGAACGACTGGGAAAACATCCAGATCTGGGCGCAGCGCATCGAGGAACGGCAACTGGGCCGGGCCGAGGACCGGGCCGCCCTGGCCGCCGAGGTCCGCCTGTTCCAGCTGGGCGCGGCGTTCCAGGAGGCCGAGCGGCTGTTCGAGGCAGGGCAGTACGTGGAGGCCGCCGAGGCATTCGTGAAGGTGGTGGACCAGGACCCGAAGATCAAACTGGCGGACAAGGCGCTGCAGAACGCCGCCCTGGCCTACGAGAAGGCCCGGCGGCACGAGTCCGCGAGCCGCGTCTACGAGCGGCTGATCCGGGACTATCCGGCATCGCCGTTCGTGGAGGGGGCCCTGGTCCGGCTGGCCGACAGCGCCCGGAAGGTCTTCGATTTCCAGAAGGCCGTGGACGTCTGGGGTGATCTGATCCGCCGCTTCCCGAAGAGCGAGAACGTGCCCCTGGGACTGGTCACCCAGGCGGACATGCTGGAGGCCATGGAACGGTACCGGGACGCGGCCCGGATCCTGGAGCAGTATGCCGATCGCGTCGCCGACCCGGCCGAGAGCGCCCGGGCGCTGTTCCAGGCCGGGACGTTGTGGGAGAAGAACGGGAACGGCGTGGACGCCCTGCGGGTATGGAAGCGGCTGCTGCAGGTCCACGGAGGGACCCGGGAGGCCGCGTTGCTGGTCCTGGATGCCCTGTCCCGGATGGCCCGGATGGCCCGGGCGGACAACAACCCGAAGGAATTCGATCGGCTGGCCCGGGAGGTGGTCCGCCGGGCGGAGGCCCTCGGGGTGCAGCCCGACACCCCGGAGGCCGCGTTCCCGGCCCAGGCGCTGTTCCAGCTGACCGAGCCGAGGTTCGAGGAATACTCGAACATCCGCTTCCGGGGGTCCCTGAAGGTCCAGGGCCAGCTGCTCCAGAAGAAGGCCAGAATGCTCGGGGAACTGGAGAACGACTACCGGCGGGTGCTGGCCTGGCAGTCCGCCGAGTGGTCGGCGGCGGCCTCGTACCGGATGGCCCAGATTCACGAGTTGTTCGCCCAGGCGCTGTTCGAGGCCGAGATCCCCGAGATGTCCCAGGAGGACATGGACACCTACCAGAACATGCTCGAGGACCGGGTCCACGTCTTCCGGGAGACGGCCCAGCGGCGCTATGAGGAGATGGTGTCCGAGACCCGGCGTCTCCGGGTGTCGAACGAGTGGACCCGGAAGGCTCTCGAGGCGCTCCACCGGTATCGCCCGAACGAGGTTCCCGCCATCCGGGAGGAGCGGCGGGCGCTGGACTTCACCTGGCGGCGCCAGGCCCCGGGTTTCGAGGAGGGCCTGTGAGAGGGTGGTGGATCATCGCCGGGGTCGCCGGGTGGCTGATGGCCTGCGGAGGCGCCCAGGTGCGCCCGGAACCGGCTGTCGGGATCGCGCCGGCGAAGGAAGCCCCGCAGGTCGCACCGGAGCCCGCTCAGGGCGGCGAGGCCCCGGAGGACGACCCCGCACGGGTCCAAGCGGCCGAGCAGGCGGCCAGGGATCTGGTGGCCGGGATCCGGCGGTCGGGGATGGACCCGGCGGAAGCCCGGAACCGCCTGCTGGCTCTGGTCCAGGAGGGCCAGGAGTCTCCCCTCGCCTGGTACAACCTGGCCATCGCGGAGATCCGGCTGGGGGATTTCGCGGCGGCCGCCGATCACGCCTGGAAGGCCGTCGAGCAATCCCGGGGATCGGCCCGGGCGCTGGAGGCGGCCCGGGAGGCCTTCCTGAAGGCGTCCAGGGCCCCGGAACTGGCCGACCGACTGGAGGCGCTGTCCCGGTCCTTGCCGGAGAACGACGGGCTGCGCCTGGCCCTGGCCGATGCCCTGGTGCTGGCGAACCGTCCGGGCGATGCCCTCCGGGAGGCCACGGAGGTCCTGCGGCGGGACGAGACGAACGTCCTGGCGATGATGTCCATCGCCCGGGCCTACCTGGCCATGAAGCGCCTGGACGCCGCGGAGTACGTGGCTGGCCAGGCGGCGGAGGTCGCGAAGGACCCCCGGGCCCTGGCGGTGCTGGGCCACGTTGCCTGGTTCAAGGGCGATGCGAAGCGGGCGATGGCCTTCTACCAGGAGTCCCTGAAAGGAGATCCGGCCCAGCCCGAGGTCCAGAACAACCTTGCCGCGTTGCTCCAGGATGCCGGGGACCCGGCTGCGGCCGAACAGGCCGCCCAGGAGGCCCTGCGGCTCGATCCGGGCTACCGGGACGCGTGGATCAACCTGGGGAACGCCCGGCGCGTGCGGCAGGATGTCGCCGGGGCCATCGCGGCCTACCGGGAGGCCCTGCGATTGGACCCCGACTGCGCCGAGTGCGAGTTCAACCTGGGGGTCGCCGAGATGGAGAACCGGCCCCCCGAACAGGACGAACCGGGGCACTGGCGGCGCGCCATAGAGCACCTCTCCCGCTTCCGGGTGCTTCGCCGGGGGCCGGCCCGGGTCGATCCGACCCTGGATGCCTACCTGGACGAAGCGCGGCGGAATGCCGATTTCCTGGAGAAGGAACAGGAGCGCCTGAGGCAGGCTCCGGCGCCCCAGACCGAAGGTTCGAAAGCGGGGGAGGCGGGCCCTTGAACCAGGAAAGGACGTGCGTTTCTTGATCCCCGGGGGGGGGAAGGGGGATAATCCCTTGGCATCCGGAGGCGGGTGAGATGGTCCGGGGAGGGTGGTTGCTGGTGCTGCTGGTCCCCGCGTCGCTGTGGGCCCAGCAGCCGCCGCAGGGCGATGCCCCGAAGGAGGGCGCGCCTTCCGCCGGCAACGTCCGGGTCCGGGAGTGGGTCCAGCGCGGTTCCCAGAAGGTCGTGGAGGTCAACTTCGAGGACAACACGGTCATTCAGGGAAAGGTGCAGAAACCGGGCGTGGACTACCTGATCACCCAGGACGAACTGAAGTACGAAGGGCTCCCGATGGAGCACGACCTGGTCGAGACACTGGAACGTTCGGCTCGAAGCCGGCCTTTCTGATCGGAACCGGGGTGGCGGCGCGAGACAGGGGTTGAACGTGAGCGACAAGAAGGGACCGGAGCGGATCCTGCGAGTCGGGATTGTCCACCAGGGACGGATCGTCGAAGAGCGGCTGCTCCGGCGCCCGGGGGACGTGACGGTTGGCCTCTCCCCGAAGTGCACCTTCATCCTGCCGATCCAGAAGCCGCCGGAACTGTACCGCCTGTTCCTTTGGAAGGACGGGGGCTACCTGCTCCGATTCACCGCCGGGATGGTGGGAAAGGTCTCGGTGGGGGACGAGGTCCTGGACCTCTCGGAGGTTCGCGAGAAGGGCCTGGCCCGGCGGGAAGGGGACTACTTCCTGCTGCCCCTGGGGATCAACGCCGCGGGGAAGGTGCTGTTCGGGGAGGTCCGGGTCCTGTTCCAGATGGTGGCCCCTCCGCCGAAGCCCCGGAAGATCCCGGTTCCCCCCGCGGCCCGGGGGGGGCCCCTGGCGGCCCTGGACGGTCCCTACGCGTGGTCGGTGCTGGTGTCCTTCCTGATCCATGTGGTCCTGGCGGCAGGGTCCCAGTGGTGGTGGGTGTCGTCGGGACAGATGGAGAAGGCCGCCCAGCGGGAATCCTTCGTCTACCGGGTGCTGACGGCGGAACTGACCAAGAAGGAGAAGGTGGAGCCCCAGGAGCAGGCGGGGCAGGGCGAGGGCGAGGGAGACGGAGGCGGAGGCGGGGAGGACGAGGGCAAGGGCGCCAAGGACGAGAAGCCCGCCCCGCGGTTCACCAAGGCGGCCAGCGGCGGGGAACTGTCGGAGGAGGAGCGCTACCGACGGCAGGTGGCCCGGGTCCGGGAGGGGACGATCCTGAAATACCTGGACGGCCCCGGGGGCGGCATCCGGGGCATCGTCGGCGCCGAGGCCGCCACCGAGGGGGTCGCCGGCGGGTTCGGCAGCGGGAGGGGCGCGACGGTCATCGCCGGGGACTCCTTCGGCTACCGCGGCGGCCGGGGAGGCGGCGGCAGCGGCGGGGGTTCCGGAGGAGGTGGAGGCAACACCTACCAGCGCCTTTCGGACGAGGACATCGGAGGAGGCGGACCCAAAAGGCCCGTGCAGGTGGCCTCGGGACAGCGGGCTCAGGAGGAGGCGGTGCGCATCCGGGTCGGGGACCAGATGGGCGAGTCCAGCGGCCCGGGAAGCCTCAGCGTGTCGGCCATCGACAGCGTGTTCCGCCGTCGCCGGGGGGCGATCCAGTCGTGCTACGAGCGGGCCCTGCGGGTGAACACCGGCATCGAGGGCAAGGTGTCGGTGCGCTTTACGATCGGGACCGCCGGGAACGTCACCGACGTCCAGATCCTGGAGAACAGCACCGGCGACAGCGGCGTCGGGGCCTGCATCGCCGACAAGATCCGGTCCTGGTCGTTCCCGCCCCCGGAGGGCGGGATCTTCATCGTCACCCGGCACTTCCTGCTGATGAAGAGCGGGTGACGCCCCGGGCGGACCCGGGGGGGAGGGTTGCATGGGACGGACCATCGGGAGAGTGGCCGGTGTCGCGGCGCTGGTGTGGGGTTCCTGGGCCGCCGCCCAGGGCGGGACGGCGGGCTCCCCGGCCGTGCCGCCGCCGGCGGATCGGACCGCGGAACTGGCCGGGGCGAACCTGAAGGCCTCGGACCTCCAGGCCATGTCGATGGAGGAGATGACCCGGAAGGGGGATCGCCTGGTGGAGGAGATGGACCGGGCGGTGAAGGACGTCCTGGGGCGCCTGACCCAGGCGGTCCAGGAGAACGACTTCGCCCGGATCAACTGCGTCAACCAGGCCCTGACGATGATGAAAGGGCTCCTGCGGCTGTCGGGTCAGAACGCCATCTCCCTGCGGGAGGCGGTGGCCTCCCGGGACCGGGCGGGGGCCGAGCACGAGTACGTCAAGCTCCACATCGCCGGAAACCGGATCCTGGCCCTCCGGGACCAGGCCCGGGCTTGCGGGGGCCCCGGGGGCGAGACGCTGTTCCTGGGGAAGCCCGTCGTGGAGCGGCAGTTCGCAGAGGACATCCCCCAGGCGGACGTGTCCGAGGGACTGCAGGAAGCGGCCATCGACCTGACGGTGCCGCCGTCGGCGAGTCCGTATTATTGAGGCACGACGGATGGGGGGAACGGACCAGGTGAGGCGAGCGATGGCGAGGGCGACCCAGGGAGCCGTGGCGATGGCCTTGCTGCTGCTCCCCGCGATGGCGACGGCCCAGGTGGGCCTCTCCCTGCCGCCGGTGCAGGACGAAGCGGTCCGGGGATTGCGGTTCGGGCAGTTCGTGTGGGTGCCCTTCCTGGGCATCGAGGGACGCTACCACAGCAACGTCTTCCGCCAGGACAGCCGGGAGGGACGGTCCGAGGCGGGCATCCTGACCATCCGCCCGGGCTTCTCCCTGAAGAACCCGGACTTCTCCTGGCTCCACCTGACCTGGGACGCCTCGGTGGACGTCAACTTCTGGTTCAGCGACGACCCGAACGTCCGGAAGCAGGGGAGGGTGGCCGCCGAGACGGGCCTCCGGGCCGAGTTCTTCCCGAAGTCCACGGTGGGCTTCTACGTGGCCGACCGGTTCGTGCGGACCAGCACTCCTCCCAACGAGAGCTCGGTCCAGAGGTATGACCGGAACTTCAACCACGTCGGGGCGGGGATCCAGGTCCGTCCCGGCAGCGCGCTGGACTTCTCCCTGGGATATGCCTACGCCTTCGACCGCTTCGACCGGTTTGCCGAGGGGAACCGGTCCTTCCACGAGGTCCGGCTCCTGGGTCTCTGGAAGTTCTTCCCCAAGACGCTGTTCCTGGGGGACGTGGACTGGCGCTACCAGCAGTGGAGCCAGGCCCGAACGGGCTTCCGGGCCGACTCGATGCCCCTGCGGGCGGCGGTCGGTGTCCGGGGGTTCGTCACGCGGCAACTGGCACTGGAGGTCCGGGCAGGGTACGGTCAGGGATTCT
This sequence comes from Myxococcota bacterium, assembly GCA_017994695.1. Lineage (GTDB taxonomy): Bacteria > Myxococcota_A > UBA9042 > DTJE01 > DTJE01 > JAGOKF01. The sequence continues at coordinate 19,729 of JAGOKF010000013.1, read as the reverse complement.
ACCGGGAGGGGACGGACGTCCGGACCTTCATCGGGAAGGCCGCCCTGGCTTGGATGCCGACCCCCTTCACGCTGGTGGACTTCGGGTACCAGCGGGACTTCGAGGACGCGGCCTTCTACGGGCGGTGGTTCACGTCGGACTCCCTGCGGCTGAAGGTGGCCCAGCAGTTCCTGCACCGGATCACGCTGGCCGGGGAGTTCGGGTGGTCCTACCTGTCGTACCCCCGGCTGGTTCCGGGAGCGGGCGACGTCCCGGGGTACTCGGCGGTGGCCGTGAGCCAGGACCAGCGGCGGGACCACGCGCTGAAGGCGCGACTGGAGGTCGGGTACTCGGCGCTGCGGTACCTTTCCCTGAAGGTGGGATACCAGATGGACGGGATCCGGACAGGATTCCGGATGACGGGCACCACCCCCGGGGGAACCCCGCTGGTGGACTACGGCGGATGGTGGGCGCACCAGGTCTTCGGCGAGATCCAGGTCCTCTACTGAACGATCCGGGTGATCATGTCCCGCTTCTCCCGGTTCCTGTGGATCGCGCTTCCATGGACCCTCGCCTGCGGGGCCTCGGGCGCCTACCGCCAGTGGGAGGCCTCCTCTCCCGGGGTCGCCGAGCCCGGCGGGCAACTGGGTCCCGGAGACCTGATCGAGGTGAAGGTCTTCCGGGAGAACGACCTGTCGGGGGTCTTCCAGGTGGCCCCCGACGGGACGATCGACTTCCCCCTCCTCGGGACCCTGGGGGTGGCCGGCCGGACCGCCCCGGAGGTGGCCTCGATGATCCGGCAGCGGCTCGGGGAGGGCTACCTCCGGAATCCCCACGTGACGGTGCTGGTCAAGGAGGTCCAGTCGCGGCGCATCTACGTCCTGGGCCAGGTGGAACGGCCGGGGACGTTCAAGTACGAGGAGGGGATGACGGTCGTGCAGGCCATCACGCTCGCCGGGGGGTTCACCAAGACCGCCCGCCCGGACGCCACGGTGGTGACCCGGGTGATCGACGGGCGGGAGACCCGCTTCGTGGTCCCCGTGGAGGAGATCAGCCGGGGGACCGCCCGGAACCTGCCGTTGCTGCCGGGGGACATCGTGTTCGTGCCCCAGTCCATCCTCTGAACCGGGATCGACGGGGCCGGATTCCGCGAATTCCCGATTGAAAGGACCCGCCGAGGTGCTATCATTGCCTCCTGCCGGGGTAAGGATCACGAGCGGCCTTTCGTAGCGGAGAGGAGACGCAGAATGGGCAAAGTCATCGGCATCGACCTCGGCACCACGAACTCCTGCGTGGCGGTGATGGAGGGCGGGAATCCGGTCGTGATCCCCAACCTCGAGGGCAGCCGGACCACGCCGTCGGTGGTGGCCATCGGGGACGACGGGGAGCGGCTGGTCGGTGCCGTGGCCAAGCGGCAGGCCATCACCAACGCCCAGAACACGGTCTTCGCGGTGAAGCGGCTGATGGGGAGGAAGTACGACTCCCCGGAGGTCCAGCGGGTCATCGCCTCCTATCCGTACAAGATCGTCCGGGCGGCCAACGGCGACGCCGCGGTGGAACTCGCCGGCCGCCAGCTGTCGCCGCCGGAGATCTCGGCGATCATCCTGTCCAAGATGCGCGAATACGCCGAGGAGTACCTCGGGGAGACGGTAACTGACGCGGTGATCACGGTTCCCGCCTACTTCGACGACACCCAGCGGCAGGCGACCCGGGACGCCGGGCGCATCGCCGGCCTGAACGTGCTCCGGATCATCAACGAGCCCACCGCCGCGGCCCTGGCCCACGGGCTGTCCCGCCGGGCGGCCGGCCGCATCGCGGTCTATGACCTGGGCGGAGGGACCTTCGACATCAGCGTGATGGAGGTGGGGGAGGGGGTCTTCCAGGTGAAGACGACCCACGGGGACACCTTCCTGGGCGGCGAGGACGTCGATGCCCGGATCGTGGATCTCCTGGCCACCCAGTTCATGAAGATGCACGGGGTGGACCTCCGGGAGGACGTGGTGGCCCTCCAGCGCCTGCGGGACGCGGCGGAAAAGGCCAAGATCGACCTCTCGACGGCCCGGGAGGTGGACATCAACCTCCCGTTCATCCATGCGGACACCAGCGGACCGAAGCACATCCAGGTGACGTTGACCCGGGCCCAGCTGGAGGCCCTGGTGGACGACATCGTGTCCCGCACCGTGGACCACTGCCGCCAGGCCCTGGCCGACGCCGGGGTCGAGCCCCGGGAACTGGACGAGGTGCTGCTGGTCGGCGGCATGACCAAGATGCCTCTGGTCCAGCAGAAGGTGGCCTCCTTCTTCGGGATGCAGCCCTCCCGGGGCGTGAACCCCGACGAGGCGGTGGCGGTGGGGGCGGCGATCCAGGCCGGGATCCTCCAGGGGGACATGGGGGACGTGGTGCTGCTGGACGTGGTGCCCCTGTCCCTGGGCATCGAGACCCAGGGGGGCATCTTCACGCCGCTGATCGAGCGGAACACGGCGATTCCCTGCTCGGTCACCGAGGTCTTCACCACCGCCGAGGACTACCAGCCCCTGGTGAACATCCACGTCCTCCAGGGCGAGCGGCCCCTGGCGAGGGACAACAAGAGCCTGGCCCGCTTCGAGTTGCTGGGCATCCCGCCGGCCCGGCGGGGCATCCCGAAGATCGAGGTGGCCTTCGAGGTGGACGTCAACGGGATCCTGAACGTCTCGGCCCGGGACCTGGGGACGGGCAACGTGCAGACCGTCCGGGTGCGGCCGACCTCGGGCCTCAGCGAGCGGGACATCGAGCGGATCCTGGCCGAGGCCGCCGAGTCGGCTCGGGAGGATGCCGCCCGTCAGGAGCTCGCGAACCTGAAGAACCGGGCCGACGGGTTGATGTACACCACCGAGCGGTCCCTCGAGGAGTTCTTGAACTACCTCACGGACGAGGAGATCGCCCGGATCCACGCCGACCTGGAGGCCTGCCGGAAGGCCCGGAACGGCAACGACCCGGCGGCGATCATCGCCGCCATCAAGAACCTGGAAAAGTCCTCCTACCGGATCGCGGAGCTGATGTACCGCGATGCCTCCGGCTGATCGGGGCATGACTTCTGGGCGAACCTGGATCCTGACCGCCGTGGCCCTCGGGTTCTGGGGGCGCGTGTCCCTTGCGGTCGCCGATCCCGAGGGTTTTCGGGGCGGGCCGCCGGGAGCCCGACCGACACAGCCTGCTGCCGAGCATCCCGCGACGCCCGGTTCCGGGGAGACCCGCTGGGATCCATCTTCGGGAGCGGCCCCCGCCACGAACCCCGAACGCCGGCAGGAAGTGCCGGCCGACGGGGTCGTCCCGGAAACGGCGGGAGGGGCGCGGGATCCGGGATCGGGGATCCTGGCCTGCCTGATCCTCCCCTTGAGCGGCACTCACGGGGCCGTGGGCTCCCGGGTGCTGGAACGGATGCAGGCGGCTCTGGCCGCCGCGGCGGTGCCGAGATGGGAGGTCCGGGACGACGAGGGGACCGACCGGGGAGTCGTCGAGGCTGCGTCCTGGGCCCGGGAGAGGCGGTGCGGGGTCTGGATCGGCGGGATCGGGGACCGTGAGGCCCGGGGTCTGATCCGGGAGGCCCGGGATCAGGACGTGCCGCTGGTGGGACTCTGGAGCAGCCCGCCGGTTCCCGACGACGACCGGGTGATCAGCGCGACACCGGATCGCCGACGTCCGATGGAGGTGCTGGCCAGGCACCTGAAGGAGGCAGGAATCCGGCGGGTCTTCCTGTTGGCGGGACCCACCGCCGGGGACCGGGAACGGGCCACGGCGTTCCAGCAGGCTGCATCGGGGATCGGGACGATCGTCCGGGTCGAGGCCTCGGGGGACCCCCGGGCGTCGGCCGCCTCCCTGGCCGAGGCGATGGCAGTTGCGAGAGACGAGGCACGCTGCGAGCCGGAGGCGTTGGTGCTGTCAGGGGATCCGGATCTGGCTGTCCGCTGGAAAGGCTTCCTGGAGGCCGAGGGGGTGATCCGGGGCAGGGACCGGTGCCCCGGCCCGCTGCTGGCCGGCCCGCCTTCCTGGGCGACCCCGGAGGCGGTCCGTCGGTACGGGCTGGCCCTGGAGGGGGCGATGACGGCGGCCTGGAGGGACGACGAGGGCAGCCCGGTGGCGGACCCCTTGGTCCCCGGCATCCGGCTTGCCGTGGCGGCGGTGCTGCAACGGGTCCGTTCCCCCGAAGGGGCGGGATGGCACGGGCTGGAGGTCCGCATGGGTCAAGTGCTGGCCCGGTACGTGGCAGGCGTCTGGCAGGGCATCGATCCGGCCCTTCTCCGGCTGGATGGAGGCCGGATCCGATGGATCGATCCCGCCCTGGACGCGGGTGCCGGGAGCCGGTGATCCGGGGGCCTTTCCCGGGATTGATTCCTATCCCAGGTGCCGCTCGAGGCGCTCCACCAGTTTCGCCTTGGGCAGGGCGCCGACGATCTGGTCCACGACCTGGCCGTTCTTGAACACCAGCAGGGTGGGAATCGCGGTGATGTTGAAACGGCCCGCGTATTTCTGGTGGTCGTCCACGTTGACCTTGCAGACCTTCAGGCGCCCCGAGTAGGCGGTGGCGATGTCGCCGACCACCGGCGCGATGGCCTTGCAGGGGCCGCACCACTCGGCCCAGAAATCCACCACCACCGGGATCGGGGACTTCAGGACCTCCTGTTCGAAGGTGTCGTCGGTCAGGTGCAGAACCAGGGGATTGTCCGCCATTGCGATTTCCTCATGCCAGAGAAGTCAGGTTTCGATGACCCGCGCCTGGTGCTTGCAGACCTCGACGTATTTCAGGCGCAGATCCAGCAGCAGCCGTTCCAGGAAGGTCTTCTCGTCGTCGGTCAGGTTGCCCCGGGTCTTCTGCTGGATCATCGCCAGCAGGTCAATCACGTGGCGGGCCATGGGGAGGTTCACGGTCGGCCTGCCTTCCGTTTCCGGGGCCCCCTGGCCCAGGTGGTACATCGCCGTGGTGCCCATCGACAGCACGAAGGCGGTGAAATCCACCTCCCGCAAGTCCACGCCGGGCGCCCTGCAGCCGCAATCGTCGTCGGTCATCTCATCCCCTCCGGGACCTCACCGCTTCCTGGAAGCCTTGCCCGTCTTTGACTCGGGTCCGTCGTCCCTGGAAGCCCCCGGGGGCAGGGCCTCGGGATTGGCCACGTTCTCCGCGGCATCGGGAAGGCCCTTCAGGTAGGCCTCGAGGTCCTCGGGGGCCAGAGTCTTCTTCGCCAGATGGCGCTGCTGGAGCCGAACGTCGAAGAGCAGGTCTCGATCCATCGATGTACTCCCGAATCGGGCGCGACGGGCGTCACCGGGGGCAATCTATGGCCTTGCCAGAGTGGTGTCAAGAATGGGGAGACCCTCCAGGAGGAGTGGGACCGGGGGCCAGGTCCACGGCCACCAGGGCCCGGGAGGGGCGGGCGGCTGGCAGCAGTTCGGTCCAGTGGTGCAGCCAAAGGCCCAGTGCGCGGGCCTCCCGGTGGATCTCCCCGAGGCGGGACATGGGAAGGAGGACGGTGGCGATCCCTCCGGGGGCCAGGGCGGTCCGGATCGTGCGGAGGAGGCCCGGAAGATCCAGGAAGACCTCGTGGCGGGCGGCCTCTTTTTCGGGATGGGGGTTCCGCCGGCCGGATCCCACGGGCCAGAACGGGGGGTTCGAGACCACCCGGGGGAAGGTCGTGCCCGCCGGGAGCCAGGTCGCCGGATCGCGGGCATCGCCTCGGATCACCCGGACCTGGCGATCCCGGTGGTTCGCCCGGACGTTCCGGGCGGCCCGGTCCGCCAGGGCCTCCTGGAACTCGACGGCCCAGATGGGGTCCTCCCAGCCCCGGTGGGCCAGCACCAGGGGGATCACGCCGCTGCCGGTGCCGATCTCCAGCAGGGGGCCCCGGGGCCCGGTCTCGAGGACATGGCGGGCCAGCGCCACCGCGTCCTCGCCGAAGCGGTATCCGTCCCGGGCCTGGACCAGCACGATGGCGTCCATCAGCACCGTGAGGTCCTCGCCGGGAAGCAGAGCCGGGAGGTCCACCCCCGCCGGGAGCGGGCGATCGGGGCGGCGGCGCGGGGGCTCCGAGAGGCGGGTTCCGGGTGCCATCGGTCTAGGGGATTTCCTCCTCCAGGGGATGGATGACGACCCCCGAGAGGATCTTCGGATAGAAGAAGGTGGACTTCTGGGGCATCCGCTCCCCGGCGGCCGCCACGGCCTCGATCTGCTGCACCTGGACCGGGTTCAGCATCACGGCGGCCTGGTACTCGGGATGGTCCCGGAGAGCCTCCTCGACCTCCGCCGGGGAGTGGCAGTAGTCCAGGTAGGTCTGGGCGGCCAGGGCCTCCCGGGAGATCCCCAGCAGTTCCCGGAAGACCTTTTCGTGCAGCCAGGAGACGTCCAGGGCGGCCACCGGGCCGGGGAGGCCCGAGGACCGGCAGAAGGCCATGTGTGCGGCGGGAGTCGGACGGAGGATCTGCCAGGGCGTCTCCCGGCACTTCCAGGCGAAGGCGGGACCCTGGCCCCGCCAGGACTGCAGAACCTTCCAGGCCGCGTGTGCGTCCCCCTCCACGGCCTCGATGGTGCATTCCTGCTGCAGGGCACCCCAGAGGCCGGTCCAGGAACCCTCGGGCACGCCCCGGACGAGGCGATGGATCGGGAGGATCACGAGCCCTTCCTGGGCGGTGTTGGCCATGAAGACGCTGGCGAACTGCCAGGGCTCGTCCCCGGTGACCCGGGAGACCTCGCCCAGGCGGGCCCGTCGGTAGTTCCGGAAGGTCTCGAAGCGGTGGTGCCCGTCGGCGATGTAGTGGACGACGCCCGAGAGGACCTCGGAAATGCGGGCGACGGCGTCGGGTCGGGTCACGCGACCCAGGGCGTGGACGACGCCGTCTTCGCCGGCGAAGCGGGCCAGCGGTTCCACGACCCCGGGGGTCTCCAGCAGGGCCTCGACCTGCCGCTCGGGATCGGTGTAGAAGGTGAAGACCTGGCTGCACGTGACGTGGGTCGTCCGGAACAGGCGGAACCGGTCCTGCTTCGGGCCTTCCAGGGTTCGCTCGTGGGCCCGGATGCCGGTGTCGTCGTCCTCGATGCGGCGCCTTCCGATCACCCCCCGTCGCGTCACGGTGCGCCCGTCGGGTCCCGGGAACGTCTGGTCATAGACATAGTAGGAAGGTTCCGGGTCCCGGGCGATGCTTCCCTGGCGCAGCAGGCGGCGGAGATCGTCCCGGGACCTCGTGTAGCGGTTGTCGGTGTCGGTGTCGCCGGGGAACTCCATCGCCAGGTCCAGGCGGATCACGTTGTCCGGGTGTCGCTGGTAGAGTTCCTGCTGCTGCCGGGGTGTGATCACGTCGTAGGGAGGCGCGACGACCTTGGCCAGGTCCCCGACCACCTCGGGCCGGTAGCGAATGGCCCGGACCGGTTGCACGACGTTCATGGCATGTCCTCCAACTCCCGGTACTGGTTCCGGGATTCCCTGTTTCCCGGCGGAACCTAGCACACAAGCCCCGGGAAGAGGAAGGGGCGGCCGGGTCAGATGATCCCCTGGAACGGTTCCCGGGTTCCGGTTCGGGGCAAGGGGGCGGGCGGCCTTCAGGGCCGGCGGGACGCCAGCAGCGACAGCAGGCGGTCGTGGATGCCGTGGAAGTCCCGGCCGCTCATGGCCAGCAGCACGTCTCCCGGGCCGACCCGAGCGACGGCCTCCCGGGCCAGGTCCTCGATGTCCGGGACCAGGTGGGCCGGGACCCCCGAGGCCGCGAGGTCCGCGCAGAGTCGATCCATGTCGATCTTCTGGTCCTCGGGGAGGTTGTCCGGCTTGTCGAAGGGCCGGCAGAAGAAGACCTCGTCGGCCTCCCGGAAGGCCGCGGCGTAGTCCTGCTGGAAGACCCGTCTCCGGCTGGTGTTGGACTCGACCTCGAAGAGGGCCACGACCCGCCCGCCGGGCCAGGCACCCCGGACCGCCCGGAGGGTCTCCCGGACGGCGGTCGGGTGATGGGCGAAGTCCTCGATCACCGTGACGCCCCCGGCGGTCCCCCGGATCTCCTGGCGTTTCCGCACCCCCAGGAAGGAGGAAAGCGCCTGGCCCAGCCCGGGTCCGGCGGCGCCGATCTCGTGGACCAGGGCGAGTGCCCCGACGGCGTTGTGGAGGTTCTGCCGCCCGATCATCGGCAGTTCGAAGAACCCGGCCTCGGCGGTTCCCCGGACCAGCCGGAACCGGGCATGTCCCTGGTCCCAGCGCAGGTCCTCGCAGTGCCATGTTCCCTCGTCGATTCCGAACGTGATGCCGGTGCGCCCGGTGCGCCGGAGGACTTCCCGGACGTGATCGTCGGCCTTTGGAACCAGCAGGGGCTGTCCCGGGGGGACGATCTCGACGAAGGAGGCGAAGGCGCGGATCACCGCCTCGAGGTCGGCGAAGATGTCCGCGTGGTCGAACTCGATGTTGTTGACCAGGGCCGCCTGGGGGGCGTAGTGCAGGAATTTCGGGGTCTTGTCGAAGAAGGCCGTGTCGTATTCGTCCCCCTCCAGCACGAAGTGCCGGCCTGTTCCCAGCCGGTGGTTGGCGCCGAAGTTCCGGGGAACGCCGCCGATCAGGAAGGAGGGATCGAGGCCCTGGGCCGCCAGCAGGTGGGCCACCAGGGACGACGTGGTGGTCTTGCCGTGGGTGCCGGCGATCACCACGGGCATCCGGTCCTCCAGGAAGTGCCGGCGGAGGGCCTCGGGGAAGGAATCGTAGGGCAGGCCGGACTCCAGCAGGGCCACCGCCTCGGGGTTGGTCCGGCGAATCACGTTTCCGACAACCACGAGGTCCGGTCCCCAGAGGAGGTTTTCCGGCCGGTAGGGGTGCATCACCGGGATGCCGAGGCGATCCAGCAGGTCGCCGACGGGTGGGTAGGGACGGGCCTGGTCAGACCCCCGGACCTCCCAGCCCGCCTGGCGGAACAGCCCGGCCACGGCGGACATGGCCGTGCCTCCGATGCCCAGGATGTGCACGCGCGGGGAAGGGGCCATCGCGAGACCTCCGTCGGGACCGGCCTCGATGCTAGGCCAGGGAGGGAACGACTACCAACCGGACGCCACCCCGGGGGATGGGGCGGGGGGCGGGGATGTCGTCCGTTTGTCGGTCCGGAATCGGGGAGCCTATCCTTGCTCCGATGAGACGCCTTCCCCGACAGGCCCGGGACCCCGCCGCCAATCGAGGGCACTGCGTGATCTGCGGCGCCGAGGGGACCACCGACCGGGACTGCATCTGCGGGGAATGCGGCGATCCCCTGGACATCACGCTGTTCTGCCGGACCTGCGGGCGGCGCTGGAGCGTCCCTGAGGAGGCGGCCCGGGACCTCCTGGCCGATCACGGCTACGACCTGGAGGACCTCCGGGGCATCGTGCTGAAACTGGATCGGTGCAGCCGGTGCCTGGCCGAGGGGGAGACCTCCCACCTGGACGTGTACCGGGTCCGATTGCCGGTTCCCGAGGGACCGGGCCGGGCCTGACACGTCGGCATCCCGCGTTTCACGCCAGCGCGGCGGCCAGCCAGATCCCCATGCGCTTGCACAGGGCGGGATCGGCCCGACTGGGCAGGAGCACCGGGATTCGGGCCCCGGCCACGATGCCCGCGTTCCAGGCCCCCGGCAGGAACCTCGGCAGCGTCTTGTAGAAGACGTTGGCGGTGTTCAGGTCCGGGAACAGCAGGGCATCGGCATTCCCGGCCACGGCGTCCCGGACCCCCTTGATCCGTGCCCCTTCCTCGGAGGTCGCGATGTAGAGGTCGTGGGGGCCGGCCACCCGGGCGCCGGGAAAGGCCCCCTCGGAGGCCATGCGGGCGATCTCGGCCGCATGGACCGTCGCCTCGATCCGGGGATTCACCTTTTCCACCGGCGCGATCAGGGAGACCCGCGGTTCGGGCACCCCCAGGGCCGAGGCCACCTCCACCAGGTTCCGGACCGCCTGGATCTTCTCGGCGAGGGTCGGGGCGATCAGGATGGCCGCATCGCTGAAGAAGAGGGGCCGGGGATGCCCGGGAATCCCCGTCATCGCCACGTGGGTCAGGATGCGGTCCTCGGGCACCAGGCCCAGGGAACGGTCCAGCAGCGCCCGGAGCAGGACCTTGGTGTCCACCTGCCCCTTCAGCACGAAGCGGACCTCCCCGGAGGCGGCCAGGCCGAGGGCATGCCGGCAGGCCGCGCCGTCGTCCTCGCAGGAGACCAGTTCGAAGGGGTCCAGGCGGAGTCCCGCCTGGGTCGCCGTTTCGCGAATCCGGGCCGGATCGCCGATCAGGACTCCCCCCTGGATCACCCCGTCTTCCATCGCCATCGCCAGGGCCTCGAGGGCCTCCTGGTTGTCGGCCCTGGGCACCGCCACCCGCCCGGGCCTCCGCCGGGACCGCCGCAGCAGGTCCTCCCCGAAGACCGGCATTCCTTCCGCGTTCATGTCGCCTCCCCAAGGGACCGGCCGAAGGACTACCACGGTCCCACGCGACGGGAAACGCCAGATGCCGGAAAGCCGGCAGGTTCCGGGTCTTGGGAAACGGCGGCGTGAAGGCCGTGGCGCGGTTGCCATGGGCGGTCGTTGCCCCTACGCTACCGGCGAGTGCGGGAGGCTTCATGGAACAGGTGTTCCTGGTCACCGGGGTCATCGCGCTGCTGGCGGCCCACAGCCTGCACCGGGCGGGGCGCCGGGCCGACCGGCCGCTGATGGCCTTCCTGGTCGGCCTGGGCGGGGCCTCCCTGCTGGCCGCCTGGCAGGGGTGGGTCGAGGTGGGGGCCGTCGCATCGCTGGTCGGGGTCGCGATGCTGATCCTCCCGCCCCAGGCGGCCGTGGCGGCCCAGATCGCCCGGATCCGGGGGGCCTGGCGGGCCTCGGCCTGGTGGGAGACCCTGGCCTGCCTGCTGCTGCCCAGCGCCATCCGGCGCCTCCACCGGGGTGCGGCGGCGGCGACCAGCGCGAGGGTCCGGGGGCGCATCGACCACGAGGCCTTCCTGGCCCGGCTGCGGCACCTGGACCGCCTGGTTCCCGGCGCGGGGGTGCTGCGCCTGAACGAGGCCCTGATCCAGGCCGAGGCCGCCCTGGGGGACTGGGATCGGGTCCTCGGGAGGCTGCCTCCGCCGTCCCCGGACCCGATGCCGCTCCAGGGATGGACGATGGCCGCCCGGGTGGCGCTGCTCCGGGGGCTGCTGGCCCGGGATCGGATCGCGGAGGCGTCGGACCTGCTGCGCCGGATGGACCTGGGGCTCGATCAGGAGGAGCCGGGGCTGGCCTGCCCCGGGGATCTGGCCGAGTTGCCCGAGGTCTGGCGGGACCGGGCGGGCCTGGAGTGGCTGGCGGCCCTGGGAGAGGACCCGAACCCGTGGCTCCGTCCCTTCTCCCCCTTGCGGGTGCTGGTCCCGGCCCGGGAGCGGCGGTCCTGGGGTCGCAAGGCACGGGCGGTCCAGGCCTCGGGCCGGGCCCCCTGGGTCCGGGAGGCGGCCGAGGAGGAGACGCGCCGGCTGCGCCGCACCGCCGGGTTGCCCCAGTTCCTGACCAGCGTCCCGGCGATGCCGCCGGCCACGCTGGGGCTGGTGATCTGGAACCTGGCCTGGCTGGGGCTGCTGATGGCCACCGGGAGCAGCCTGGACGGGACCCACCTGTTCCGGTGGGGCGGGGCCGTGCCCTCGCGGGTCTTCGGCCCGGACCCCTGGCGGCTCGTCACCTCGATGAGCCTCCATGCGGGGCCGGTGCACTTCCTGGTGAACATGCTCTTCCTGGCCTACGCGGGCGGCATCGTTGAGCGCCTCCTGGGGCCCCGGGTCCTGGTCTGGACCTACCTGGTGTCGGGGATCTCGGGCGGGCTGCTGGCGATGGCCACCGGGCGGGACCAGGTGCTGGTGGGGGCCTCGGGGGCCATCGCCGGCGTCTTCGCGGCGGGGGGCCTTGCCCTCTGGCGGGGCCGGCGGATGCTCCCGGGACGATGGTTCCGTCGGAACTTCCGGACCTTCCTGCAGACGCTCCTGGCCAACGTGCTGCTGGGAGCCGCGCTGCCGATGATCAGCCTCTCGGCCCACGGGGGCGGGTTCCTGGGGGGGCTGGTGGCTGCGGGAACCTCCCGTCGTCCCTCCCGTTTCCGCATCCTTCCGGCGGCGGGTGTCGCGGCGGCCTGCATCGCCGCGATGGCCGCCGGGGCCTTCGGGCTGCACCGGTCCTGGCAGCGGCCCCTGGGGGAGACGCTGCCGGTGCGGGCCGTGACGGTCCGGGGGAACGTCGAGGGAGCGGCCTGGGAGATCCCCCTGGAGATTCCGATCACCTGGATGGACGTCCGGGAAGGGAACCCCGAGAGCGCGCCGGCCTTCGCCGGGGGCACGGGACAACTGGCGGCCATCCAGGTCCAGTGCGGGGAGACCTGGAAGCGGATCGGGCCCGAGGGATCCAGGCCGCTGGCCCCGGGGGACGCCCGGGAAATGGCGGACCTCATCCGGGAGGCGACCGAGGGGGAACCGGGGATGTCCATCCGGGAGGGGGGGAACGGCTTCGCGGTGGTGGAGCAGGCCGCCGCCGGCGGGAACCGGGGCGTCAGCGCCCACCGCCAGGACCCCGCAGGGGTGATCCACCTGCATTTCTTCTTCGATCCGGGATCGCCGGAGGAAACGCTGTTGCCCCGGATCCTGGAGGGCGTCGGACCCCTGGCCTGTCGGAAGATCGGGTCGGGTCCGGGGGCCCCGTTGCCGACAGCCCCGTGAACGGAACGAATTCCGGGAGGTACGGTGCCATGTCCGACGGGGTCCGACGGGGAGACGACCGGGGATCGGCGGGTTTCCAACCGAGGAATCGACCGGCTTTCGACAGGGGAAGGGGGCCATGCCGGACTGGGAGGTGATGGCCTGGCTGCTGGCGGCCTCGGGCCTGGCGGGATTCGTGGACGCCATCGCCGGGGGCGGCGGGCTGATCCTGCTGCCGGCCCTGCTGCTGGGCCTGCCCCTGGAAACCCCCCTGCCCACGGTGCTGGGGACCAACAAGATGGCCGCGGTGGTGGGGACCGGCGGGGCGGCGTGGCAGTACGGCCGGCGAGGACTGCTGGGTCCGGGGGACGTCCCGGGGCCCCTGCTGGCGGCGATCCTCGGGGCCGCCGCGGGCGCCCGGCTGACGTGGCTGCTGGACCCGGGTGTGTTCCGGCCGGTGATGGTCGGGGTGCTCTTCGGGGTCTGGTGGGTGGTGGTCCTCAGCCCCTCCCTGGGATCGGCGTCCCGCCCCCGGATGGGACGGAACGGCGAGCGGGGCACGGCGGCGCTGATCGCCCTGGGCATGGGGTTCTACGACGGCCTGATCGGTCCCGGGACCGGTTCCCTGCTGCTGCTGCTCTTCGTCTGGGCCCTGGGGATGGACTTCCTGAAGGGGAGCGCCCTGGCCAAGGTGGCGAACCTGGGGTCGAACCTGGGGGCGCTGGCGCTGTTCGGCAGCCGGGGGGCCTGGCTGCCGGCCCTGGGCCTGTCCCTGGCGGCCACCAACCTCGCCGGGGGACTGCTGGGGGCACGGGTCGCGGTGCGGCTCGGTTCCGCCTGGGTCCGGCGCTTCTTCCTGCTGGTGGTCCTGGCCCTGCTGGTGCGCCTGGCGTGGCAGGTGTTCCGGGGATGAGGGCGGGGGTCAGTCCCGGACCGTCGCCTTCCGGATCACGGCGGGCTCGGTGGGGCAGTCCCGGTCGTCCCGGGGCAGGGCGGCGATCCGGTCGACCACCTCCATGCCCGACTTCACCTGGCCGAACCAGTTGTACTTCTTCGGCAGCCGCCCGGACAGGTCCTGGAGGCAGATGAAGAACTGGCTTCCGTTCGTGTCGGGTCCCGAGTTCGCCATCGCCAGTGCCCCCCGGGTGTACTCCCCCTTCACGGGCTCGTCGGCGAAGCGGTATCCCGGGTCGCCGGTGCCCCACTCGGCCTTCAGGGCCGGGTCCTTCGTCTTGGGGTCCCCGCCCTGGATCACGAACCCCGGGACCACCCGGTGGAACAGGATCCCGTCATAGAAGCCCTGGCGGGCCAGTTTCAGGAAGTTTTCCACCGTCTTGGGTGCCTTGTCGGGGTGGAGTTCGAGCACGATCTCCCCGAGGTTCGTGTCGAGGACGACCTCGACGGGGGGCGCGGGGGCGGGAGCGGGGGCCTGGGCGGCCGGGGCCGGGGCGGCGGCCGGGCGCGCCTCGGGACGCGTTTCCGGCGCCTTCTTCGCGCAAGCGGCCAGGGCCATCACCATCAGGCTGATCCAGAGGGTTCTCATCTTGCTGCCTCCTGGTTCCAGTGGCTCCGGTCCGATCCGGAGGACGCGATTGTATCCCGGATCGCCGGGTTCGGAGCCCCGGGGGAATTCGGACCTGGCCATACCGGAATTGTTGACGGGGGGAAGGCCCTGCCCCTACACTCCATCCCGGCGCCGATGGGGCAGGAACCTTTGCGGAGACGGATCGGTTTCCGGGTGATGACGGCCGTGGCGATCGCCCTGGCCCTGGGACTCGGGGTCGGGTCGTACCTCGCCGTGCGGCACATGGAACGGCAGGTGCTGGAGGAGGTGTACGAGGGGGGCCATCGCCTGTCGGACCTGCTGGTCCGGAGCCTCCGCCACGCGATGCTCCGCAACGACCGCGAGTCCATCGGGGCCGCGGTGCGGGACCTGGCCACCGGGGAGGACCTCTCCAGTTTCCGCATCTTCAACAAGGACGGCGTCATCGCCTTCAGTTCGGACCCCGGGGAGGCCGGGCGGAAGGTGCCCACCACCGACGATGCCTGCCGGGGATGTCACGCGGGGAAACGGCCGCTGGACTCCCTGGCCCGGGAGGACCGGGCGACCACCTACCGGGACGCCCGGGGCCACCGGGTCTTCACGCTGGTGGAGCCGCTGTACAATGCCCCGGACTGCTCCTCGGCCCCCTGCCACGTCCATCCCCCGAGCCAGAAGGTCCTCGGGGTCGTGGACCTGAGCCTGTCGCTGCGGCGGATGGAAGCGGCGATGGGCCGCTTCCGGGAGGGCGTCCTGATCGGGGCGCTGGCGCTGCTGGCGGGGCTGTCCGCGGTCGTGCTGCTGCTGCTGATGGCACTGGTGACCCGGCCGGTCCGGCGGCTGGTGCGGGGCATCCAGCAGGTCACCTCGGGGAACCTGGACGCCCGGGTGGCGGACCTGGGGGACACCGAACTGGGGGAGGTCGCCCGGGCCTTCAACGAGATGACGGCGCGCCTGAAGGAGACCCGGGGACGGCTGCTACAGACGGAACGCCTGGGGGTCGTGGGACGCCTGGCCGCCGGGATCGCCCACGAGATCAACAACCCCCTGACCGGGGTGATGCTGATCGCCGGGAACCTGAAGGAGGGGATGGACGCCCAGGATCCCCGGCGGGGCGACCTGGAGACCCTGTACCGCGAGGCGGCCCGGGCCCGGGAAATCGTCAAGGGGCTGCTGGATTTCGCCCGGCAGGCGAAACCGAACTGGTCCCGGGCCTCCCTGGACGTCCCCCTGGGACAGGCCCTGGAGATGATCCGCCACATCGCCCTGAAGCAGGGGGTGGAACTGTCGGTGGAGGGCCCGGAACTGCCCGGGATGCGGCTGGACGTCTCCCGGATGCAGCAGGTGCTCGTGAACCTGATGGTGAACGCCCTGGACGCGATGCCCGGGGGAGGGCGGCTCCGGGTGCGGAAGGGGGTGTCCGCAGACGGCCGGACGGCCTGGATCGAGGTCGCGGACACCGGCACGGGCATCCGGTCCGAGGACCTGCCCCACCTGTTCGAGCCCTTCTTCACCACGAAGGAGGGCAAGGGAACGGGCCTGGGACTGTCCATTTCCTGGGGCATCGTCACGGATCACGGCGGCCAGATCGACGTGGAATCCCACCGGGGGAAGGGAACGACCTTCCGGGTGTCGCTGCCACTGGATGGGGATTCCAACGAGGGTTCGAGGGGTTCCTGACAGGGAGGATCGACGGAGATGTCCAGGATGCGCAGGCGCCTGCTGGTGATCGACGACGAGGAGGTCATCCGGGAGAGTTTCCGGAAGGTCTTCGAGGGGGAACCGGACCGGTGGGACGTGGCGGTGGCCCCCTCCGGGGAGGCGGGGCTCGAGAGGCTCCGGGAGGAGACCTTCGACCTGGTCTTCACGGACCTCAAGATGCCGGGGATGGGCGGGCTCGAGGTGCTGGAGCAGGGCCGCCGACTGCGCCCCGACGCGGACTTCGCGATGATGACGGGCTACGCCTCGGTGGAATCGGCGGTGGACGCGATGAAACTGGGGGCGCTGGACTACATCGAAAAGCCCTTCGGGCCCGAGGAACTGCGGGCCTTCGTGGAGCGCCTGGCCGGCATCCGCGAGGAGCGGATCCGGGCGGCAGAGGAGCGTCGCGGCTTCCTCCGGTTCACCCGGCCCGTGGTGGTGCAGCATTTCGTGATGGTGGTGACCTTCACGCTGCTGGCCCTGACCGGGGTGCCCCTCTTCTTCCCCGACACCTTCCGGGGGGTGTTCTTCTTCGAGGACTCCTCCTACCTCCGGGGCCTGATGCACCGCATCGCCGCCGTGGCCCTGATGGGCCTCAGCATCTACCACGTGGGCTACATCCTCTACACCGAGGACGGGAACCGGAACTTCCGGGCCATCCTGCCCCGGATCCCCGGGGACCTGAAGGAGGCCTGGGGGAACATCCTCTTCACCTTCGGGCTGCGCCGGGAGAAGCCCCGGGCCGGCCAGTACACCTTCTTCGAGAAGTTCGAGTACTTCGGGGTGGTCTGGGGGACGCTGGTGATGGTCCTCAGCGGACTGGTGCTGTGGTTCACCGACGCGGTGCTCCGGGTGGCTCCCCTCTGGGTGGTGGACCTGGCCAAGGTGGTCCACCGGTACGAGGCCATCCTGGCCATCCTGACCATCGCCATCTGGCACATGTACAACGTCCACTGGCGACCCGGGGTGTTCCCGATGAGCCGGGTCTGGCTGACGGGGCGCATCGGCCGGGAGGAGATGATCGAGGAGCACCCGCTGTGGTACGAGGCCCTGACGGGAAGGCCGGCCGTGGCCGAGGGCCGCGAGGAGGTGCGGTCATGAAAGGGCGGCACCGGATCGGTTTCCAGGGAATCGCCTTCCTCGTCGCCTGGATCGCCTTTCTGCCCGGGGCCCGGGCGGAGGCGCCCTGCCTGGACTGCCACTCGGAGGTGGCGTCGGACGAGGGATTCCGGCAGTCGCCCCACCTGCGCCTGGGAGGCGGGAGCGGGAACGGCCCCTGCGTGGCGTGCCACGGCGACGTGGAGGTCGCCGACGACGAGCACCCGAAGCCCCCGAAGGTGGACTGCGTGCGGTGCCACCAGCAGGCGCCGGAGGCCCTGAAGGCCAGCGTTCACGGCGAGGCCGGCGACGACGGTCCCTCCTGCATCGACTGCCACGGGACCCACGACGTCACCTCCAGCCAGGGCAATCACGGCCGTCATCGCCGCATCGCCACGCGCTGCGGCGCCTGCCATGACCGGGAGTGGAAGGTCTTCCAGGAGTCCTGGCACGGGCAGTCCCGGGCCGAGCAGGCCGCGACCTGTTCCGACTGCCACGGGGGGCACGACATCCGGCGGCCCGAAGACCCCCGGTCCACGGTCCACCGCCTGGCCCAGGCCGAGACCTGCGCGAAGTGCCACACCCGGACCGACCTGGGCCTGCCGCCGGAGTCCGTGCAGGCCGTGAAGGACTACTTCGGCAGCGTGCACGGCCTGGCCATCAGCCGGTCGGGCCTGCTGGTGTCGGCGACGTGCAGCGACTGCCACGGGTTCCACGACATCGAGCACGGACGGGACTCGGAGCGCAACCGAATCGCCCGGGCCCGGGTGCCCGGGACCTGCGGGAAGTGCCACCAGGGCGTGCTGGACCTCTATCGCCAGAGCGTCCACGGCAAGCCCCTGGAGGAGGGGAACCTGGACGTCCCGGTCTGCACCGACTGCCACCGGTCCCACACGATCCAGTCCCACTACCGGGCCGAGTCCTCGACCTACGCCTCGAAGGTCGCGGCGACCTGCCTCAAGTGCCATGCCCAGGCGGCGATGCTGAACCGCTACGGCATCCCCGAGGCCCGGGAATCCACCTATCTGGAGTCCTACCACGGGGCCTCGGCGAGACTGGGGGACACCCGGGTGGCCAACTGCGCATCGTGCCACGAGGCCCACGACATCCGGGCCCACACGGACCCGAAGGCCTCGACCCACCCGGACAACCTCCCGAAGACCTGCGGGAAGTGCCATCGTATCGAGGACGTCTCCCGGCCGATCCAGACCGGGCGCATCCACGCGGCCCTGGCCCGGGAGCGGCACTGGCTGCCGGGGCTGGTGGAGCGGATCTACATCGTGGCGCTGGCGGGCATGATGGGGTTCTTCCTGTCCTACATCGTGGCCCACCTGGTCCGCAACACCCGGAAGCGCCACGGGGCCTGAGATCGGCCCGGGGAGGCGGGCGGCCATGGGGCGGAGGTCCCGGATCCTGGATTTCGCGGCGGGCGTGCTGGGGATGGCCCTGCTTTGCGCCTGCGCCGCGCCCCGGGTCCCCGGGGAGGCCTCCGGGGATCCCTATGTCCCGGCCTTCGTCGAGCGGGTGGTGGACGGGGACACGGTGGTGCTGGCCGGGCGGCAGCGGGTCCGCCTGGGCGGGGTCAACTGTCCCGAGATCGACGAGCCCCTGGGGCTGGAGGCCCGGGAGTTCGCCCTGGGGATGGTCGGGCGCAAGGACGTGCGGGTCCGGGAGGACCGGAAGGACCGCTACGGGCGCCTGGTCACGGACATCCGCGTGGGGGACCGGAGCCTGGCATCGGCCCTGGTGGAGGCCGGGCTCGCCCACGTCTTCCTGATCCCCCCCGTGGACCGGGAGGAGGCCGCCAGGCTGCTGGAGGTCCAGGAACGGGCCCGGGCCCGGCGGGTCGGCATCTGGGCCACGGACCGGTACCGGGGCGACTTCCACATCACGTCGTTCCACGCGAATCCCATCGGCGACGACTCGGCG
This sequence comes from Myxococcota bacterium, assembly GCA_017994695.1. Classification (GTDB taxonomy): domain Bacteria; phylum Myxococcota_A; class UBA9042; order DTJE01; family DTJE01; genus JAGOKF01. The sequence continues at coordinate 822 of JAGOKF010000013.1, read as the reverse complement.
GACCTGAACGCCGAGTACCTGCGGATCGCGAACCTGCGAGCCGAGCCGCGGTCCCTCGAGGGCTGGATCGTCAGCAACGAGCACGGGGACCGGTACGTCTTCGGGCCCGTGGTGGTCCCCGGTGGCCACACCGTCACGCTGGCCAGCGGGTCCGGGGACGACCAGACCTCCCCGGACCAGCCCATCCGGCTCTTCTGGCGCCAGGCCCGGCCCATGTGGTCGAACCGGGGGGACGTGGCGACGCTGATGGACCCGACGGGAGAGGTGGTGGACCGGGTCGAGTACGACCCGAAGCACCGGAAGGTCTATCCCCGCTGACCCCAGGCCGCCGCCAGGAACTCCCGGTGATGGTGGTATCCCTGGAACAGGCGCACCTCCCGGAAGCCCAGGTCCCGCAGGGCGGCCTCGATGTCCGGGATCCGGTCGGCCACCTCCAGGCGGTTCGCCTTCACGGTGACCAGCAGGCCCCGGAGGCGTTGTCCCCGGACCAGTCGCCGGACCTCCGGCAGGACCCGGTCGGGGCCCTCGTTGATGTCCACCACCATCCACTGGAGATCCCGGGGGAGGTCCCCGGGGTGGACTGCCTGGACCGGCCTCTGGAGGTGGGTGAAGCGCCCGGGACCCGGCCGCCGGAACAGGGAGGGATCGACGGGCGTCGGGTCCACGCCCCAGACCAGGAGGCCCCGTTGCAGCAGGGCCAGGGACGCCCCTCCCGGCGAGCAGCCGATGTCCACGGCCTTCTCCCCGGGCCGGGGATGCAGGCCGGTGCACAGCAGGGCCTCCTCCAGTTTCCACCAGGCCCGGGAGGGCGGGGCCTCGGGG
>JAGOKF010000085.1 GCA_017994695.1 Myxococcota bacterium | reverse complement strand
GGGAGGCGGGTCTGACGCTGGGCTTCCTGGGGAGGGCGGGACTGGGCCTGGCCGGGAGGCCCGGGGGGGGGGAGTCGCGCGGGCGGCGCCTGCGGTGGGGCGGCCTTGCGGCCTTCATGCTGGCGGCCTACTTCGTGCTGCCCCAGGACGTCGCGGAACTGAGTTTCGTCTATCCCCGGTTCCTGGTGTTCGCCGGGGTCTTCCTGCTGCCCGCCCTGGCGAGTTCGATGCGGTTCCCCCGGGCGTTCGTCGCCGGTGCGACCGTCCTGGGCCTGGTGGCAGCCGGCCTGGCGGGGGTCGCCTCGGCCCGCTTTTCGGACCGGTCCGCCGGTGCCCGGGAGTGCCTGTCCCGGGCCCGGCCGGGAAGCCTGCTGATGCCCTTTCCGTTCCTGCGGGACGACCCGGACCTGCGGTATCCCCTGTACCTCCATGCCGGGGCCTGGCATGCCCAGTGGAACCGGGGGCGCGTCTTCGGGGACTGGATCGAGGCGCTGCCCACCGCGATGGTCCGCTGGAAGGATCCCGCGGGCCTGGGGCCTCCGCCGCCGGTCTTCCTGTGGGCCCCGAGACCCCTCGAGGACCCGTCCGTGGCCGCGCCGGTGGAGTACTTCCTGGTCCACGGGCCTCGGCGCGTCCGGCCCCCGGAGGGCGATCCGGTCCCCCTGGACGCGATGCTGCTCGCGGGAATCCCGGTGACGCGGGAACCGGTGTGCGAGTCCGGGCGCTGGAGGCTGTATCGGCGGGAGGAACAGGCGGGCGAGGGAGGCCGGGATGACCGATGAATTGGAGGAAATGCGCGACCGGGTGGAGGAGGCGCTGGCCCGGTACCTGGACCAGTGGGGAGGGCCGGAAGCGCTCCGGGATGCGGCGGCCTGGTCCCTGCTGGGACCGGGCAAGCGCCTGAGGCCGCTGCTGCTGCTTTCGACCCGGCGGCTGTTCCCCGGGGAGGGGCCGGACCCGCTGCCCGCGGCCTGCGCCCTGGAGATGATCCACTGCTATTCCCTGATCCACGACGACCTCCCGGCCATGGACGACGACGACCTCCGACGGGGGCGGCCCACCTGCCACCGGCGTCATGGCGAGGCGCTGGCGATCCTGGCGGGGGATGCCCTGCTGACCGAGGCCTTCGCCTGGATGGGGCGGGCCTACCGGGAGTCCCCGGAGATCGGGATCCGCGTGATCGCGGAGATGGCCGCCGCGGCCGGGGCCGAGGGCATGGTCGGAGGGCAGGTGCGGGACGTCCTCTGGACGGGCCGGACCCTGTCCCGGGAGGAACTGGAACTGGTCCACCGGGGCAAGACGGGGGCGTTGATCCGGGCCGCGATGCGGTGCGGGGCGATCCTGGGAGGGGCCGATGCCGGGATGCTGGATCGCCTGACCCGTTGCGGCGAGCGGCTGGGCATGGCATTCCAGGTGATGGACGACGTACTGGACGTCACGGCGACCCCCGAGGAACTGGGGAAGACCCCGGGGAAGGATCGGACCCAGGGGAAGACGACGTCGGTGGACCTCCTGGGGCTTCAGGGTTCCCGGGAGTTCGCCCTGGCGCTGCTGGAGGAGGTGCTGGAGGACCTCCGGGAGATGGGGGAACGGGGGGAGGCCCTGTCGTCGCTGGCCGTGCGCATGGTGCGAAGGTCGCGATAGGGAAGGGGCCTCGAGTCCCCCTGCTTGCCCCTTTTCCGCGGCGCTTCTATCGTCAAGGCCTCCCCGGTCCCGGAGGGAAGATGGTCGACGACCCGGATCGCGGCCGCAGGATCGCCTACATCAACCTGAAACTGGCCGCGATGGGCCTGCCGGTATTCCGGGGGGAGGGCACCGCCCTGGTCGAGATGGCCCGGGAGATGCTGGAACACCACCGGGAGCGGGGGCGCCTGCTGGCCGGGCACCTGGCCCCGGTGGACGCCCGCATTCAGGCCTTCCTGGACGAGGAACTGGCGGACGGGTTCGGTCCCGTTCCCAGGCTTCCCGGAGAGGCCTTCGTGCTGGACCGCCCCGGCATGGCCCGGGAGATGTCCCTGCCCCCGGACCGGCACCGGCACCGGACCCCGGACCTGGAGTCCTTCCGGATCCGGAACGGCATCCTGCACAACCCCGCCCGGGACCGGCGGACCACCGAGGGGGTGTTCCACGTGGTCGATTCCGGTTTCCCGGTTCCCCACGACAAGAAGGCCGTTCCCCGGGAGACCTTCCGGCGGCTGCTGGAGACCGCCCTGAGGCCCGACACCGACCGGCTGGAACTGCCCTTCACCGCCGGCGAGGACCCGCCCGCCCGGGCCTTCGTGTCGCTGTACCTGCGTCCGGTCGTCCAGCCGGCGGTTCCCGGCGCCTGGGACGAGCGGACGATGGAGATCCACGTCCTGGCCCCCGGGTCCCTGGTCGCCAGCCTGGACTTCCTGGAGCACATCTTCGGCAACGCCGGGGACCCCTGGCTGGCGGTCAACGACGCGGCCCTCGATCCTCTGGGGTGGACCGGCCACAGCGGGCTCATCCTGCTGGCCCCCCACCTCTCGGGCCTCCGCAAGCGGGACCTGGGGCTGCCCCGGGTCGAGGAGGCCTCGGATCGCCAGCGGCGGGACGGCATGTGCTGGGCGGACCCCGACGAGCGGTACAACGACGGCCGCCCCTTCAAGGTCACCCTGCGGGGGCCCCGGGGGTGCATCGTGACGCTGATCGCGGACTCCTACTTCGGGTACGCCAAGAAGGAGGTCAAGAGCCAGGTGTCCTTCGCGGCCAACCTGGCGGGGCTGGCCGAGGAGGAGCACGCGGGAGGGGCCCTGGTCTTCGCGTCCTACAACCACGGCACCCGGTTCGTGCCCGACCTGTCGTTCCGGGGAGGAGGACACACCCTGGAGGGCGCCCTGGCCCTCCTGGGGGACCGGGTTCTCCGGGAGCCCGAGGGGCATGCCAGGCTGCGGGACCACCCGGCCGTGGTGCTGATCCCCGAGGACGCGGTGCTGGGACTGGAGGACCAGGCCGCCCGCTTCCGGATCGCCGGGGAGGACCGGGTGATCCCGCTTCGTCCCGAGGAGGTCTACGTGCACCCCTCGGGATACCAGGTCCGGATGGAACGTCACCGGGGATCGAGGGCCTGGCGGCTGATCGGCACGGCCCCCGAGGGCCTCTTCTGCCACAAGCCCTGCACGGTCTCGGGGGGAGGCAAGTCCGAGATCTCCAAGTCGCTCTGGAACCAGTGCCATTTCGCCCCGGTCGTGGTGGGGGACTACGAGGCCGACCTGGCCCGGGTCCGGGAGATCATCGGCCGGTGCTACGGGGACCGTTTCCGGGATCCGGCCCGCCGGTCCGGGGCGGCGAGCCGGCCGCTGCTGGCCCTCGATCGATCCCTGGGGAGTGTGATCGCCCTGCTGTCCCCCTCCCCGGACTACACCGACGACTACAACGCCTGGATTCGCGGGATCCCGGAACGGATCAAGGCCCTGGTGTACCTGGTCAAGCGGTTCTACCTGCCCGAGTGGGGCGAGGACTGGGAGTCCCACTTCGGCGTGGACGTGATGAACGGCACGACGGGCAACCTGTTCCTGTTCGAGGGACGCCCCCTGCTGGGGACCTACTTGCGGGTGGGATACACCCCCGAGGGGCGCCGATGGGTCTTCAAGATGCGCCAGGACGTGATGCCGGCCCGCAAGGTCCAGATGGAGGACGACATCACCGCCAGCATCACGCTGCCCGCCTCCCGGTGCGCCCACCGCCTGCCCCCGGGGCTTCCGGGTTCCTCGGTGAAGTTCTGCCACAACCTGGAACGGCACTTCTTCCAGCGCCCCGACGACGCGATCCACCGCGGGGCCGATCGGCAGGCCGAGCGGGACCTGGCCCGGGAGGGGAACTTCGTCAGCAACTTCGAACCGTTGCCGGTTCATGAGGCTCGGGCGATGGCCGATCGGGTCGTGGACCTGGACCGGTACACGCCCCCGATGCAGCAGTGGATTCGGGAAACGGCCCAGGACGACCGCTTCGAGTGGTTCGTCGCCAGCGATCGCCCCCGGGTCGTCGAGGGGCGCCCCTCCCAGAATCCCCGGTACCTGCAGCCGGACCCCAGTCGCCGGGACCCCCTGGCCCGGGTGCTGGCGGACCTGGGCCCCCGGCTCGCAAGGCGCATCCCCTGGCCCGATCCGGTGCTGCATCCGGTGGGGGCCATCCTGCCCGGGCGGCGGTTGAACCCCCGGGAGCCGGGCAGCGACATCCGTCCCCTGGCGGTCTACGGGCCCATCCACTTCCAGGAACTGCCGGAACTGTTCGCGGACTTCCTGTGCTCCCTGTCGGGCAAGAGCCCCTCGACGACCGGCGCCGGCAGCGAAGGGGCGCTGACGAAGGGGCCGTTCAACGCCCTGCCCCCCGTCGCCGACGTGAACAACGCGCTGCTGTCCTTCATCCTGACCGGGCATGGCGGGTTCACGACGGCCGCCGGGTTCGTCGGCCCGCGCTACCGGGTCGATCACGATCTCTCGCTGCTGATCCCGGAACTGTGGTGCCGGATGGACCCGGAAGAGCGGGATCCCCGGCGGATGATCGCCCGGGGCTACCTGGAGCCGGTCCGGGATTTCCACCACCGGGGACGGCTGGTCCCTGCGAGCCGCCTGGGGTGGCGGATCACGCCCCTGTTCGCCGCCGAGGTCCTGGGGCGCCTCTTCGACAACCCCACGGCGGTCTTCCCCGAGGAGGTGCTCCGGCCGGAGAAGCAGGACCTGGACCATTTCGCAGACGGGGTCTGGCACATCGTGGAGATGCAGCAGCGGGTCGCGCGCCACTGGATCGAGGACGGCAGCGCGGGGCTGGCCATCCCCCCCCTGAAGGCCCTGCTGGAACGGCTTGCCGAGGGCCGCCTCGCCGGGGAGGACTGGCAGGATCCCGCGTTCCGGGAACTGTTCGCCCGGGAGCGGGTGCTGGCCTCCGACTGGTACCGGGACCGGCTGGTGCGGTACCGGGACCGGGAACGCGACCACCTCCGGCGGGGACGGGAGGTTCTGCGGGACTTCGTCCGGGGATGCACGGCCTGCACCCCCGAGGCCCGGTCCATGGCCCTGCAGCGCCTGGAGGCCGTCGAGGACCGGCTGGCCCGGGTGGAGGATCCGGCCTTCCCGGAGAGCCTCGTGGGGACCCTCGGACTGGACTGCCTGGCCTGGGATCCACCCGTGCCCGGAACCGATCCCGGCCATTGATCCGGGTTCCCCTGGCCCGATTCCCTCTTTCCACCAGCCCGGCCGTGCCGGATACTCGGCCCGGCGAACCTGGACGGGGAGGGGATCGTGCGGCGCGTTCCGGGACTGCTGGTGGCGATGCTTTGGGGGATGGCCTGCGGCGGAGGGGCGCCCGACCTGGATCCCTACCCCCTGACGCCGATCACGACCGAGCGGAATCACCTGAAGGACGGCCACGGCCGCTACCTCTTCCTGAACGGCATCAACACCAGCGGGGCGGACAAGATCCCCGTGTCCATCGATGGCCGGGGAGTCCCCTCCTACGTGGGGCGCCCCTTCCCGCTGGACCAGGCCGACCGGCACTTCGCGACCATGCAGTCGATGGGATTCAACACGATCCGGCTGCTGATCCTGTGGGAGGGTCTGCAGCCGACCGGTCCCGACACCGTGGATTCCGCCTATGTGGACTACCTCCGGGGGATCGTGGAGGCGGCGGGACGGCACGGCATCCGGGTCCTGCTGGAGATGCACCAGGACGACTTCAGCCGCTTCCTGCTGGCCCGGTACAACCAGCACCCGAGGATCGGGACCCCAGGGTCCCTCGAGAACATACTGGCGGCGCTGCTGCCTCCATACGACGACGTCGTGTCCGGCAACGGGGCGCCGCGCTGGGCGGTCGAGGCCGCGCTCCCGGAGCGCGACCTGTCCTCCCCAGGCTGGGGCGTCCCCCGCCTGGTCAGCGGCCTGAAGACCGGGGACATCACGGACTTCGTGGAGGCGGTCCGCACGTTGACCGGCAGCACCGACGGCCCCCTCTCCCCCGAGTTCGTGCGGTACTTCCAGGAGCACCTGCCCGGGCCGTTTTCGGTGAACGAGACCTCCGACTTCCTGCCGCTGTCCTCCTGGGGCCTGTCGGCCGCGATCTCCATCGACGCGGCCCGGTGCTGGGGCAGTTTCTTCGCGGGCCGGAGCCTGTTCCCGGGCCTGGTGCGGGACGGGAAGAACGTCCAGGACTTCCTCCAGGACGCCTTTGCCGAGGCCTGGAGGACCCTGGCCCTGGCCGTCGCGGACCTGCCCAACGTCGCGGGCTACGACGTGTACAACGAGCCCAACGCGAACTTCCTGGTCCTGGCCGCCGTGGCCGCCGCCGTGCAGGCCGGGGCGATCGACGGGGCGAAGGGGATGCTGCAGGGCGTCCTGGGGAAGGACCAGGGGGACCGGATCTTCCGGCTGCTGGTCGGCTTCCGCATCCTGCCTCCCGACACGGCTCCCGAGACGCTGCGCGAATGGGGTCTGGACCGGCTGGACCTCGGGGCCGCCCTGTCGGCGAACATCGCCTACGAGGAGACCCACATGCGGCCCTTCTGGGAGCGGATGGGGACCGTTATCCAGCAGGCGGACCCGGACGCGGTGATCTGGATCGAGCCGGCGCTGTCCGCCAGCACGTTCCTGGCCGGATCGGACAGCCTCACCCAGGGGATGTGGGACCGGTCCATGAGGGCCCCGGACCTGCCGCGCCCGGACCTGGTGGTCTTCGCCCCGCACTGGTATCCCGACATGTACCCCTACCCGTCCTTCATCCGCACCCCCCGGTCCTTCCGCCCCGAGGAGGTCCGCTTCCGGGACTACCAGCCCGACATCGAGCGGGTCCTCGCCCCGGCGCGGCACTCCCTGGGGAACATGCCCGCCGTCTTCGGCGAGTTCGGGATGTTCTTCGACTTCAACGGCATCGAGACGGCCCGGGCCCAGGACTACATCGTCACGACGATGCTGCTGAACAACTACTTCGAGGCCCTGGAACGCATCGGCGTGAGCCGCATCCTGTGGAACTACAACCCCGAGAACGACTGGGAGTGGGGCGACCTGTGGAACCACGAGGACCTGTCGATCATCGACCCCGACGGGCAGTGGCGTGCCGTGGACGGCTGGAACCGGCCCCACCCGAACGCCCTGGCCGGGAAACTGGTGTCGATGCGCTTCTGGTCCGACGTGCACTACTTCGACTCGGACAAGGGCGAGGTGCCCGCCTACGGCGAGTTCGAACTGGTGTACCGGGGAAAGGCGACCCAGGCCCCTTCCGAGATCTTCGTCCCCCTGCTGCAGTACCCCGACGGGTTCTTCGTGTGGATCAGCGATGGGCGATGCGAGTGGGACGCCGGGCGGCAGATCCTCTACCACCATCCCGAGGTGGACGACCCGGGGGCCGAGCACGCGATCACGCTGCGGCGCCCCCAGGACGGAGCCCGGCGCACCGGGTGGGACTACTTCATTCGCGGGGACCAGGTCGTCAGCCGGTAGCGGCTTCCGTCGGCGTCCCGGCAGGGGTCACTTCGCCGAGAAGCGGTACAGCGTGGTCTGGGTGTAGGTCTGGCCGGGGCGGAGGATGGTGGACGGGAATGCCGGGTGGTTCACCGAGTCGGGGAAGTGCTGGGCCTCCAGCACGATCGCCCCGTGGAACGGATGGATCACCCCGCCCTTGCCCGCCAGGGTTCCGTCCAGGAAGTTGCCGCTGTAGAACTGGATGCCGGGCTCGGTGGTCCACATCTCCATCGTGCGGCCCGTCGTCGGCTCCGACAGGCGCAGGGCCAGGGCCAGCCGTCCGCCGCCGCTCCGGAGCACGAAGTTGTGATCGTAGCCCACCGGCGTCCCGGGGACCTGCTCGATGCGGGCCCCGACCGCCGTCGGGGTCGTGAAGTCCATCGGCGTTCCCTCCACGGGGGCGATTTCCCCGGTGGGGATCAGCGTCTCGTCCACCGGGGTGTAGCGGTCCGCGTCCATCCACAGCACGTGGTCCAGGATGTCCCCGTGGCCCCGGAGGTTCCAGTAGGTGTGGTTGCTCAGGTTGACGGGGGTGGCGCGGTCCGTCGTCGCCGCGTAGTCGATCCGCAGCACGTTGTCGTCGGTCAGCGTGTAGACGACCCGGACGGTCATCGTGCCCGGGAAGCCCTCCTCGCCGTCGGGACTGACGTAGGTCAGGCGCACCGAGGCGCCGTCCGGAGCGGTGGCCGTCTCGGCGGTCCAGACCACCTTGTCGAAACCCTTCCGGCCCCCGTGGAGGAAGTTCGGGCCGTTGTTGGTCGCCAGCCGGTACTCGACGCCGTCCAGCTTGAAGCGCCCCTTCGCGATCCGGTTGGCGACCCGGCCCACCGTGGCTCCGAAGTAGGGGCTGCGGTCGAGGTATCCCTGGAGGTCGTCGAACCCCAGCACCACGTCCCCGGGGACGTCGTTCCGGTCCGGGACCAGCAGTTCCGTCAGCGTGGCGCCGTAGGTGATGATGCGGGCGGTCATGCCCCGGGAGTTCTGCAGGGTGTACCGGGTGACGACGGTCCCGTCGGGAAGCGTGCCGAAAAGGTCCAAGGACACGGTCACGGGCCGGCCTCCGGGGGCACTGGCCCGCGGGCCGGACCCGGTCGTGGCGCAGCCGGCCGTCGCCAGCAGCGCGATCGTTGCCAGGGCCAGGATCCTTGGAAAGGGGATCGGACAGGGCATGGTCGCCTCCACCGGGCATCGGGACAGGGGCATGGTAGGCCCGGGCCGGGCGGCCTGGCAACCGGGGTTGCATGGTTTCCCCGGGGTCGTCCCGGGGGTAAGATAGGCGGGACTTCCGAGGCCTGGCAGGAATGCGAGTCTGTCCCGAATGTCGCACCCGGACCGAGGCGCGGACCTGCCCCGCCTGCCGCATCACCACCGTGGACGAGGCCGCTCTGAGCGGGGAGGACCTGGTCGGGCGGGTCTTCATGGAGCGCTACGAGGTCCTGGGCCTGCTGGGTCAGGGAGGCATGGGGGCCGTCTACCGGGCCCGCCACTTGGCGATGGACGCCATCGTGGCCCTGAAGGTCCTCCGGCGGGACGCGGGGCAGAACCTCGAGGCCATCGAGCGCTTCTACCGGGAGGCCCGGGCCGCCAGCCGCCTGAAGCACCCCAACACGATCCGGGTCTTCGATTTCGGACAGAGCGAGGACGGCCAGATGTTCCTCGCCATGGAGTACCTGGAGGGGGTGTCCCTGCGGACCGAGATGCAGCGGGTGGGCATGTTCCCGGAGGAGCGGCTGCTGCGGATCGCCGAGCAGGTGGCCTCGTCGCTCGGGGAGGCGCACCAGAAGGGCATCGTGCACCGCGACGTGAAGCCGGAGAACGTCTTCCTGCTCCAGGTGCTGGGGGCTCCGGACTTCGTGAAGGTGCTGGATTTCGGCATCGCCAGGAACCTGGGCGGCGACACGATGACCCGGACGGGGATGGCCATCGGGACCCCGGCCTACATGAGCCCCGAGCAGGCCCGGGGCGACAAGGTGGACGGGCGGTCGGACCTGTACAGCCTGGGCGTGATGCTGTTCGAACTGGCGGCCGGGGTGCCTCCCTTCTCGTCCGGCACGCCGATGCAACTGCTGCTGAAGCACCTCCACGACCCCCCGCCCCGGCTGTCGGAACTGCGGCAGGAGGGACTGTCGCGGGAGTTCGTGGACCTGGTGATGGACCTGCTGGGAAAGGACCCGGACACCCGGCCCCGGGATGCGGAGCAGGTGCTCCGGCGCATCGCGGCGATCCGGGGCACGGGATTGCCCGGCCCGGGACCCGCCGAGGCCGTCCCGACGCCCCGGAGGGGAACCGACGTGGCCTTCCTGGAGCAGCTGGCGTCGGCCGACTCCCCGACCACTCCCCTCGGGGCCATGAAGGCCCCCTCCTCGGGCCCGTCGGCCGGCCCGGCCTTTCACGAGGCCGGGACCCTGCTGGGCACGCGGGACCTGACGTCGGACCTCACGGTCTCGCCGGTCCTGAAGGACCGGGGACCGATGACCGGAGAGGGGCCCCGGTCCCGGGGCGCGAGGGCGGCGCCGAGCCCCGACCCCGATCTCGTGGCGGCCCGGGTCTCCCGGGGTCGCGGCTGGTGGTGGCTGCTGGTCCCGCTGGTGCTGGCCGGCGGCGGGGCCTGGTGGTGGTTCGGAAACCCGGGTTCAGGGGGGATTCCCGGGGCGGGAGCCGGGGACGACGGGGTGCCGGGGGCCCTCTCCCCGGTGGCGGCGGACCTCCCAGGAAACGCCGGGGGGATCGACGCCGGGGCGCCGGAAACGACGGCGGCGGCCGATGCCCCCGTGGCCCCGGAGGATGCCGGGGGGCCGGTCCAGCCCGCCCGGGAACCGGTCACCGTCCGGATCGTCGGGACGCCCCCGGGGGCGGTGGTCCGGCGACAGCCCGACGGGGCGGTGCTGGGGGCCCTGCCCCTGGACCTGGTGGTGTCCTTCGGCCAGACCCACCGGTTGCGGGTCGAGGCGAAGGGCTTCCGGTCGGCGGACCTGGAGATCGACTGGGAAGCGGCCCGGCGGCAGGCGGAACGGACCGTGCGCCTGGAACGGAAGGCCCCGGGTCGGGAGGCCCCGACCGACGACTGGGAACTCTGACGGCCGGGTCGGCCGCGCTTCCGGGGTCCTATTTTCCGGGCTTCCGCGGCTCGAACAGCGGGCAGTCGTTTCCGGGCCCCAGGGGGATCGGTTCCTCCAGGTAGAGGCCCCCCCGCCGGTTCTGGCGACACCGGTTGCCGCTGATCTGGGGGCGGGCCGGCGGGACGACGGCCAGGCCGTAGCGGTCGTTCCGATCCGCCACGTTGTCCCGGGCGCTGCCGGAGGACGACTCGAACCACGAGATCCCCGTCTGGCCGTTTTCCATGCACTGGCAGGCCTCGATCTTCAGCGCCGCCTTCCCGGTCACCTGGATGCCGTGGAGGGCGTTCCGGCGGAAGACCGACGAGAGGACCTGCCCCCGGGCATCGCCGCCGACCAGGAGGCCCTGGCCCCCCCGTCGGCCCCCCGCGTGGCGGATGGCGCCGGTGGCCTGGATCCTCCGGAAGTCGATCTCCCCGGACAGCACCTGGATCACCGCGGCGGCCCGCACCCCGTCGTGCTCGACGGCGAGGTCCGACAGCAGGAAGGGCCCCTTCCCCTCGAACTGCAGCACGAAGTCCTCGCCGTCGCAGACGAGGACCGTCTGGTCCGTCCCGGCCCCCAGGATGTGGACCGGGCGGACGATCCGCAGCGGATGTTCCAGCCGGTGCCGTCCCGGTCCCAGGACGATGCGCGCCCCGTCGGGGACCCGGGCGACGGCTTCCGAAAGGTCCGGGTAGTCCCCTCCTTCCCGGGCGACCCGGAACTCGTTTTCCGGCCGCGGGGGAGCGGCTCGATCCCGGGTCGGGTCGGCAGGACCGGAGGGTTGCGGCTCGGGGGCCTGGGGGGCTCCATCCGGGAGGCTCGCTGTCTCCGGGACGGCCTGGTCGGCCGCCCGGGACGGTTCCGCCGCCGGCAAGGGGACCGCCGGAGTCTCTGCCGCCGGTGCGTCCTTCGGTCCCGGCGCCTCCGTCGGCTCCGGGCAGAGGGCCAGCACCTCCTCCCGGAGCCTTGCCCCCTTTTCCCGGGCCTTGGGCGGGAGGTCGGTGACCGAGAAGAGGGCCAGTCCCTCGAGGGCGAGGGGGCAGTTTCCGGCCCGGGCCAGGCTCGCGCTCCGGTAGAGGCGCGCATGGGGGGTGGCGTAGAGGCGCAGGGACTGGTCGAACAGTTCCACCGCGGCCTGGAAGTCCCCGGCCTCGTAGCGGGCGCGCCCTTTCTCGTAGAGGGATCGGGCCGCCTTCTGGCGTTCGGCGTTCTCTGCGAAAGAAGGGGCCGCGGCCAATGCCATGGCGACCAGGAAGGTCCCGATCGCGAGGTGTCGTCCCATGATCCCCCTCGGGGCGCGCTGCGGGGCTTCCCTGGGGAGGCCCCTCCCGTTTCCGCGTCGTGGAGGAAGTCTATCGCAACGGGGAGCCGGGGCAAGGGACCCCGGGGACGGGACCCCGAATCGTCCCGTTCTGCTATCCTTGGCCTCGATTGCAGGCGGGAACGGGGATCGAACGGGGGCTTGCAGGGGGACTCGCCATGAGGGGATCGATCGGGATCCGGATCGGTCGGGGGATGTTCCTGGCCCTGGTGGCCGTGCTGTCGGGAACCCCGGGGATGGCCGCGGCCCGGGGCGCCTCCCGGGAAGCGACCCGGGGGCTGGACCGGCGATCCGTCCAGCAGGTGATCCGGGTCCTTCAGGACGACCCGGACCTGGTCCGGGAGCGGCTGGAGCGGGACGGGGGGTTCCGGCAACTGGCCGACGAATACCTGGACGCGTCCCGGAGCCGCATGGCGGGCGGCCGGGCGATGGTGGGCCTCGGGGTCAGTTTCATGCTGCTGTCGGTGCTGGTCGGGACCCCCCTGTGGTTCGGGCTGGAGGATCGCACGCCGGCCATCGCCGTCTGGGGAGCCGTGGGAGGGGCCGGGTTCGCGCTGTTCGTCCCGGGCGTGGCGGTGATGGCCACCCCTTCGGGAGCCGAGCGGACCCTGATCCGGGAGTGGCAGGATCGACGCCTCGACTGGCTGCGCCCCGAGGCCCACGGAGGCCCCAGGAACCGTGCCGCCCTCCCGCGTTCCTGGATGGTGCAACTCTGGAGCGCCCGGTTCTGACCGCCGGGCCCTGGTGGGTCACGCCAGGCCGGCCCGGAAGACCCGGGTGGCCCCGGCGTGGCGGGCGGCCTCGACGATGGCATCGACCCGGTCCCGGTGTCCCAGGGCCAGCACGGCTCCCGCGATGCCCGCCCCGGTGATCTTGGCCCCGATGGCCCCTGCGGCCTCCATCGTCTCCACCAGGGCCTCGATGGCCGGGGACGAGAGTCCCATCGCACGGAGCATCGCCTGGGCCTCCCGGAGGAAGGCCCCCTCGGGGGTCCTCCCCCGCCGGAGGCGGTCGGCCCAGGCCTCGGTCAGCGCCCGGGACGTGCGGAGGAATCCCGCGAAGGCCTCGGGGTGGTTCGCGGCATGGTCCTGGACCCGGCGCACCGCCTCGGCGGTGGACCGGGATCCCGGGGCCACGGCCAGCACCACCTCCAGGTCGGGCCGGGACCAAGGCAGGACTTCGGGCTCCCCCCCGGGGGTCCAGAGGATCGGGGCCTCCCAGGCCACCACGGCCGGGTCCAGGCCGCTGGAGGTCCCGTGAAACAGGTGCTCCACCTCCCGTGCGGCCCGGGCGACCTCGGCGGGGGACGGATCCCGGCCGGATTGCCGTGCCGCCAGGCGGACCAGGGCCACCGAGAGGGCCGCGCTGGAACCGAGGCCCGAGGCCGTCGGGAGGTCCGACTCGACCCGGAACGGCAGGTCGCCGGTCGGCGGCAGCCCCAGGGCCTCCCGGGCCCGCTGCCACGCCGGCAGCAAATCGCCGGGAGCGGTGGAGCGTCCCGGAACCAGGCGCAACCGGCAGGCCGGCAGGGGGATCGCGAGGGCCGGAGCCCCGTAGAGGACGAAGTGCTCCCCGTTCAGGATGGCCTTTCCGCAGGCGGTCATCCCGGTCCTCCCCGGTTCCCGGCGGTCACGGTCGGGCCATCGGGGCCGGTCCCCCGGGCAGGAGGTCGGCCAGCCCCTGGAGGAACGCCGCGAACTCCCGGAGGTCCATCTGCTGCTGGCTGTCGGATCGGGCCAGGTGGGGCGCCGGGTGCACCTCCACCATCACCCCCTGGGCTCCGGCGGCCAGGGCCGCCCGGGCCAGGGGGACCAGGATGTCCCGGCGGCCCGCGGCATGGCTGACGTCCACCAGCACCGGCAGGGCGGTCCTCTGGCGGAGGAGCGGCACGGCCGAGATATCCAGCGTGAAGCGGGTCTCCCGGCCGAAGGTGCGGATCCCCCGCTCGCACAGCAGGATCCGGTCGTTGCCCGCCAGGGCGACGTACTCGGCCGCCTGGAGGAACTCCTCGAGGGTCGCGGCGAACCCCCGCTTCAGCAGCACCGGGATTCCCGTCTCGGCGGCGGCCTTGAGCAGTTCGTAGTTCGACATGTTCCGGCTGCCGACCTGGAGGATGTCCACGTACCGGGCCGCGAGGTCCACGTGGCGGGGGTCCACGACCTCAGAGACGGTGACCATGCGATGTCGCCGGCCGGCCTCCCGGAGCAGACGGAGCCCCTCCTCTCCCAGGCCCTGGAAGGCGTAGGGGGAGGTCCGGGGCTTGAAGGCGCCGCCCCGCAAAAAGCCGATGCCCAGCATCGCCATGCCGGAAGCCACCAGTTCCATCTGACTGGCGTCCTCCACGGCGCAGGGACCGGCGATCAGCACCGGGGCGCCCCCGATTTCCCGATCCCCGACGGCGATGCGCCGGTCGGGCTGGCCCGGCTGGCGGGCGATCCGGAGGGCATGCCGGGACTCATCCTCCATCAGGCCCAGGGAGGCCCGGAACACCTCCCGGAAGAACTGCCGGACCACCGGGTCCGGGAAGGGGCCCGGGTTCCGGGCCACCAGGTCGTCCATCATCCGCATCTCCCGCCCGGGGCTGTGCATCGGAATCCCGTGGCGTTCCTTCACGACCCGCATCCGCTGCACCAGCCGACCCCGGTCCGAGAAGGCCTGGAGCAGCCGCCAATTGACCTCGTCGATCTCCCGGCGAATCGCCTCGAGGTCCTGGAGGTCCCCCTCGGGTGGCCCCGAGGGGATCTCCGGGTCCGTCCCCCCCGGGAGCCCGGGGCTGTCCGCCTGGGGGGAGGAACCGGCGGTGTCCGTGGGAACCGGATTCTCCGGGACCGGGGCTGCGTCGGGGGTCGGGGCACGACCCCAGGGGATCGATCCGGGTGTGCCTTCCGGAGAGGACAGCCGCGGGTCCCCGACCTGGGTCCGGCGCAGCAGCCAGAGGTCCGCCAGCACGAGGGCCGCCGCGGCCTCCACCACCGGGGGCAGCCGCAGGGCGATGCAGGCGTCGTGCCGTCCCCGGACCTCCAGGGACACCATCCGTCCCTGGCGGAAGTCCCAGGTCTGCTGGGGCCGACCGATGCTGGCGGCGGGCTTCACCGCCACCCGGAACACCAGGGGCTGCCCGCTGGTGATGCCCCCCAGCACCCCGCCGGCATGGTTCGTCGCGGTCTCGCCCGAGGGCCCCACGAAGGGGTCGTTGTGCTCTGACCCCCGCATCCGGGCGGCCTGGAATCCGTCCCCGAACTCCGCGCCCTGGACCGCCGGGATCGCCAGCAGCACGTGGGCCAGCAGGGATTCCACCGCGTCGAAGAACGGCTCCCCGAGGCCGGCGGGGACCCCCTCGATCCGGCACTCCACCAGGCCGCCGACCGAGTCCTTCGCCGCCAGGGCCTCCTGGACCGCGGCGTCGATGTCCGTACGACCTCCGGCCTCGACCACCCGGGCCTCGAACCGGACCCCGGGGATCACGCGCCGGGCCACGACCCCCGCCAGGACCAGCCCCACCGTGAGCCGTCCCGATCCGGCGCCCCCGCCCCGGGGGTCGTTCCAGCCCTGCCACTTGACCCCCAGGGTGAAGTCCCCGTGACCGGGGCGTGGAACCCCGTCCGGCGGGTCCCCGGCGGACTGGAGGTCCCGGTTCGGGACGAAGAGGGTCAGGGGGGCCCCGGTGGTGTGCCCGTCCCGCATCCCCGAGAGGAACTCGACCGGGTCCGGCTCCCGGCGCCCCGAGGTCCCCGGCGGGCCCGGTCGCCGGCGGGTCAGTTCCGTCCGGAAGTCGTCGGGACCCAGGGGGATGCCCGGGGGACAGCCCGTCACCGTGACCCCGATGCCCGGGCCCCGGGATTCCCCGAACAGGGACACCCGGAAGACGCGCCCGAAGGTGTTCATGGGACCTCCTCGGTGCGGACCCCCAGGGAGGACAGGTCCGCGAAGAAACCGGGATAGGACATGGCCACGCATCCGGGATCGTCCAGCAGCACGGGACCCGATGCCGCGATGCCCAACACGGCGGCCGCCATCGCGATCCGGTGGTCCCCCCGAGTCCCGACCCGCCCGGCGGCCGGT
>JAGOKF010000012.1 GCA_017994695.1 Myxococcota bacterium | reverse complement strand
GGAGCCCAGCTCAGGCCCGCAGGGACTGCCCCCAGGAGGCCGCATGAACGTCGGCGTCGACTCCCCCCTTGACCGGCGGGCGTCGTCAGGTACAAACTTGTGTCCAGGGAACCGGGTGCGGTACAGCCGCTCGACGACGTCCAGGGCCGACTCGATGGTCTCCAGGGCCAGATCCCATTCCTCCCGGAACGCCGAGATGTGGGCCTGCTTGTACAGGAAGTCGCAGCCGAAGCGGAGGACCTCCGGTCCGAAGCGATCGAGGCGGTAGGACCTCCGGGAGGCGGGATCCGAAAGGGTCCGGTAGGCCTCCTCGCACAGGGAGAAGAGCTGGGCCGCCAGGTCGGCGCACTTCGGGGAATAGCCCCGGATGGGCGATTCCGGTCCGTAGCGGGTCGCCATCTTCCGCCAGGCGTCGCCGTAGTGCCTGGGATGGGTCGTCCAGTGGAGTCCCAGTCGCTGGAAGAAGTCCACGCCCTTCAGGCGCTCCAGTTCGGTCTTCAACTCCTGTTCCAGTTGCTCGATGCCGCCCTTCGGCAGGCCCTGCTCGCGGAATTCCAGGAGCCCCAGGAAGGTGCAGAGCAGAAAGAGACGCGCGGTCTGGATCCGGGTCAGCAGGCTCTGGGAAATCGCCTCCTTCAACGTCGCGGTGCCGTCCACCACCTGCTCCAGGACCGTGCGCTCCTTCTCCTGGAGGATGGCCCGGAGAAGGGCGGGGGTCATCCTGGGCGAGGGGAAGACGTAGCGCCCGAAGAAGGGGTTCAGGATCCCGTCCAGGTCCTGTGCGTAGGCGGTGCGGGTCATGGTCCGGAGGGAGTTCGCCGAAAAGAGCACCAGGTCCACACCCACGGGGTCCGGGCGCCTGGGAGGGGTTCCCGGGGTCCAGGTATAGGTCGCGGTGCCTGCCACGGTGAAACGGCCCAGGAGGTCCTCCCGGATGGACCGGAGGGCCGCGACCAGGTCCTGGGCTCCGCAGAATCCGTCCTGGTAGAGGGCCTGGAGCAGCGGTGCGCCGGGATGCTTCTGGCGGGACTTCTCCTGAGCCTCCGGGGAGGCGATTCCCTGTTCGGTGAGCCACCGGGCGATCAGCGATTCGAAGGGCACGTCCGGCACCTCGACCCGGATGGCCATTCCCCCCAGGACGTGGATCTCCAGCGCCCCTTCCGTGTCCCGGACGAACAGGCGACCGGAGGCCTTCTCGACCCCAAGGGTCGCCAGCAGGGTCATCCCCGAGGTCTCCCGGAGCACGTCGGGGTTCTGCGTCGCCTGGATCACGCCGACCCGGAAGTCCCGGACGTCGCCGTGGTTGAGGAACCTCCCGCTCCCGGGAAACTCGGCCATGCCGCCTCCAGGTCCTCCAGGAACACCGAATGATAGGGGGACCTGGGGCTGGAACGCAATGCCGGGGAGGGCGATGCGAGGCGGCGAACAAATCCCATTTGACGAACCTCCGGGGCCTCCGGTATCATCCGCCCCCGGCTCCTTGGAAACGAGCGGATCGTGGACGATCGGCGTGCCATGGAAATGGCCCTGGAAGAGGCTCGGCGGGCGCTGGAGGAGGATGAGATTCCGGTGGGAGCCGTCCTGTTCCAGGGGGAGAGGTTCCTGGCCCGGGCCCACAACCGCACCCGGGGGCTCGGGGACCCCACCGCCCATGCCGAGGTGCTGGCGATGCGGATGGCGATGGTCCGTCATGGGGCGGCCGCCGTCCGGGGGGCCACGCTGTGGGTCACCATGGAGCCCTGCCCGATGTGCGCCGGGGCCCTGGTGCTGGCCAAGGTGGGCCGGGTGGTGTACGGCTGTGAGGACCCAAAGGCCGGCGCGGCCTCGAGCCTGTTCACGATCCTCGCCGATGATCGGCTGAATCACCGGTGTCGGGTCCAGGGGGGAATCGCCGCGGAGGAGGCGGCGTCCCTGTTGCGAACGTTCTTTGAGAAGCGGAGGTCCCGCCCGCGGAGGGCCGCGGAAAGCGGGATCCCGGATCCGGAGAGATGACCGAGCGGTCGAAGGTGCGCGACTGGAAATCGCGTGTGGCGGCAAAACCGTCACCGGGGGTTCGAATCCCCCTCTCTCCGCCAGGTTCCGAACGTTCCGCCTTGATCCGGAGAGATGGCCGAGAGGTCGAAGGCGCCTGACTCGAAATCAGGTGTGGGCATTGCTCACCGGGGGTTCGAATCCCTCTCTCTCCGCCCCGTTCCCCCGTTCGATTGGAAATCCTCGGTGCCGGGGAGTAGGCTAGCCCCCGGCGGGGGGCACGTCCCGCCTTTCTGGAAGACGGGGATGTGGCCATGGCCCGGGAGGCCTGTCTCGCAGGGCGGTTCTATCCGGATGATCCGCAGGAACTGCGCCGCGAAATGGATCGCCTGACCCGGTCCCCGCCGGTCCAGGTGCCCGGAGACGCCCTCGGGCTGCTGGTTCCCCACGCCACGCTGGCCTATTCCGGGAACACCGCCGGAGCCACCTGGGGAGCAGTGGAGATTCCCGATCGGGTCATCATCTTGTCCCCCAACCACACGGGCGTCGGGGAACGGGTCTCGGTGGCACGGGACGGTCCGTTCCTGACCCCGGCAGGCCCCGTGGAACTGGACCTGGACCTGTCGTCGGCCCTGGTGGACCGCTTCGCAGAGGCGCGATTCGACGACGAGGCGCACCGGCAGGAGCACGGTGTCGAGGTCCATCTCCCGTACCTTCTCGCCCGGAACCCGGCGGCCCGGCTGGTGGCGATCTGCATGCGCACCATGTCCTTCAGCCTGGCCGAGGAACTGGGCGCCGCCCTGGCCGCCCTGGTCCGGTCGTCGGGAGGAAGGACGATCATCGTCGCCAGCAGCGACCTGTCGCACCGGGAGCCGGTGCAGGTGGCGAGGCGGAAGGACCGCATGGTCCTGAACCGGCTGCAGATGCTGGACCCGAAGGGGCTCTACGGGGCCGCGGTGGAGCACCACGTGTCGATGTGCGGGCTGGCAGGGGCCGTGGCGATGCTGGTGGCCGCCAAGGCCCTGGGAGCCCGTTCCGGCGTCCTGGTGTCCTACAGCACCAGCGTGGACTGCGATGGGGACGAGAGCCGAGTGGTCGGGTACGCGGGACTGGTGGCCACCTCCTCCCGGATCTGCGAAGGGCTCCAGTCGCTCCAGTGACCCCGCAGGGTCGGACACCTCTTCGCACGCACCCGGCCCAACAGGAATGCCAGCGAGAGGCGGGATGCCTGCCAACCGTAGGGTTCAAGGGAGCCGGATGCCGTGGCGCGAGGCCGCATCCCGGGCCTCGGGATAGCCCGCATCCAGGTGCCGCAGGATGCCCATCAGGGGATCCCCCGACAGCACCCTTCGCAGCCTCGCCTCCTGTCCCGGGGTGCCGTCGGCGACGATCACCACGCCGGCATGGATCGAGTAGCCCATGCCGACCCCGCCCCCGTGATGCAGGGAGACCCAGGTGGCGCCGTTGGCGGTGTTGAGCAGCGCGTTGAGGATCGGCCAGTCGGCGATCGCGTCGGACCCGTCGCGCATTGCCTCGGTCTCCCGGTAGGGAGAGGCCACGGACCCGGCGTCCAGGTGGTCCCTGCCGATGACGATGGGGGCCCGGACCTTCCCCGTCCGCACCAGGTCGTTGAACCGCACTCCCGCGAGGTCCCGCTGCCCGTATCCGAGCCAGCAGATCCGCGCCGGGAGTCCCTGGAAGGCGACCTTTTCCCGGGCCAGACGGATCCAGCGGGACAGTCCCTCCTCACCCGGGAACAGGTCGAGGATGGCGTCGTCGGTGGCGGCGATGTCCGCCGAATCCCCCGACAGGGCAACCCAGCGAAACGGCCCCTTGCCTTCGCAGAAGAGCGGTCGGATGTAGGCGGGGACGAATCCCGGGAAGGCATAGGCGTCCTGGACCCCGGCCTGGAAGGCCTGGGTGCGGATGTTGTTCCCGTAGTCGAACACCGGCACTCCGGCCCGGTGGAAGCCGACCATCGCGGTGACGTGGCGGGCCACCGCGTCCCTGGAGGCGGCGAGGTAGGCCTCGGGGTCCTCGGATCGCAGCCGGATCGCCTCCTCCAGCGGGAAGTGGTCCGGAACGTAGCCGTTCAACAGGTCGTGGGCCGACGTCTGGTCCGTCACGAGGTCCGGCAGGTCCCCCCGGCGGAGGACCTCCGGGAAGACCCGGGCCGCATTACCCAAAAGTCCGATGGAAAGGGGCAACCTCTCCCGGGTGGCGGTCCGGGCCCACCGCCAGGCCTCGTCCAAGGAATCGGTCCAGCGGTCCAGGTAGCGGGTGGCGATCCGGCGCTCGATCCGGCGGGGATCGACCTCGACCCCCACGAAGACTCCCCCGTTCATCGTCACGGCCAGGGGCTGGGCTCCCCCCATGCCCCCGAGGCCCGCCGACAGCACCAGCCGCCCCTGAAGATCCCCCGAGAAATGGGTCCGTGCAGCCGACGCGAAGGTCTCGTAGGTTCCCTGGAGAATCCCCTGGGTACCGATGTAGATCCAGGACCCGGCGGTCATCTGGCCGTACATGATCAGCCCCTTCCGGTCCAGGTCCCGGAAGACCTCCCAGGTGGCCCAGGCCGGGACGAGGTTGCTGTTGGCCAGGAGGACCCGGGGGGCCTCGGGGTGGGTCGGGACAACACCCACGGGCTTTCCCGACTGGACCAGGAGCGTCTCGTCGTCCCTCAGGGTCCGCAGTGCCGTGTCGATGCGTCGGAAGCAGTCCCAGTTCCGGGCCGCCTTCCCGATGCCTCCGTAGACGACCAGGTCCTCCGGACGCTCGGCGACCTCGGGGTGCAGGTTGTTGTGGAGCATCCGCAGGGCGGCCTCCTGCTGCCAGCCGAGGCAGTGCAGCGTGGTTCCCGCGATGGGTTCGACCGGCGGCATCGGATTCCTCCCCGAGACAGGCGACCCGGATTCTGCTTCGCGTCAGGCCCCAGTTCAAGGTCCCCCCGGGGCAGGACGGGTCGTCCGGGGATCGCCGTTTGCAGTCCGGGGCACGGAAGCGGCACAATGACCGCCGGGTCCGGGGGAGGTCGCCAGCCCCCGGGAAGGAGGAGCGATGACAGCATCTCGAGGACGGATCATCGGGCTGTTGCTGTTCGCGGGAGTCTTCTCCAGGCCGGCGATCGGCGATCCCCTGAAGGCCTTTTCCGGGGATCCCGAAGAGGTCGGACTGGAGGACCTGCTGCCCCACGCCGACGCCCCGGAGAACCGCGGAAACCGCTTCTATTCCGAGTGGTGGTCCGTGGTGTTCCGCCTCGAGGGGGGCTACAACGCCTACGTCCAGTTCCTGGTGACGAACATGGGCGTGGAGGAAGGCAGGGCGGCGGTGACGGCCGAGTTCAAGCAGCCCGGGAAGGACCGGATCCGGAACCGCTTCGAGACGGACCGGAAGGGATGGTCTGCGGCCTCGGACCGGTTCGAACTCTCGTTCGGACCCAATCGAATGTCGGGGCCCGTCGATGCCCTGGTGCTGCACCTGGAGAACGAGTCCTTCCAGGCCGAGTTCCGCCTGGCCAACCTCTTTCCGCCCTGGAAGCCCGGAAGCGGCAGGGCCCAGTACGGGAGGTCCGCCAGGAGATACTGGATGTTCCATCTGCCCGCCCCGGCGGCCCGGGTCGAGGGGACCGTCGTGGTGAAGGAGGACGGGTCCCGCCACGAGGTCCGTGGCCTGGCCCAGGTGGAGCACCAGGTCCTGTCCATCGGCACCCACGAGCAGGCCCGGAGGATGGCCCGGTTCCGGCAGATCGGGGATCGGGAGGTCTTCCTGTTCCACGACGTCGAGACGCCGCCGGAATACGACGGGGCTCCGATCCGGTTCCTCGTGTTCTTCCGGGACGGGAAGGTAGCGTTCCAGAGCCTCGCGCCGGAGGTCCGGACTTCCGATTTCTACACGGACCCCGACCGGGAGGGGTACCAGGCACCCAGGCTGCTGGAATTCCGGTCCGCCGGTGGCGACCTCCGGTTGCGGGGGGCCATCAAGGCCGTCCGGATGACCGGCAGGGAGGATTTCCTGGAGGACTCGAGCACGATGGTCCGCTTCGTCGTCGGGAAGTTCGCGAAGCCCATCCAGTACTACTTCGACGGGACCTTCGCGCTGGAGGTCTCTGGCCCCGACGGCCAGAAGAAGGAGACGCGGGGGAAGGGTTCCTACTACTTCACGGTGGTGAACCCCTGACGCCGTCGGGGTCGGCGTTGGACACCGTGGCGCGGCATTGACCCCGGGCCTGAAGGTGGGAAAGGACCTCCTCGACGTCCATCCCGTCCCGGCAGGCCCTTTCGCAAGGTTCCAGGGCCTCCTCGTCGCGGCCCTGGGATGCCAGCAGCAGACAGAGGTTGGCCTGGGCCACCGGGAACCATCCCCGGATGCGGATCGCCTCCCGGAATTCCCGTTCGGCGTCGCGGGACCGGCCGCTCCGGGCAAGCACCCGGCCCAGTCCCAGGCGGGCCTCGGGATCGTTCGGGTCCAGGTCCAGGGCCCGCCGGAATGCTGCCTCGGCCTCGGGGTTCCGGTTCCCGCGGAACCGCTCGACCCCCAGGTTGACCCAGAGACGGGGGCTTCCGGGCCTCGCGGCCAGGGAGGCGGCATAGAGTCGCTCCGGCGAGGCGTAGTCGGCCGCCCGGGCCGCCGTCCGGAGGCCGAGAAGAAGAAGTCCTCCCGCCGCCAGTGCCAGCGGGACGATCCGTCTTCCATCAACGCCGGCGACGGAAGGAACTCCGGCCAGCAGGCCCGAGAGGGCCATCGCGATCCCTGCATGGGGAAGGAAGAGCAGCCGCTCGCCAAAGAGAATCGAGGACGGGAACAGGAGATGGGAGGACGGGATCCAGCCCAGCCCGGCGACCAGCAGGCCGAGGGAGATCACGGGACGGCGCTCCCGGAAGCGAAGGAAGGCGGCGAGGCATGCCAGGACGATGCCAAGGCCGGCCCACGGGAGGGGATCGGCCCAGCCCGTGGCCAGGGGCATCACGGATCCGCTCCAGTCCACGGTCAGGCGCAGGGGCCAGAGGGTGAGGCCCGCCGCCATGGCCAGGACTCCCAGCGCCGGAGCCAGGCGTTCGGGCATGGGCATCGTGGCCAGGGGATTGTCCTGGATGGGAATGAAGGAGGCCCCGAGGTGCCCCAGGGCCCCGAACCGCAGCGGGAAATACAGCGCGAGGGCCCCGAGGGCGGCCAGGGCCGGGGTCCAGCGAACAATGGAGGAGGACGCCGGTCGTCGCCAGGCCAGGGGGACGATCAACGCCAGACCCGCCGCCAGGACCCCATTCTCCTTGCTGAGGGCCGCTGCCAGGGCCAGCAGGAAGCATCCGGCCAGACGGGGCAGCGGGGAGCGGGAGGCCGATGGGTCGGGGACCAGGGAAGTCCCGTCCAGGGTCTTCCAGAGGAAGGCCAGCAGGAACAGGGCGGCCAGGGCCTCCTCCCGGTTCACCGCGAACATCGCCACCTCAACGCGCAGGGGATGGAGGGCGAACCAGGAGGCGCCGGCGACCGCGGCCCACAGGGGCTGGCCCAGGCGCAGGAGCAGGCCGAGGACCAGCATCGAGACGCCGGCCAGGACCAGGGCGTTGAAGGCCCGGTAGGCGACGGGGCGGAGGTCCCAGAGGGCCCGGGTGACCGCCAGGGAGGTCACCGAGAGGGGGCGATAGTTGGGGGTGTGCCGGAAGCCCGGGGGGCTTCCCCAGGAATTCGTCCGGAAAATCCTGCCGAGGGAAACGGACCCGTCCACCACCGGGTTCTCGACGACCCCGACCCGGTCATCCAGCGCGAGCGGGACGTCCATCGATGGTGCCCAGGGAAGCACGGCGGCGCACCCGACGACCAGGAAGGCCAGGACGCGCCTTCCTCCGCGGGACGAAGGGATGGGAGGGGAAGAAGGGGAGCGTTCCATCGCCGGGATCCTAGAGCACGGGAACGATGTCCACCAGACCCCGGCGAGGGCAGGGCACGCCCGCGTTGACAGGACCGGTTGCAACTTCGATAATCCCCTGTCTTGACGTGGAATCCGCAGGAGGTTTTCCCGATGAGGCGGATCAGGAATTCCAGAACCGTGGCCTGGATGGTCGCCTCCGCATTCGTCCTGATCGCCGGATGCAAGAAGGACTCGGGCCAGGTCCGGTCCAATTCGACCATCGAGATCGATCCGCCGCAACTGGCCGTGGAGATCGACTCCTCGATCCTGCTGGAATACCCGGTCGTGATCCGGAACACCGGACAGGGAAAGGTCCTGAATCTCCAGGAGATCCTGCTGGACTACTCCCCCGCCACCGAAGCCGAGGCCGCGGGCCAGCCCGCCTTCGAACTGGAACACCCGGCGCTCCCGGCCGAGGTCCATCCCCAGGGGGAGGGCACGGGACCGGAAACCTTCACGTTCGTGGTTCGGTTCCATCCCCAGGGGGACAATCTCCAGCGGACCGCCACGATCACCATCTTCAACGACAACGACACCGAGGCCTCCCGCCGCGAACTGAAGATCGTCTTCTCGACCCGGGCCTGCGACCCGACACTCCAGGTGCCTGCGACGGTGGACTTCCTGCTCGTGACGATGGACCAGGGGTCCCGCACGGAGGAGTTCCAGCTGACCAACGTCGGGTCCTGCCGGCTCATCATCGACTGGGTGGCCCTGGTCGGGGACGACGTCTTCGAGGTGGACCTGGGAGGCGGCGTGCTGCTGCGCCCGATGGAGCCGGGACAGAAACTGGACCTGAACCCGCCGCTGGAAATCGATTCCAACACGGGCATCACCTGGACCAGCACCTTCTCGCCGAAGGACGGCGAGCCCGCACGGGCCACCCTGACCCTCCACACCAACGAGGCCGATCTCCCGGACGGGCTCCGGGAGGTCGCCCTGGTGGGGAACAGCACCGGGCCCCGGATCCGGGTCGAGCCGCCGGAGGTCCAGTTCGGCGGGAAGGTGATCGGCAGGTCCGCCGCGGTGGACGTCGTGGTCCGGTCCGTGGGCACCGAGCCGCTGGTCCTCACGGGCATCGGAATGAAGACCCCGGACAGCAGCCCGGACTTCTCCCTGCGGTACGACAGTCTGCCCGGGCAGGTCGCCCCCTCTCCCGAGTCCCCGCTGGTACTCCAGCCGAACGACACGGCGACCTTCACGGTCGTCTTCACGCCGGACGTCAAGAACCCCGTCGTGAACGGGGTGCCCGATCCCGATACCGGCCTGGTCCTGATCCAGAGCAACGCCTTCAACCCGGTGACCCAGGTCCCGGTGACCGGCTTCGGGGTCGAGGTGGAATGCCCCATGCCCGTCATCCAGATCGAGGAAGGGGAGGAGGTCCGGCCCCAGACTCGCCTGCACCTCCACGGCGAGAACTCCGAGCCGGCCAGCGGCAGCATCACCCGATATTCCTGGACCGTCGAACAGCCTCCGGACAACAAGTTCGCCTTCGTCCCGGCCGCGAACTTCGACCAGCCGATCCACGAGGTGAACGTCGGTGGCACCTACAAGTACTGCCTCGACGTCTGCGACGCACAGTTCTGCTCGTCGGATCCCCAGTGCAACACCACCGCCTGCGTGGAGGTCACGGTGGTCCCGGACCAAGCCATCCACTGCGAACTGACCTGGGACACCCCGGGGGACCCGGACCAGTTCGACGACGGGGAGGACGCCGGGGCCGACATGGACCTGCACTTCGCCCATCCCTTCGCGAGCCGGTCGGACCTGGACGGCGACGGGAAGCCGGATCCCTGGTTCGACATCCCCTACGACTGCTTCTGGTACAACCGGAATCCCGAGTGGGAGAGCGTGAACCCCAACATCCCGGACAATCCCTCCCTGGACCGGGACGACACGGACGGGGCGGGCCCCGAGAACCTGAACCTGGACCAGCCGGCCAACAACCGGGTGTACCGGGTCGGCGTCCACTACTGGGACGACCACGGGTTCGGGTTCAGCTACCCCCGGCTGAAGTGCTACATCCTGGGGCAGCTGGTCTTCGACCGGGATCTGAAGGCGATGGGGCGCAAGATGTACAAGTGCGACTTCTGGGAGGCGGCCACGATCTCCTGGCCCTCAGGGCGCGTGGAAGCCGTCCAGAAGCCCGACGGGAGCCTGAAGATCACCTCCAACTACATGGACCCGGCCTTCGTCGTGGTCGGGGGCGGATCCTGCGGACAGCCGTAGGCCGGAGCGGACATCGGCCGGGACAGGGATTTCAAGGAGGTCACGAATGGCCAGGCGGATCGGATGGATGATGGTGGCATGGGCGATCGCCCTGAACCCCGGATGTTCCTGCCGGGAAGGCGGACAGGCCGCGGACGACCTCAACCTGTTGGTGACCCCGCCGTCCCTGGACTTCGGGACCGTTCCGATCCAGACCTCGGCGACCCGGACCCTGGTGATGCGCCACGTGGGCACCTCGGGCGTGATCCAGATCGAATCGGTCCGCATCGAGAGCCGGAGCACCGAGTTCCAGGTCACCGAGCCGGGGACGACATCCCTGGCCCCGGGGGAGGAGACGACCGTGACCGTCACCTACTCCCCCCTGGACAGCCAGGACGACGGGGGCACGGTGGTGATTCGTCACAACGTCCCCCCGCTGTCGGAGACCCGGATCCCCATCACGGCCAACGGGCAGTTCGCGGACCTGATCGCGATCCCCAGTCCCGTGGACTTCGGCGAGGTCCTGGCCGGGGACTCCCTGGCCCAGGACGTCCTGCTGCGCAACGTCGGGTCCGACGCGGTGGAATTGCGGACCATCTACCTCGACCCCGAGGGCAGCCCGGACTTCCGACTGGAGGCGGTGGTTCTTCCCGAGGGGAGCGTGCTGCCGTTCCGGCTCGAGCCGAACCAGGAGATCGGACTGGTGGTCCGATACGAGCCGAAGGGGGGAAACGACGACCTGGGACGGCTGGTGGTCGAAGGGGAAAGCCGCGGGGAGACCGGGCGATGGTCCTACGACCTCCTGGGAACGGAACTGGGGCCTCGGCTCATCGCATACCCCGGTGTCATCGACTTCGGGTGGGTTCCCCTGGACGAGACCCGGACCCAGTTGCTGATGATCAGCAACGAGGGGAACGCCGACCTCCGCATCCAGGGCATCTACGTCCCCCCGGGAGGCGATGCGACGCTTCGCATCACCGACGCCCCCGACCAGGAGGTCGTCGTGCCCACGGGGCGGAGCGTGGAGTACCACGTCGAGTGGACCGCCGACGACCCGAAGCCCGCCGGGGCCGACCCCATCGGGGCCATCGCGGTGAACTCCAACGACAGCACGAGCCCGACTCTGATCCCGGTGTTCGGGCGGGTGGACGCGCCCTACCTGACCGTGGTGCCGGACGTGGTGGACCTGGGATTCGCTCCCCAGAACCAGACCTCCTCGAGGACCGTGACGCTTCGGAACGACGGTCACGGCCCCCTCGAGATCTCGTCCATCACCATCGAGGACATCAGCGTCACGAGCCATGGCGCTGAATGGTCCTTCCAGATGGATTCCCAGTACCAGTCCGGGAGCGGCTGGACGCTGCCGGGAAACAGCGCCGCTCCGCTCGTGGTGACCTTCCTGAACAAGGGCCCCGCCGTGGGGTCCGACAGCGCGAAACTGGTTATCACATCCAACAGCCCCGGGAACGGGAGGATCGCCGTCCCGATGAACGTCACCCGTTCCGGGTCCCCCGAGTGCAAGGTCCAGCTGATGCCGGCCAGCCTGAACTTCGGGACGGTCGCCGAGGGCTTCTACAGGGAGCTTCCCATCAACCTGGTGAACGTCGGCAGCGGACCCTGCAGTTTCAAGCAGGCGAGGATCGAGGACTGCGTCGGATTCGCCGGGATGCCGGTGGTCTGCCAGGCCCCCGGATCCGTCGGCCCCTCGTCGATCTTCCAGTTCGCGGGGCTCCCAGCCGCGACGCTGAACGGGATCCCCCAGGGAGCCTCGGTGCCTATCCGGATCCGGTTCATTCCCCGGAACGTGGCCTCGGTCTTCGGGGAACTGACGACCTACTCGGCGCTCCTCTGGATCAAGGCGTACGACGCCAACAACAAGAACGACATCGTGGTCCCGGCGGGAACCGGGGCCGGCGGCGCGACCTACAACCCGAACCTCACCGGCACCGGAGGCATCGCGCGGGTCAAGGTGATCCCCGACACGATGGAATTCGGCCTGGTCACGGTCGGCTGCTGGTCGAAGGCCCAGAGGGCCTGTGTGTACAACACGGGCAGCGTCGCCCTGGAGGTCACGGACATCAGGTTCCAGGGATGCACGCCGGAGTTCAAGAAGAAGAACGTCCCCGGCCTTCCGAGACAGGTGGCCCCCAACGTGCCCTTCTGCTTCGAGGTGGCCTACGCGCCCCAGGACGAGGGCCGGGACGAGTGCGTGATGCAGATTTCCAGCAACGACCAGAGCCTGCCGTCGCTGAACGTCGCGCTGTCGGGCACGGGGACCTACGAGACCCACCAGACGGACCGATTCAAGCAGGTGTCCGGGCAGGAGGTGGACATCCTCTTCGTGATCGACGACTCCGGGTCCATGTGTGAGGAGCAGGACCGCCTGGTGTCGAACTTCGCGGAGTTCATCCAGCAGTCCACGATCTGGAACAACGACTACCACATCGGAGTCATCAGCACGATGGTGACCAACGACAACGTGAAGGGCCGCCTGAACCGGGGAAACAAGACCATCACGCCCCGCTTCATCACGCCCAATGCCCAGGCCCAGAGCCAGTTCCAACGGCTGGCAAAGCTGGGATGCGACGGCGGGTCCGACTCCCAGGAGGCGGCACTCCAGGCCGCGGAGGCCGCCCTCTCTGCGCCGCTGATCTCCGACACGGGCATCGCCTGCACCAGCGACGACCAGTGCCGGAACGACAAGAGCCTCTGCGCCTCCCCGACGGGCTGCCCGTACCTCTGCGTCGAGGGGACCTGCGGCGGGTTCAACAAGTCCTTCCTGCGGAAGGACGCCCAGCTGGAGATCATCGTCCTGTCCGACGAGGAGGACCAGTCCAACGGCGCGCCGTCCTACTACATCGATTTCTTCAAGAACATCAAGGGGTACTACAACGTGAACATGATGCACGTCAACGTGATCGTCGGGATGCCCGCGAAACCCGGCGACCAGACGTGCTCCAGCCCCGACGGTTCCACCAGCGCCGAGGTCGGGAAGCGCTACCTCGAGGTGGCGGACCAGACGGGAGGCAAGAAGGGAAGCATCTGCGACCCGAACTTCGCGACGGTAATGAACCAGATCGGAGCGCAGGCCTTCGGGCTGAAGGTCCAGTTCTACTTGTCGCGCCTTGCCGACCCGGCGACGGTCACCGTGAAGGTGAAGGGGGCCGCCTGCAGCAGCGGGTGGACGTACGATGCGCCGTCCAACAGCGTCATCTTCGACGACCAGGGGCCCTGCATGCCCCAGCCGGGAGACGACGTGGTGATCGACTACGAGACCCTCTGCCTCACTTCCTGACCGGAAGGGAGGGGGGAGCCACATCCCGGGAAGGATCCGAAGGCACCGGAAGGAGGAACATGATGGTTCGGCGACGGTTCGGAACGGGTCACTGGGGAATCATGGCGGCGGTCGGGGCCGCGATGCTGGCGGCATCCTGCCAGCGGGCGAGCAGCACACCGTCCCCATCCCTCTATGTCACGGCCACCGGCGCGCTGCTGTCGCCGGTCTCGTCGGTCCAGGACGGGGAGACCCTGGTCTTCGCCCCGGGTGGCGGGGCGATCCAGCTGGTGATCGGCAACACCGGCGATGCGGAACTGGTGCTGGACCGGGTGGAACTGGTCCACGTCAACTCCCAGATGGACGTCCAGCCCAACCTGGTCGGAATCTCGTTCCCACGGAGGATCACCCCGGGGGAGTTCCAGGCGACCGAGCCCACGCCGCTGCGCCTGTCGGTCCACTTCACCCCGGGATCCCAGCCCGATGACTCGGCCACGGAGATCCGCCTCTACACGAACGACGACACCTACCTGGAAGGCGTCTTCACGATGCGTTTCGCCCCCCAGGAAAAGGTGCCGGAACTGACCGTCAATCCTCCGAACTACACCTTCCTGAACGCGACGGCCTCCCAGCCGGACAACCAGGACTTCGTCGTGACCAACACCGGCCTGGCGCCGCTGGCCCTCGCAAAGGTCTATTTCGAGACCGGGAGCAAGGCCTACCGCTTCCTCGGGGGCGAGCCCAACCGCGACACACGGATCGACCCGGTGGGCACCGGGAGCGGCAAGGAGTCGGTCACGCTGCGCGTGGAGTACACGCCCCAGAATCCCCCCGACGAGGAGTACCTGGTCATCGAGTGGGACGCGGTCCGGGACACGGGGGTTTCCTGCAACCAGGAATCCACCTGCCGGAACGACCAGAAACTCTGCGTCGGCGGTCAGGGGGCGTGCCCGTATTCCTGCGGCAACGGTCGCTGCATGTGCCTGAAGGACGGCGACTGCCAGGCGTGGTTCGCGGGGGAGGCGGACGCTGCCGACTACCGGTGCCTGACGGGGGTCTGCCGGAAGCCCCAGAAGGCCCGGATCCGGTTGAAGGGGGACGTGAAGCCCGGCCAGTTGAAGATCGGGTACGGGGACTACCTGACCGGGTGCATCGACTTCACCCGGGTGACCGAGCCGGGCACCTTCTGCACGAAACTGGTGGACCTGAGGGCCGAGGGACCCGGGCTGGTGGTCCTGTCGAAACCCCAGGTGACCGTCCCGGAGGGCAAGTCCAGTCCGTACGCCGTCGAGTGGTATCGACTCGGGGCCACCCAGAGCGAGGAATGTGGACCGGTCACCGGGACGGCCATCACCGAACCCCGGTTCAGCCTGACGGAACAGAACTCCCCGGTGAAGGTCGCCGTGACCTACACGGTGACCGGGAGCAACGACCCGAACGGGCAACTGGTCGTGTCCTACAACGCCCCTTATGCGGGAGAGGAGCGGGTTCCCATCTGCGCCGGGTTCCGGAAAGGCGAACTGGAGACCGCGCCGCCTCCCAGGGTCACCAACGTGACGATGTTCGCGATGCCGCCCACCGGCAAGGCCCGGAAGACCGTCGTGCTGGCCAACCGGGGCAACGACGTGCTCCACCTGAAGGGATTCGCCGTGGCCCCCCAGAACCCCGGAGTGGACCCCGAGGCCTTCCGCCTTGTCGATCCGCCAACGGGCGCGGCGCTGGAACTGGCCCCCAACGGCCTTCTGCCACTGACGGTGGAGTTCGACGGCACGGTGTACGAGATCACCGAGGAGACGGGGGTCATCGTCCTGAACGGCTTCCTCCATATCGACTACCAGGACCCCTTCTCGACCGGCACGTTGCGGGAGACCGTGAACCTGATCGGGTGGACCAACGTGAAGGACGTCACGCTGCCGACGGCGAATCCCGGAACCGCCGCGGACCACGCCGGGGCCAGGGTCGGCCAGGCCGAGGTCCTGGACGCCGGGGGCAGCCTTGGAGGGACCTACTCGATTCCCGCCCAGGGCGGCTACCTGTGGTTCATGGACCGCAAGCCTGCGAACAGCAAGATCTTCGTGAATCCCGGGCCGGGACCCGCCCAGGTGTCCTTCATCCCCGACGTCCCGGGGACCTACGGCTTCCGGCTGGTCGTCTTCTCCTACGACAACGACAGCCGCCTGGCCTTCTTCAGCGATGAGGCGACCCTCGAATTCGCCGTCGCTCCCTGACCGCGATCCCCCTTCCAGGACGCGAATCCCGACCATTTCTGCGAGGCGCCCCGGGCCGTGATGCAACGGTCCTGATGCTTGTTCCTTGCCGGGCAATCTGATATACCCAAACCGCGAAGGGTTCGCCTTGGGCCACAGCCGGAAGGAGATGAGCGATGGAAGGGAACGAACTGCTCCAGCAGATCCACGATGATCCCAGCCGCGCAGCCCTCTTGGAAGAGGTCCTGCAACAGGCGATCGCGGAGGAAGATCCCGGACGGGCAATCGCCTTGCTGGAGACGCTGGTGGAGGGGTTGCGGACCCAGGAGGCCCGGGAGGCGGTCCTCCGGGTCCTGGACGCCCAGTTCCGTCGCCATCGCAACAGTCCCTGGGAGTCCCGCCTGGCCTGGCCCGCGGGCCTTCTGGCCTGGAAGGGCATGGGGGACCTGGTGAAGGCCGAGGTTTATTTCCGGGCCATGGAGCACGGCGGGGATCATCCCGGGGAGTGGATGGAGTTCTACCGGACCTTCTACGCCTCCCGCGGAAACTGGATGCGCCTGGAGCAGTTCCTGGAGGAGGCCGGGGCCCGACAGGGAACCCCCGCGGCCGAGATCCGGCGCCTGCTGGCCCGCACCGCGTCCGAATTCAACAACCCTTCCAAGGAACTGTCCTACTGGCAGGCGGTCCACGAGGCGGTGCCGGGGGACCCCGAGGCCGATCGCGAACTGGAGAGGCTGTACACCCGGCTGGAGCGGTGGCCGTCCCTGGCCGACCTGCTCCAGAAGCGACTGAAGGCGCTCCCGGAGGATGCCCGCGAGGAACGGATGGCCATCCTCCGACGCCTGGTGGAGATCTACGACCAGCGGATGCGGGCCGAGCCGAAGGTGATGGCGACCTACCAGGCCATGCTGGACACGGACCCGCGATGCATGGAGGCGATGGACGCCCTGCTGACCCGGTACGAGGCCGGCGGTCGGTGGCCCGACTACGTGAAGGTCCTCGGGCGGAAGATCGAGGTCGTCCAGGACGCCTCCGAACGGGTGGCGCTGCTGGAACAGCAGGCCCATCTGCTGGAGACCCGGCTGGCGAAGTTCCCCGAGGCCATCGCTTGCCTCGAGACCATCCTCGACACCGATCCGGAACGGAAGGACATCGCCGACCGGCTGAGGGACCTGTACGAGAGGCGACGGGATTTCGACTCGCTGCTGCGCCTGCGGAAGCGGGAGGCCGAGCGCCTGGCGGACCCGGCGGAACGGGCCGCCATCTACCGGGAACTGGCCGTCACGGCGACCGAGCGCCTTCGGAAGTTCCCCCTCGCCATCGAGTTCTGGGAGCAGGTCCTGGACCTGGAACCCGACCATGACGAGGCGCTCCAGGCCCTGGACGGACTCTACGAGCGCGAGAAGCGATACGAGGATCAGGCGCGCGTGCTGGCGGCCCGGGTCGAGAAGGCCTCGGCCCCCGCGGATCAGGTGGCGCTGCTGGAGAGGCTGGCGCTGCTGAAGGGGACCCGGATCCAGGATGCGGCCGGTGCCACGGCGATCTGGAGGCGGATCCTGGACATCCAGCCGAATCACGAGCGGGCGAAGCGGGAACTTCGGACCCGGTACCTCGCCGACCGGCGGTGGGAGGACCTGGAATGGTTCCTTCGGACCTATGGCACGGTGGAGGAACTGGCACGGACCCTCGAGGGCCAGGCGTCCAACGTCGAGGACCCGGTGGAGCGGAGGGCCCTGCTGCTGAAGACCGCCGCGGTCTGGAGGGATGAACTGCGGCAGCCCGTGCGGGCGGTGAAGGTTCTCGAGCAGGTGCTGGCCCTGCTTCCGAACGACCTCCGGGCGGCCTCGGAACTGATCCTGCTGTACCGGGAACTCTCGGCGTGGCGGAACCTCCCGGCGGTGTACGAAGTGGCCATCGCGAATACCCGCGATGCGGCCCAGCATCGCCAGTGGTTGATCGAGGCGGCCGAGGTCCAGGAAAAGCACCTGTCGAACCCCGAGAGGGCCTTCTTCCACTACCTGGAGGCCTACAAGGAGGATCTCCGGGAAGATTCCCTTCGGCAGCAGCTCGAGCGCCTGGCCGGCCCAACCGACAACTGGGAGACATTCGCGGCGGTCCTGGAGCAGGCCGCGGAGATCCTGGACGAGCCGGAACGGAAGGTGCAGGCCTGGCTCCGGGCCGGGGAGATCTACAACGAGCACCTGGGCAACATGGAACAGGCCCAGGCCGCGTTCCAGAAGGTCCTTTCCATCGACCCGGGCCACCGGAAGGCCATCGAGTCCCTGGAGGCCCTGTACCGGGCCCACCAGCGCTGGGCGGAACTGGTCGACGTGCTGAACCGCCGGCTCCCGCTGGAACGGCGGGCACACGAAATCCGGGAGGTCCGGCTCGAGATCGCCCGGATCCTGTACCAGAGACTCGGGCGCGTGGACGAGGCCATCCGGGCCTACCAGCAGATCCTGGACGGCGATCCGCTGGATCGGGTGGCCTGCGAGGACCTGGGAGCCCTGCTGCTGAAGGAGAGGCGGTTCGAGGCGCTCCGACGGCTCCTGGCGAGGCAGTTGGAGGTGCTCCAGGCCCAGGGGGAAGGCGAGCCCGCGGTGCTGGCCGATCTGCACACCCGAGTGGCGATCCTGACGGCCGGGATCGACGGACCGGGAGAGGAGGTCGTCGAGGGGTTGGCCCGGGCGCTGGAACAGGTTCCGGATTACCCCGAGGCGGTGGAATTCCTGGAAGGACTGCTGGGCATCGACGACCTCCAGCCCAGGCTGGTGGAACTGCTGAAGGGCCCCTTTGAGAGGATGGGGCGGAAGGCGGACCTCGCGGACCTGCTGGAAATCGAGCTGCGCCACCGGGGGGACAGCACCGAGACCCTCGGGATCCTGGAGCAGTTGAACGCACTCTATGCCACGGAGGTCCCCGACAACGGGCGGCGATTCCGGCTGCTGGCCCGGATCTTCCAGGTGGACCCGACGCGCCGGGAATGCTGGGACCAGCTGGAGGAGGTCGCCTCCTCGCTGGATGCCTGGATGGAACTGGCCAACCTGTGGACACGCGGACTGGACGGGCTGGCCGAGGCCGGCGTCCGGGTGGACCTGCTGACCCGGCTGAGCCGGTTGTACTACCAGAGGCTGTTCCAGGTCGAGCGGGCGAAGCACTTCTATTCCCAGGTGCTGGACCTGGACCGGGGCAACGTGGAGGCTCTCGAGGCCCTGGAGACCATCTACGAGGAGGAGAAGAACCACCCGGAACTGCTCCGCATCTACCGGTGGCGAATGGACGTGTCGCCGTACGTCGGGGAGAAGATCGACTACGCCTTCAAGGTGGCCACGGAACTCGCCGAGCGGATGGACGATGTCGAGGGCGCCATCGTCACGGTCCGTCAGATTCTCGCCTGGGAGCCCGAGAGCGTCGCGGCGTGGAGGCGACTCGACAGCCTCTACATCCAGGCCGAGCGCTGGTACGACCTGGCGACGGTGATCCGGGAGCGGATCCGCCTTGCGGTCGAGATGGCGGAGCGGAACGATCTCCGGCTCCGGCTCGCGGAGGTGATGGAAGAGAAACTGGAGAACCTCCCAGAGGCCGTGGAGGTGTACCGGGAGATCCTGGCCGAGGACCCGGCGCACGAGGAGGCCGTCCGGCAGCTGGAACGGCTGTTCGAGAATCCCGAGGTCCGCGTGACGGTGGCGGGGATCCTGCTGCCCTCCTACGAGGCGCAGAAGAAGCGGGAGCAGGAGGTGGCCGTCCGGGAGGTGATCCTCGCGGCGGAGAGCGACCCCGAGGAACGGATTTCCCAGTATCGGACGATGGCCTCCATCCTGGAGGAGCGGATCGGCGATTCCGCGCGGGCCTTCCAGGTCTGGGCCCGGGCCTTCCAGGAGGCCCCCTCCCGGGAAGACCTGGTGAACGAACTGCTGCGGGTCTCCCGGCAGATGGGCGCGGTGGACTCGGCCATCGAACTCCTCTGCGGCAAGGTGGAGGAGATCGACGACCCCGTCCGGAAGAGGGAGATCCATCGGGTCATCGCCCGGGAAGCCCGGGAGTCGGGCCAGCGCGGCCTTGCGAAGCGGCATTTCGCCGCGGTCCTGGCCATGGACGAAGGGGACCTCGCGGCCCTGGACGCCCTGATCCAGTTGCACCGGGAGGACGGGGAGATCGCCGCCTGGGTGTCCAGGATCCTCCAGAAGCATGACCTCCTGTCCGACCCGGCGGAGCGGGTGGCCCTGCTGCTGGAGGCAGGGAACCTCCAGGCCCGGGAACTGAAGGAACTCCCCGCGGCCATCGGGACCTTCTCGGCGGCCCTGGACGAGGATCCGGGAAATGCCGAGGCCATCGCCGCCCTCGAGGAGATCTACCAGGCCCTGGAACGCTACGAAGACCTCGTGGAACTGCTGCAGCGGAAGGCGGACTACGCTTCCGACGCCGAAGGGAAGATCGATGCCCTGAAGCAGAAGGGCCTGGTCCAGTGGGAGCGCCTGGAGGCTGCGAACGATTCCATCGAGACGTTCCGGGAGGTCCTCTCCCTCCGTCCCGGGGACGTCCACGCGTTGCGGATGCTGGATCGCCTCTACACCGCGGTCGAGGACTTCCCGAGCCTGCTGGAGGTCCTGGAGGAACTGTCGTCGGTGGTGGAGGACGGGGAACGGAAAGGCCTCCGACTCCGCATCGGGGAACTGCTGGAACAGCGGCTCGAGGAGCATGACCGGGCGGTCGAGGTGTACCAGGGAATCCTCCGGGACCATCCCGGGGACCTGGACGCGGTCACGGCCCTGGAACGGATGATCCGTTCCGACCTCGCGGCGATGCACGCCTTCGCGGTCCTCGCCCCGGAACTGGAGCAGCGGGCGGACTGGGACCGGCTCTACGTCATCTACGAGGTGATCACCGAGCGGGAGGAGGACCCGGTCATCCAGGTGGAGAACTGGATGGTGATGGGGGGGATCGCCGAGCATCGCCTCGAGCGTCCCCTCACGGCCTTCGAATGCTACGGGAGGGCCTTCGTCGGGATGCCGTCCCGGAAGGAGGCCCTGGAGAAGGTCGAGGCGCTGGCGGAGTCCTTCTCCCACTGGGAGAACGTGCCTCCACTGTTGCTGGAAGCCGCCCGGGCCCAGCCGAACGTCGAGGAAGCGCTGGCCTTGAGGCTTCATGCGGCGGAGATCCAGAAGGATCGACTCCAGGACCCGGTGGCGGCGGCCGCCACCCTGGAGGCCATCGTCGAGGACCATCCGGACCACGTCGAGGCCCTGGCCCGGCTGGACCGCATCTACCAGGATCTCGGGCGCTTCGAGGACCTGGAGCGCGTGATCCGGATGGAGGCGGACACCGCCCGGGCCACCGACGTGAAGGTGGAGTTCCTGGTCCGGCTGGCCGCCACGCAGAAGGACTCCCTGGGGAAGGTTCCCCAGGCCTTCGCATCCCTGAGCGAGGCGCACTACCTGTCCCCCGGGAGGCCCGAGGTGCTGGGAGCGCTGCGGCGGATGTTCCAGGAGGGACACCTGCGGCGCGAGATCCTGGAGATCCTGGAACCGGCCTACCAGGCCGCCGAGGCCTGGGAGGACCTGGCCGAGGTGTACCGGACCGTCCTCGGCGACCTGTCGGGAGAGGACCGGAAGACGGTCCTGCTGCACCTGATCGACGTGGAACACGACCGGCTCGGTCACCGGGAGGCCGCACTCCAGTGGATGGGGAAGGCCCTGGAGGCCGACCCGTCGGACGACAGCCTGCTCCAGCGCATTTTGGACCTGTCGGGGAGCCTGGAGGCATTCGAAACCCAGGCCAAGATCCTGCTGGCGGCCGCCGGGAACACCGAGGACGAGGAGCGGAAGATCCACCTGTGGCACCTGGCTGCCCGGACTCTCTGGGAGCGCCTGGGGGATTCCCAGCAGGCCGAGGCCGTCTGCCTCTGGATTCTGAAACTGAACGAGGAGGACCGGGAGGCCCTCGCGGCCCTGGATCGGCTGTACCAGCAGGAGCAGCGGTGGGCGAACCTGTTGGAAATCCTGGATCGGGAGGCCTTGAGCGCCCCCTATCTACAGGAGCAGATCGACTTCCGGATGCGCGCCGCGAAGGTGCTCCGGGATCACCTGGAGGACCTGGACGGTGCCGTCGAGGCGTTCCGGGCGGTGCTGAAGCTGGACGACATGTTCCTGCCCGCCCTGGAGGCCCTCGCCGAACTCCACGAACTCCGGAACGAGCACCGGGACCTCTTCCGGGTGCTGTCCACGCTGGCGGACCTGTCCACCGACGCCCGCCAGAGGGTGGTGATCCAGCGGAGGATGGCGGCCATCGCGGACCAGCACCTGGGCGACGCCGCCGGGGCGCTGGCCCTGTGGGAAGAGATCAGCCGCGTGGACGTCGAGGACCCGGAACCGCTCCAGGAACTCCAGAGGCTGCTGGCGTTCCGGGAGGACTGGGAAGGGCTGCTGGATGCCTGCGAGCGGGAGATCCTGCTGCCGGTCACCTCCGAGTCCAGGGCCGTCGAGTTGCTGCGGAAGATCGCCCGGGTGGCCGAGGAGCGCCTGGACGATTCGTACAGGGCCCAGGCCGCCTGGAGGCGGATCATCGAGCGGCAGCCCCAGGACGTCGAGGCCCTGCTGTCCCTCCGGCGGCTCTACCGGGAATCGGGGGACCTGGAGGGACTTTCCCGGACGCTGGAGGCCCTCTACGAAAATCCCGAGGTCTCGGAGGCCGAGAAGACGACCTACTGCGAGGAAGAGGCGCTGCTCCTGTCCGAGGAGATGGGACGGCTTTCGGAGGCCATCGCCTGGTGGAACCGGGTGCTGGAACGGCGCCGGGATGATCCCAAGGCCCTCCAGGCCCTGGAGAGGCTCTACGAGGACACCAACCGGATCGAGGAGTGCGTGGGCATCGTGAAGCGCCGCGCGGACCTGGAACCGACGGTAGAGGGGAAGGCGGCCCTGCTGTCCAAGGCGGCGGAGATGCTGTCGGACCGGATCCAGGATTCGGCCGGTGCGGCCGCGCTGCTGGAGCAGGTGGCCGCCTACCGCCCGGCGGACCTGGAGGTGAACCAGAGGCTCCAGTTCCTGTACCAGGGCATGAAGGAATGGGACCGGCTCGCCGAGGTCCTGCTCCGCAGGGACGGGATCCTCCAGGAGGTCGAGGAGAGGACGGCGAACCTCCAGGAACTGGCCCGGATCTACGAGGTCGAGAAGCAGGACCAGGCCGCGGCGTTCATCATCCTGGTGAAGGCCCTGGACCTGGCTCCCGGCAACGAGGACATCCAGGCGGAACTGTGGAGGATCGCCCAGGCGACCGGGTCCTGGCAGGACTACGTGGACTCGGTGCTGGATCTGGTGGACCGGATGCCCGAGGGACAGCGCCTGGAGCACCTGGTCCGCTGCGGTTCCGTGATTGCCCGGGAGATCGGGCAGGCGGTCCGGGCGGCGGAGGTGTTCGAGAAGGCCCTCGGAATCGCCCCGGAGGACGAAACGGCCCTTTCGGCCCTGACGGACCTGTACCGGCAGATGGGCCGCGGAGAGGACCTGGTCCGGATCCTGGACCTCCGGGTCGAGAAGACGCCGGATTTCCTGGAGAAGGTCGCCTTCCAGACCGAACTGGCCCAGGTGTCCGAGACCCTGGGATCGGAACGGGCCCTGAAGGCCTGGCGGAAGGTCCTGGAACTGGACGAGATGAACCTCGGTGCCCTGGCCGCCCTGGCCCGGATCCACGAGCAGCGGGAGGAATGGGAAGACCTGTGGAAGGTCCTGGATCAGACCGCCCAGGTGGACCCGGGCAGCGAACTGGAGATCCGGGTCCGGATGGCCCGGCTGGCCGACACCCGTTTCCGGGACAACCGGCGGTCCATCCAGGCCTGGAACCATGTGGCGAACCTGGAACCGACCCACCAGGAGGCTCTGGATCGGCTCCAGGCCCTCTACGGCGAGGAGGAGGACTGGAAGGGCCTCGCGGAGGTCTACGAGCGCCTGCTGGACGTGTCCCAGAGCGTGCCCGACCGGGCGCTGTTCTGCAGCCGCCTGGCGATCCTCCACGAGAACCTGCTGGACGACAAGGCGAAGGCCCTCGAATTCTGGCAGCAGTTCCGGGACCTCGACCCCGAGGATCCCGAGGCCTTCGAGAACGTGGCCCGGCTGCTGGCCGAGACCGAGGACTGGAACGGCCTCGTGAACCACCTGGAGGGACGCATCGCCCAGGTGCGGAAGGAGAGCGAGAAGGTCGAACTGCTGCGTCGCCTGGCGATGGTCTACGAGCGGAACCTCGAGGACCTGAACGCGACCGTTTCGGTTCAGCAGCGCATCCTGGAAATCGACCCAGGCAGCCGGCTCGCCTACTCGGAACTCGTGCGACTGTTCGGCGCGATGGAGTCCTACGAGGAGCAGGTTCAGACGCTGATCCGCTGGAAGGAGCACGTCGAGGAGCCGAGGGAGATCGCCTCTCTGATGCTCCAGGCTGCCGGGATCCTGTACCGGAAACTGGAGAACGTGGACCGCACCATCAAGATGCTCCAGGACGTGCTGATGCTGGACCCGGGGAACGAGGAGGCCGCCGATACGCTCCGGGGCATCTACGAGGAACTCGGGGACTGGGAGAAGGTGGCGGCGGTTCACCTCCGGCAGGAGGCGGCGGCGACCACCGACGAGGAACGGGCCCGTCACCGGGCCTGGGCCGGCCGGATCTACCTGGAGAGGCTGAAGGACCGGAACACGGCGATCCTGCACTTCGAGAAGGCCCTGGAACTGGATCCCAGGCTTCCCGAGATCTCGTTCTTCCTGGCCCGGGCCCACACCGAGGCCCAGCAGTGGGAGAGGGCGCAGCCCCTGCTGGAGTTCCTGCTCGGCTCTGCCGGGAACGAGGGGGATGCGTCCCGCCTGTCCGAGATCCACCAGCTCCTCGGGCTCTGCGCCGAGCACCTGCTGGACCAGGATCGGGCGCTCCGGGAGTACCAGGCGGCCCTGAAGAGCAACCCCAACAACCCCGGTGCGCTGCTGGGACTGGGTCGCATCTATTCGAACCGCAGCCTGTGGGCCCTGGCGAAGGACCAGTTCGAAAAGGCCCTGGCGGTCGGCGGCGACATGATGGGCCCCGACGAGCGGATCGGGGCCCAGTACGTCCTGGCCGAGGCCTGCATCGAGGAAGGCCGGTTGGACGAGGCCATCCGTCACCTGGAACGGATTCTCGAGGCGGACCCGACCCGCATTCCCGTCCTGGAGCGGTTGATCGCCGTCTGCGAAAAGAAGCAGGACTGGCCGGCGGTGATCCGGCACAAGCAGGCCCTGGCCGAGGCGAAGGCCGATCCCTTCGAGCGGTTCCGCATCCTGCTGGAGTGCGGGGACATCTACCGGGAGAAACTGGGCAACGTCTTCGGGGCCGTGGCGGCCTACAAGGAGGCCCTGGAGGTCAACCCGAAGGCGAAGGTGGCCCTGCTCAAGCTGTTCGACATCTACCTGAACAGCGGATCCATCGACGACGCCCTCTACATGCTGGAACTGCTGGCCAGGGCCGAGGACGCCCCCGAGAAGAGGGCACGCCACTACCAGACCATGGCCGCCATCTACCGGGAGAAACTGGGCGATGACTTGAAGGCGGTCGAGTGTTTGAACCAGGCCCTCGACGAGGATCCGGAATTCCTGGAGGCCTTCCGGCAGATCGACGAGATCCTGACCCGGGCCCGGAAATGGGAGGACGAGGCGGAGAACTACCGGCGGATGCTCGAGCGGTTGAAGTCCCGGGCCAACCCGGAACTGGAGTTTGCGCTCTACTCCGCCTTGGGAGAGATCTACCGGAGTCGCCTCCACCAGCCGGACTATGCGATCACGGCCTTCGGCGAGGCCGCGAGACTGAAGCCCCAGGACCGTCGGACCCACGAGATCCTGGCGCAGCTCTTCGAGAAGGAGGGGCAGGAACAGCTCGACAAGGCCCTGGAGGCCCACCGGGCCATCGTGGCCCTGGCTCCACTGAGCGCCGAGGTCGCCTCCTCCTACAAGGCGATGGCCCGGCTGTTCAAGAAGATGAAGGCCCTGGACAAGGCCTTCATGGTGTCGTCGGTCCTGGTGGCGATGGGCTGGGCGGACCAGGAGGACCGGGACTTCTTCGAAAAGAACCTCGACCCGTCCCTTCCCTGGTTCAAGGTCGGGCTGGACGCCCTCCGGTGGGAGACGCAGATGACGTCCCCGCGGCAGAACCCCCTGGTGACCCGGCTGCTGGCGATGTTCTTCACCCAGCTCGGGTCGGAACTGGGCGGGAAGGAACTGAAGGACATCGGACTCCGGAAGAAGGACGAACTGGACATCTCCCTGAAACTGGCCTTCAACGAGGTCTACCGGGCGGTCACGAAGACCCTGTCGCCGATGAACCACAAGGTGTACCGGGACGAGAAGCCGTCGGGGCTCCGGGTGGAGTTCCTGACGCCGATCCCCGCCCTGGTGGTCGGCGCCGACATGCTCACCGGCAAGGAGGAACGGGAACTGGCCTTCCACCTCGGTCGGCAGTTGGCCTTCCTCCAGCCCGGGAACTTCCTGGCGGCGGTGAAGTCCCGCACGGAAGTGAAGGTCTATCTGGCGGCGGCGCTGAAACTGGCCTACCCGGACATGCAGATCGGGGCCGGCGCCGAGGTCATCCTGGCCCTGGTCCGGACGATGGAGAAGCGGATGCCCCAGCAGCAGAGAAGCCAGATGTCCCAGATCGTCGGGGAACTGGTCCGGCGGCAGGGGGCGATGGACTTCGAGGCCATCTACGGAGACTTCGTGAAGGGCCTGGAACTGACGTCCCTTCGGGCCGGACTGCTGGTCTGCGGAAGCCTTCCCGTCGCCCTGGAAATCATCCGGGCCGAGGACGTGTCCTTCAGCGGCCTGTCCCTGAAGGAACGCATGGAGGAACTGGTCCGGTTCACGGTGTCCGAGGAGCACTTCACCCTCCGTCGGGCCGTGGGGGCCGAGGAGGGAACCCTCCAGTCCTCCTGATTCCCGGGACTGATTGGCGGTTCCTGCACCCTGCCACCGGCCTTCCTCCGGACCCCTGACGCGGCAGCGGAGTTCCAAGGAAAGGACCCTCTGTCAAGGGCGGCTGGGCAATCCACGGCCCCGGCCCGGAAACGCCCCCTGGGAGTCCGGAGGACCGACGAAGCATGCCCGGTTCGGAACAGACGGGGACAGGCGGCGATCAGGGTTCCCGGGAGGAACGGATCCGGACGGGCGTCAGGACCACCCGTCCATGCTTGCGGGACACGACGAAACGGACCTGGGCGACGCCGTACCGACGCCGCAGTTTCTGCTCGAGGTGCACCACGCGGGTGAGGAAGTCCTCCTGGGAGACCGAGGGAACCGGAAGGCCCGCTTCCCGGTGAGCGGAAAGGAACTCCTGGAAGAGGCGCCGGTGGTAGGACTCGGCGGCCTCGGACGCCAGGGCCCCGATGTCCACCTGGATCTCCTCCAGCGATTCGTCGCTGCCCGACATGGCCGATTCCAAGGTGTCCGCGGCGCTGTCCAGCGATTCCCAGGAAGCGGCCCCGATCCAGGGATCGGGGAGGGCATCCTCCTCCTCGTCCACCAGGGGACGGCTCTGGGCCAGGAAGCCCATCACGTTGAGGGTCATGCCGAGGTTCCGCAGGGTCTCGTCCTTCATGTCGGTCGGGAAGCGATAGTCCGAATTGCCGTGGATCACCTCGTGGACTCCCTGGTAGAGCCCCTCGATCTGCTGGAGGTATTTCTCGATGACCAGGAAGAACAGGGCGAATCCCAGCAGGAGCAGCAGCAGACCCAGGGAAACCAGGACCTGCCGGGCCGTCTGGAAGGGCGCCGCGAGGCCGTCGCGGGAGACGGCGACCAGCATCGTGGCCCCGGAACCCTGGGGAATTCCGAACAGAGGGAAGGAAGTGGCGATCCAAGGGGAGGATTCGGGTCCCGAGGAGAGGATCCGGAGGACCG
Source organism: Myxococcota bacterium (assembly GCA_017994695.1). Taxonomy (GTDB): domain Bacteria; phylum Myxococcota_A; class UBA9042; order DTJE01; family DTJE01; genus JAGOKF01. Next base: position 39,317 of record JAGOKF010000012.1, on the reverse strand, counting down.
TCTGGGCCGACGAGAGGGAGGGGGTGAACTCGATCACGGAGCCCTTGACCGCATAGGCCACCTCCGTTCCAAGGATCGAGGCATCCTCCTTCACCATGTCGTGGTTGAAGGGGTCCAGGATCAGGATCGCCCCGATCAGGTTCCCGCGGGAAACCATCGGGACCGCGGTGCCCAGATGCCAGGTCCCGTCCAGTTGCACCACGTCCCGCCGGGGGGAACGGCTCTCCAGGGCGGAACGACAGAAGGGAACGGAGTCGCAGAAACCCGGCACGTTGGACCAGCCGTCCTTCCGGCTGTCCGCCAGTCCCGTCCCGTCCCCGTTCACCACCAGGATCCGGCAGCCCACCGGCAGTTTCCAGTCCCGGCTCAGGTCGGCGAGTTCCTCCATCAGGGTGGCGTAGGTGTAGTCCCAGGCGCAGAAACTGGGCTCGACCGCGAGGCACTGCACGAGGTGGGCCTTCTCGGTGGCCACGAAACCCTCCCGTCCATGATCGCCGAAGATGGCGGGTCCGAAGCGTTCCGACAGGGAGTCCGCGAGGCGCTCGGCTTCCAGGTCCACCACCGGAGCGCCGCCCCGGCGGAAGGCCGCGACGGCCGCCTGCCTTCGTTCCCGGATGTCGGGGGCGGACCCGGCGGCACCGGCCTCCTCGGCCTTCTTCCAGGCCTGGAGGAAGTCCCCGCGGGACTCTCCCAGAAAATCGAGGACCGTCGCCAGCCGCCCCCTGGCCAGCGCCGATCCCAGGAAGGCCTGCCGCAACAGGCGCTGTTCCACCAGGCGATCCGCGGGGGTTCGGAGACCCGAAACCCGCTGTTCCGTTCGGGAAAGCAGGTCTTTCTGGAGATTCCGGACGACCAGGCACGAGAGGACGGTCAGGAGACCGCCCAGGACCAGCCAGAGGGCCAACGTCCGCCGACGCAGCATGAGACCTCCGGATCCATCGCCACCCGTCGATGGTAAAGGATCGCCGCGGAAAAACAAAAGACCGCGACGGGGGACTTGAGGACGGCGGGTCACTGCCGGTATGCTGCCGGCGTCGGGGAGGAGATTGGAATGAACGAGGCGACACAGGAAGAGAAGGGCACGGACTTCGAGGGGTTGCTGCGGGAACTGAACGCCACGATGGAGAAACTGGAACGGGGGAACCTGTCCCTGGAGGAGTCCATCCGGCTTTACGGACACGCAACCACGCTGTACCAGTCTGCCCGGAGGCTTCTGGACGATGCCCAGAGTCGGCTGGAGGTCCTGATGGCCGGATCCGACGGACTGACGACCCGGCCCCTGGATCCGGACGAGTTCCTGAAAGAACGTTCGTAGTTTGCGAAGAGGACGGACCGGGAGCGGTCGTTCCGGCGGTTCTTCGCCGGGAAGAGGATCCCATGGCCATCCGACGGGAAGAAACGCGGCGACGCCATCGGAACATCCCGATTGTCGCGGCGGGAATCCTCCTGGTGGCGGCGGGCCTGGAGGGGGCATGCGCCGGGAGCCGGGGAAGCGTCTCCTCGCGGCTGGCGGTCGAACTGGAGGTCGCGGCGGCCACGGGTCGGCCCGATGCCGCGGAAGCCGCCGGGAAGGCCCTCTCGGATCCGGCAGCCGACCTGGAAGTCCGGTGCGCGGCCTGGTATGCCCTGGGGAGGACCCGAACCCGGGAAGGGGCTCTGGAAGAGGCGCTCGAGTCTCTGGAGAAGGTCGGCCGGGAGTGCGCCGCGTGGCCTCGCGTCTCGTCGGAGGCGCTGTGGGAAGTCGCGGGCATCTCCGAAAGAATCCGTCCGGGGACGCGGCACAGATTCCTGGAACAAATCGTCAGGCTGTTTCCCGACGAGCCCGCCGCGGCCCGAGCCGTGAGGGAACTGGCCTCCTTCCCGCAGGACGCCGCGGAGGTCCCGGGCAGGGTGGCCCTGCTGCAGGCCCTGTACCGGCGGACCGAGGGGCGGGAGGTGGCGCCCGTCATCCTCTGGGAGACGGCGGAACTGCTCCGGAAGCAGCCGGACGAAGGCTCACGCATCGAGGCCCTGGGGCTGTATCGCCTGCTTGCGAACAGGCATCCCACCTCGGGGCTCCGGGACGACGCCCTCTGGGCTGCGGGGAACCTGGCCCTCGACCTGGGGGATCCCCGCGGAGCCCTGGACTGCTTCGTGGAACTCCGGGGTCTTCGGGAGTGGTCCTTCCTGTTCGGATCCTACGAGAGGCCGCTGTACCAGGAGGCGTTGAAGGGCCTGGCCCGGGCGTTCCGGAAGACCGGGCGGCCCCGGGAGGCATCCCGGGCCCTGGAGATCCTGGCACGGGAGCGTCCGGGCGAGGCCCGGGAACTCCTGGAGGAGGCCGCCTCGATCCGGGAAGAGGTCGGGGACCTGGAAGAGGCGGCGAGAATTCGCAGGAAGGCCTCGGAGTCCCGCAGGAAGGACCGTCCCGGTCGATGAGGCGCTCCACCGTCATTTCCCCAGCCCGGTGCCTTGCACGGAAGCGGCACGTCGGCTATCCTCCGCCCGGCCTTTGGAGGCGTCCATGACCTTCCAGGAAGTCATCCTTCGTCTTCAGGACTTCTGGGCCCGCCACGGCTGCCTGATCGTGCAGCCCTACGATCTGGAGAAGGGGGCGGGGACCTTCAATCCCCACACCTTCCTCCGGTGCCTGGGACCGGATCCCTGGAAGGCGGCCTACGTGGAGCCGTCCCGTCGCCCCACGGACGGGCGTTACGGGGACAACCCGTTCCGGCTCCAGCACTACTACCAGTTCCAGGTGGTGCTGAAACCGGCCCCCCTGGACGTCCAGGACCTCTACCTGGAAAGCCTCCGTAGCCTGGGGATCGACCCCCGGGACCACGACATCCGTTTCGTCGAGGACGACTGGGAAAGCCCGACTCTGGGAGCCTGGGGCCTGGGCTGGGAGGTCTGGGTGGACGGGATGGAGGTCACCCAGTTCACCTATTTCCAGCAGTGCGGCGGCATCGATCTGTCCCCGATCACCGCGGAACTGACCTACGGCCTGGAACGAATCACGATGTACCTTTCCGGCATCGACAACGTCTTCGATCTCGAGTGGGCCCACGGCGTCCGCTACCGGGAAATCCACCACCGCACCGAGGTCGAATTCAGCACCTACCACTTCGAGAAGGCCGACGTCCCTCTCTACCTGGAACTGTTCGACCGCTACGAACGGGAGTGCCGGCGCCTGCTGGAGGACCGGCTGCCGCTCCCTGCCTACGACTTCTGCATGAAATGCTCCCACGCCTTCAACGTGCTGGATGCTCGGAACGCCATCTCGGTGTCCGAGCGGCAGGCCTACATCGGAAGGGTGAGGGCCCTGGCCCGGGGGGTCGCGCGGGCCTATGTCGAGGCCTACTGTGGCGGCTGAGGAGGCGAGGGAAATGGAAGCCCGGGACCTTCTGCTGGAAATCGGGACCGAGGAGATTCCGGCCCGGATGATCCTGGCCGGGGCGGCCGACCTGGCCGGGCTGCTGGAGGAGGCCTTGCGGGAAGCGGGCCTGGCCCCGGCCTCGATCCGGACCTTCGCCACTCCCCGGCGCCTCGCGGTGCGGGCCGCGGGCATTCCGACGGCCCAGAAGGATCGGGAGGAATGGGCCTACGGTCCTCCGGTCTCGGCAGCCTACGACCGGGACGGGCGTCCCACCCGGGCGGCCGAGGGGTTCGCCCGGGCGCAGGGGGTGGCTCCGGAGGACCTGGTGCGGGTCGCCGGCCCCAAGGGGGAGGTTGTCGCCGTCCTGCGGAAGCGGATCGGCATGGCGACGATGGAGTGGCTCTCGGGAGCGATCCCGGGCATCCTGGCCCGCCTCTCCTTCCCGAAGAGCATGCGATGGGGCGGGGGAGTCGGCCCCTTCGTGCGCCCCGTCCACTGGATCCTGGCGATGTACGGTTCCGAGGTCGTTCCCGTCTCGTTCGCGGGGGTGACGGCTTCCGATCGCACCCGGGGCCACCGCTTCATGGCTCCCGGAGAGGTCCCGGTGCCCGGGCCTGGAGCCTACGAGGCCCTGCTGCGGGAGCGGTTCGTCGAGCCCGACCCGGAGGAGCGCCTTCGCATCATCCGGAACGCCATCGAGGAGGCGGAACGGGCCGAGGGGGGGCGGTTCGTCGCCGGGGAGGAACTGGTCGGGGAGGTGGCGAACCTGGTCGAGTGGCCGGTCTTCGGCCTCGGAGGATTCGATCCCTCCTTCCTGGAACTGCCTCCGGAGGTCCTCGTCACGGCGATGGCGAGCCACCAGCGCTTCTTCGCCCTGTCGGATGGCGACGGGCGCCTCCGGCCCCGGTTCGGCGTCGTGAGCAACACGCCGGCACGGGATCCGGCGGTCGTCATCCGTGGGAACGAGCGCGTGCTGGCGGCGCGGCTCTACGATGCACGGTTCTTCCACCAGCAGGACCTGCGCCACGGGATTGGGGAAATGGCCCGGCGCCTGCCGGAACGGCTCTTCCTGAAGGACGCCGGGGACATGGCGCAGAAGAGCGCCCGGGTGCGCGAGATTGCCCGGCGCATCTGGACTGCCCTGGGACTGCCCGCGGGGGAGGCGGCAGACCTCTGCCTGGCCGCCGACTGGTGCAAGGCGGACCTGATGTCCGCGATGGTCGGGGAGTTCCCGGAACTGCAGGGAACGATGGGAATGTACTATGCCCGGGCCGCCGGGGCCCGCGAGGCCGTGGCCCAGGCGATCCGGGAACACTACCTGCCCCGCCACTCGGGCGACTCGGTTCCGGCGACCCTTCCCGGGGCGGTGCTGGCCGCGGCCGATCGCCTGGACACGCTCGCCACGTGCTTCGGCGTGGGCGTCGTTCCCACGGGCAGCAAGGATCCTCTCGGGCTCCGGAGGGCCGCCATCGGCCTGATTCGGATCTCGATGGAGGTCCCACGGCTGGACGAACTGCCCCTCGGATCCTGGCTCGATTCGGTCGGGAATTGGACACCGGAAATCCGGGAACGAGTGGAGGGGTTCCTGGCGGACCGCTTCCGGGGCTACCTGACCGACGAGGCGGGGATTCCCACCGACGTCGCCCAGGCGGTGGGGTCCCGGCTGTTCGGCCCGGCGCCTTCCAGGATCCTGGTGCACCGGGGTCGGGCGCTGGCGTCCTTCATCCGGGAGAACCGCGGCTTCGGGGACTTCCTGGACCAGGTCTTCAAGCGCGTCGGCAACCTCCTTCGGAAGGCGGACGAGGACTGGGCCGGATGGCGCGATCGCGCCCGGCGGGAAGGGCTCCTGGAGGAGGACGCGGACCACCGGGCCCCCACGGACACGCCCCAGGAAGCCGACGTGGAGGCCATGCGGCTGCAGGCCCGCAGGCGTTTCGGTTCCCTTGCCGCGGAACGGGATTCGGAGGACGTGCTCCCGGCCCTGTTCGGATTCCGGGACCCCCTGGCGCGGTTCTTCGGGACGGGCAGGGATGGCGTCCCGGTGCTCATCGAGGCCGACGAGGGCCTCCGCCTGCGGCGGCTTGCGCTGCTGGCCCGGGTGGCGGCCCTCTTCGATGGATATGCGGACTTCGGCAGGATCTCAACGAGGTAGGAAAGATGGCGACGAAGTACCTGTACCGTTTCTCGAAGGCCCTGGCGGAAGGCGACAAGGACCAGAAGAACCTGCTGGGCGGCAAGGGGGCGAATCTCCACGAGATGTGCCGCCTCGGGCTGCCGGTTCCTCCGGGCTTCACCATCACCACCGAGGCCTGCGTTCACTCGATGCAGCACAAGTCCTGGCCGGAGGGCCTGGAGGAACAGGTCCGGTCGGCCGTCGCTTGGCTCGAGGAGGTCACCGGGAAGGGGCTGGGCAGGGCCGACAACCCCCTGCTGGTGTCCGTCCGGTCGGGTGCCCGGACCTCGATGCCCGGCATGATGGACACGGTGCTGAACCTCGGCCTGAACGACGAGACCCTGGAGGGGCTGGGACGCCTGACGGGCAACCGGCGCTTCGCGCTGGACTCGTACCGGCGCTTCATCAAGATGTTCGGGGACGTGGTGCTGGGCCTGAAGGCGGGCAAGGGCGAGCATGACCCGTTCGAGACGATCCTCGAGGACGTGAAGAAGCAGGCCGGAAAGCGCCTGGACACGGAATTGGGCGAGTCGGAACTGGAGGAGGTCGTCCGGCGGGAGAAGGAGTACGTCGCGAAGGCGACGGGGAAGCCGTTCCCCACCGACCCCTGGCAGCAGCTGGTGCTGGCCATTGACGCCGTCTTCGCGTCGTGGATGAACGACCGGGCCATCGAGTACCGGCGGATCTACCGGATCCCGGAGGACTGGGGAACCGCGGTGAACGTCCAGACGATGGTCTTCGGGAACATGGGGGAGGACTCCGGGACGGGCGTCTGCTTCACCCGGGACCCCGGCACCGGGGAGAACGTCTTCACGGGCGAGTTCCTGATGAACGCCCAGGGAGAGGACGTGGTCGCGGGCATCCGAACCCCCAACAAGGTCGCCGAACTCGAAGGAATCCTGCCGGAGGCATACCGGGACCTCGTGGCCACCAAGGCCGTCCTGGAGCGCCACTACGGCTGGATGCAGGACCTGGAGTTCACGATTGAGCGGAAGCACCTCTACTTCCTCCAGTGCCGTGACGGGAAGTCCACTCCCCTGGCGGCGATCCGCATCGGCATCGAGATGCTGGACGAGGGCCTCACCACCGAGAGGAAGGTGCTGGAGCACGTGGAGGCCGACGGGGTGACCTACCTGCTCCGGCCCATCTTCCACCGGGAGGCCCGGAAGCGGGCGGTCCAGGAAGGGAGGCTGGTGGCGAAGGGCCTGAACGCCGGTCCGGGCGCCGCCTCGGGTCGGGTCGTCTTCTTCAGCGACGAGATGGACGCCCGGCGCAGCGAGTGGGCCACCACCGACTCCCACGGGAAGAAGGTCCCGGGAAAGACGATCCTGGTGCGCATCGAGACCTCCCCCGAGGACATCAAGGGGATGGAGAAGGCCGAGGGGATCCTGACGGCCCGGGGCGGCATGACCTCCCACGCGGCCCTGGTGGCCCGGCAGCGGGGCAAGGTCTGCGTGGCGGGATGCAGCGCGATCGAGGTGGACTACGGCGCCCGCCAGATGCGCATCGGCAGCCACGTCGTGAAGGAGGGAGACTGGATCTCCCTGGACGGGAGCACCGGGGACGTCTTCCTGGGAGCCATCGAGACGGCTCCGTCGGAGGTCCTCCAGGTGCTGAAGGACCGCACCCTTCGACCCGAAGACGCCCCCGACTACCAGCGATTCGCCCGGCTGATGGCCCTGGCGGACAAGTACCGTCGCCTGGGGGTGCGCACCAACGCCGACAGCCCCGTCGAAGCGGCCCTGGCCGTGTCTTTCGGGGCCGAGGGCATCGGCCTCTGCCGGACCGAGCACATGTTCTTCGAGGGGGACCGGATCACCTCGATGCGGAAGATGATCATGGCCGAGACCGAGGAGGAGCGGCGGCGGGCCCTCGACGAACTGCTCCCTCTGCAGCGGTCGGACTTCCACGGAATCTTCCTCGCCATGGAGGGACGCCCCGTCACGATCCGGACCCTGGATCCGCCGCTCCACGAGTTCCTGCCCCAGGGGGAGGAGAAGCAGCGGGAATTCAGCCAGAAGACCGGCATCTCGATGGAGCGGATCCAGCGGCGGGTCGAGGAACTCCACGAGTTCAACCCGATGCTGGGTCACCGGGGGTGCCGGCTGGGCATCACCTACCCGGAGATCACGGAGATGCAGGCCCGGGCCATCCTCGAGGCGGCCTGCGACGTCCGCAAGGAAGGGAAGGACGTCCACCCCGAGATCATGATCCCCCTGGTCGGCCACCTGAACGAACTGAAGAACCAGGAGCGGATCGTCCGGGAGACCGCGGAAAAGGTCTTCGCCGAGAAGGGGATCCGGGTGGACTACCTGGTGGGCACGATGATCGAGGTTCCCCGGGCGGCCGTGATGGCCGACCAGATCGCCGAGTCGGCCGAGTTCTTCAGTTTTGGCACCAACGACCTGACCCAGATGGGCTTCGGCATGAGCCGGGACGACTACGGCAAGTTCATGCCGATCTACCTGTCGAACGAGAAGGGGATCCTGAAGGTGGATCCCTTCGTGAGCCTGGATGACGGCATCGCCGAACTGGTCCGCCTGGCCGTGGAGCGTGGCCGGAAGACCCGGCCGAACATCAAGCTGGGGATCTGCGGGGAGCACGGGGGCGAGCCGCACTCGATCTACAAGTGCCATCGCATCGGTCTGAACTACGTGTCGTGCAGCCCCTACCGGGTTCCCGTCGCCCGGGTCGCGGCGGCCCAGGCGGCCCTTGCAGAATTGCCCAATGCCTAGGACGATATCCCTGCCCGCGGGACATCCTCTCCGGCCGCTCGAGAGGTGATCATGAAGGGGATCCCCCTCCGATGGTTCCTGCTGCTGGGCCTCGCGGCCTGCAACAACGTCCGGGGGGAGGTCCCCGACGGGGCCCGCTTCTCGTTCCCCACCGCGGTGGTGGCCGATCCCGACGGGGACTTCGCCTACGTGGTGTCCACCAATTTCGACAGTTTCTGGCAGCGGGGATGGGTCACGCCCGTCCGCCTCGATCCGCCGGAGGTCCTTTCCGATGCCATTCTCCAGGTCGGGTCCTTCGGGGGGGACCTGGTGCTGGATCGGAGGCCCGACGGATCGACCCGCGGGTACCTGTCGCTGCGGGACGGGGACGCCCTGGCCTGGTTCGGCATCGGGCGGGAGGGGGAGGACCGGCGCCCGGCCCTGGCCTGCGAACTGGCCGGGAAATCCTCCGGGCAGGCGGTCTGCCTGGAAGACGACGCCCTGGTTCTCCAGGGGACCATCCGGGACGAGGAAGGAGACGCGCTGGACAACCGGGATCCCTTTGCCCTGGCTCTGGGATCCCCGGTGATCGAGGAGGATGACCAGGGAGCGGAGCAACGGCATCGTCCCCTCTACGTCGGCAGCCTCCAGGACGGGGTCGTGATGGTCCTGGACGTCCCCGACGAGGGCTTGCCGGTGGTCCAGGGTCACCTCCTCTGGGACCCGGGGCTCCATTCCCTGGTGGAAGTCTCCCTGGGCGACGGAAGAAGAGCCGTGTACGGCACCACCCGGAACCGCAATGCGATCCACAGCGCCGTGGTCACCCGGGAGGACGGGGCGTTCCGCCTGTCCCCGCGGATGCCCTGGACGGTCCCGACGATCGCAGCGTCGGGGGACTACGGCCGCGGCATCGCGCCCTCCGGGGACGGGAGGCGGCTCTACGTGTCCTGGAGGTCGCCGGCTGCGCTGCTGGTCCTGGAACTGGACCGGGAGGGGCTCCTGGCGATGGGGCGCCTGGTTCCCCTGTCGGGATCCCCGGGACAGGTGGCCGTTCACCGGCGATCGGACGGCCGGGAGACGGTCTGGGTGACCGACTTCGCGGGCGACTCCGTGTACGGCGTCGACCCGGAGGAGGAAACGGTGCTGGCACGGGTGGCCGTGGGAGAAGGTCCCTACGGAATCGCCATTGCGGGGGATCGAGCCCTGATCACGAACTTCGAGTCCCAGGACGTCAGCGTCCTGGACCTGAACCCGGGGGAGCCGGACCGGGCCCACGAGATCGCGAGGATTCCATGAGACGCCTGGCCTGGCTTCCGGGACTCCTGTGGATTCTGGTACCCGCCGCCGGATGCGACAGCACCTCGGCCCCCTCCATCCCGGTGATTCGCAGGCCCCTGTCCCTGGCGGTCACCTGCGCATCCCAGGGTGGCGAACCGATCGCCCTGGGGGATTGCGCGGACCGGGAAGGGGTATGGACCTCCTGGGCACTGGACGGGGATGCCCGGGGACTCGTGGTGGCCCACGGATCGAGCACCGATCGGTTCGATGCCGACCCCTTCATCCCGGGGTGGACTCCCGTGGCCCTGGACGGGGACGGCGTTTCGGTCCGTGCCGGAGCCGGTTCGGACCGCGTGTACGTCGCGATCCGCCGGGATGACATCGGGAACGGGCCTGCCATCGCCTGGGTGGAACCCCGGCTGCTCGTCCCGTGGATGCGCCTTCCCCGGGCGGCCCTTCCCTGCGATCCCGCCGGGATGGAGATCGGACCGGTCGTGGGAATGGACGGGAAGACCCTGCAGGAGACCCTGGTCATCCCCTCCGCCTGCGACGGGACCTGGACGCTGATCCTCCTTCCCGTCTCCGGTCTGTCCCGCGACGGCGCCCTGCTGCCCGAACACCGGAGGATACCCCTGTCCGCCCGTCCCCTCGGCGTCTCCATCGCCCCGGGTGGGAAGATCCTGTACGCGGCATTGCGGGAGGATGACCGGGACGTCGTCGAGCGCATCGACCTGGAAGCCTCCGACATGGAGGCAGGGCGCGTCCGAACCGTCCCGGGAGTTGCCGTCGACTCCCCCAGAGGAGAGGTCCTGCCTGGATGCGACATCGCCCCCTGGGACCGGACCCGCGCCTTCCGCCTGGGTGGTGCTCCGTCCCCGAGTCCTGACGGGCGTTTCCTCTACCTGCCCCTCGAGGCGCCCCACGGCGTGATGGTCCTTCAGGCCGAGGACCTGCAACTCATCGACGTCCAGGCCTCCCAACCTCTGGTTCCGGGGAGCGGAAACGACCTGCTGGGACGTCTCGGGATTCGCTACCTGCCCATGAGCGCCCCCGTCCGAGGGGTCGCCTTCTTCCCCCTTCCGGAACCGGAGGACCCCGGGGCCGAGGACGCCGAGAAGGGGCTTCGGGCCTACGCGATCCTGGAGTCGGGCCTCGCGGTGCGCCTGGTGGTGGACCCGGAGAGGCCGGACCAGGCCCTCCACCGGATCGATCCCGCATCCACGGACGTGGAAAGCGTCGCCACGATGCCGGTGACCATCGAGGGGGAGGACCTCCAGCCCCTCGGGATCGTCCGCCGGCCCGAATGGCCCTCCTTCGGGATGTCGGACATCCAGTCGGACCCGGAACGACCTGGCCGGTCGATTTATTACGGGATCCGCTTCCACGACGATCCGTCCCAGGAACTCTCGGAGTCCTGGGACGTGGTGTACGAGGGAGTCCTGCCCCATGCGACCGGCTGCGGGACGTTCCGAGGCGAAATCCAGGGAGGGGAGGTGCGGGTCTTCGAGGACCCCTCCCAGGATTTCTGCGAACTCGGAGTCAGCGAAGGGGAGGGCGATTTCCCGGGGGACCACCTGGTGATCCGGCCCGACCCGGCTGGGGGCTGCGACCTTGCCTCCCTGGAGGCCCTCGAGTACCGGATCGTCGCGGTGGAGGCCACTCGGCTTCTTCTGGAGCCGGCGTTCGCCTCTCTTCCGCTGCCTCCGCCCGGGTGCCTCGATGGGAGGACCCTCCGGTACGAGGTTCGCGCCTCGCGCCAGTGGCTGGTCGTCGGTTCCACGAGCGGCCTGCTGCACAACCGGACCTCCTCCCGGGGCGTGTGCGTCCCCCGGGGGGACGTCTCTGCCCGGTTCACCGGGCGGGCGTTGACCACGATGCCCGCCGATGGAACCGAGGTGCTCCAGGCATGCCCCGTCCGCCTGGGGGACGCCCGGATCGGGGACAACTTCCTTTTCCGGCGCTTCGAGAACCCGTCCTTCTCCCTGAACGTCGTCCCCGGATGCCGCATCGATTCCCGTTTCCGCCCGGTGGTGGTCCCTCCCCGGAGGGACCAGCGCCTGACCTTCCAGGTGACCTCGGGGTTCCAGCCGAAGTCCCTGGCCCTGGGAGGAGCCCCCGTGGACTTCGTTCCAGGCGGGAAGTACCTGTTCGTCCTCGACGCCGCGACCCGGTCCGTGTACCAGGTGGACTCGGAAAAGCACCTGGTCTCCGCTTCCTGGTACTGAACCCCCTGCCTCGAGGCACCCGTCGGGGCCGACGAACCCCTCTTCAAGGGCGGGCAGGCTCGGCGATCGGGGCATCAGAAAAAGCCGTTGACAACCCGGCTCCGGCCCGGGATAAACTACGCGCGCAAATCGGGGGCGAGGGACAGCGCCTCGTGCTTCTTTTGGCGGAGTTTGAACCATGTCGCGCCTTCTGGGACGTCCGGGTGGCAGGTCGGTGCTGGGGCTGGTCGCCCTGGCAATCCTGACGCTCACGGCTTGCAACTACCGCTGGATCGCCGTCCTGAGCACCTTCCAGTTCAACCGGCTGGAGATCGTCTCGGTCTTCCCCGCGCACCGCGGCGAATCGGGGAACTACCAGCGCCAGTGCACGCCGGAGGACCGGGGCGGGGCCCGGACGGACGCGCTGCTGTTCTCGGTGGCGATGATCGGGACCGAGGTCGGCACCGCGACGGACCCCAGTGAAAAGGACAACGATACCGCCATCCGCCCCGGGGACCTGGTGAAGAAGGGCCGGGATCAGCGGGCGGTCGTCGAGGTGGGGAACACCGTGACGGAGTCCCTGTTCCAGGTGGACCTGGAGTGCTTCGAGCCCTACCCGGACGAGGACCTGAAGACGACGGCCCAGTGCCAGGGCCTCGCGGGACCCAGGAACGCCACACCCCAGAAGATCGACTACCGGTCCTACTACGAAGGGGAGTACCGCCCGGCGGCGTCAGATCGGGAGGCCCTGTCCCTGGCGGTGCTGATCGACCAGTCGGGATCGATGAAGGGCTTCGTGGAGCCCGAGACCGGCCTGGAGGCGAAGGACAAGTCCAACGCCTGGGACAGCCAGAACTTCAAGGACCACGCCTCCGATTCCGACGGCCAGCGGGTGTCGGCCGTCCGTTCCCTCTTCAGCCTCCTGAACCCGGGTGACCGGGCGGGCGTCTTCCAGTACGGCGAGGCGGTGGGCCTTCGCCCGACGATCGTCTGCGACGACATCTACGGCGCGACGGAGGAGGAGAAGCGGAGGAACTGCTTCGGGACGAACCGGACCGTCATCACCGAGAGCCGGGCCTTCAGCAAGCTGGTCCAGAGCCCCGGGGGCCGCACGCCGCTGTGGGCCGCGGTGAAGGACATCTACGAGTTCATGAAGACCTCGACCAACAGCCGGGTTCGCCACATCCTGGTGATCAACGACGGCCCCGACACCTGCCATCCCGACTCGCCGGACTTCCAGCCGGTCCTGCTGAAGAAGACCGGCAGTTCCTACCGGGAGTACAAGCAGAACGACTCGTGCAGCGACGTGTCCTTCGAGGACTTCCTGGCGACCCTGGAGCAGGATCTGAAGGATTCCTCCGGGAACTGGCTGGATCCCGAGCGCGTCCCGGTCCACATCTCCTTCATCCAGTTCCAGGCCCAGGGATACCGGGAGCGGGACGCCCGCCAGCAGGAGATCGCCTGCCGGACCGGGGGCCACTACCTGTTCCTGAATTCCTGGGACTTCTCCCGGGTCGAGCAGAGCCAGGGGGACCTCCTGACCGCCCTCACCCTGGTTGCCCAGCGTTTCCGAAGCGTGATGGCCGGGGCCTGGGTGCTGGCCCTGGACGTCGCGGACCTGGCCAACAACCGCCTCTGGCCCGGCGCCCAGGTGGCCACCGGCGGCAGCATCAAGATGATCGAGGGTCCGGTGAATCCGAACGCCCAGCAGGAGATGCGGGTCGGCTACGTGGATCCGACGGCCACGGGCCGCAACATCCCGAAGTGGGACACGCGGCTGGCCTTCCGGGTTCCCTGTGCCGCCGGGGACTCCTGCGATTGGCGATCGCAGGTCGGCACGTGTGAGACCGTGGGATGCCGGTCCGGGGACCGCACCTGCGTGACCGACTGGAAGGCGGACCAGACCTCGTGCCAGGGCGGCGGGACCAGCCAGTGCTGCTTCGGGCAGTGCCGTGATCCGGGCCCCTGCAAGACGCTGAACGCGCTCTGCAATCCGGTGAACGTGGAAAACGGGACTCCCTGCGACGGCGGGACCTGCACCGACGGGGTCTGCCAGTAGGGAACGGACGGGGGAGGCCCGCACGGCGGGCCGTGCTTTTGGGACTCATCGGGGCCTTGGAGGGCACCGTGGGACGGACACCATCAGCGAGGACAGTCATGAACGGCAGGTGGGCCTTTGGGATGGTCGTGGGGCTGGTCGTCCTGACCAGCGGGGTTTCCGGACTGGCGCAGGAGGCGGCCACGGAGGCTCCCGCGGAGGAGCGGACGACGCTGGACCGCAATCTGGATCGCGTCTGGGGAAAGGAGCGGGAGGTCCGCGTCATCCAGAAGCGCATCTACGAGAAGGATCAGCGGCACGAGATCGGGCTGCTGGTCGGGATCATCCCGAACGACTCCTTCTTCAACTACTTCCCGGTCGGGCTGCGCTACGACTACTTCTTCCTGGAGTCGGTCGCCATCGAGGTGGCGGGAGCGTACGTCCCTTCCACCGACAGCAATCTCCGGAAGGACCTGCTGAAGTTCTCGGGGAACGCCATCTCGACGGTCCAGATCCCCGAGCGGGTGCAGTGGTACGCGGGGTTGAACGCCTTCTGGGCCCCGATCCACGGCAAGCTGAGCATCTTCAACGCGAAACTGACCTCCTTCGACATCGGGGTCCTGATCGGCCTCGGCGTGATGGGGTCCCAGATCTATGACAACCTGAAGAAATCGTGGACGACCCGCTGGTCCTACGACGGGAACGTCCCCTTCAACCTGATGATGAACCTGGGCCTCGGGGCGCACCTGTTCCTGACGGACTACCTGGCCCTCCGGCTGGACTACCGGCACTACATCTTCCCGGCCTACCCGGGGAAGGGGAACAGCGAGTGGTCGGACGGCGTCCGGTCCCTGGCCGAGATCACGCTGGGCCTGGGATACCTGACCCCCGCGCCGAAGTAGCGGGGCGCCGTTCGAGAGAGGCGCGTGCCCGGGAACGGAACGGGGTGCCGACCCCCTTCTGGAACGAGGTGGTGAAACGATGAAGAGAACCATCAGGCTGGCGATGGCAGTCGGGATCCTCTGGGGCTGTCTCGCGGCATTTTCGAAAGAGGCCCGAGCGATCACCAAGGAAGAGGTCATCACCCTGGTCCGTCTGGGGATCCCCGAGGCCGACGTCATCAAGGCCATCGAGAAGGACAAGACGGTCTTCCAACTGAACATCCAGGACATCCTGGAACTGAAGAAGGCCGGCGTTCCCGACGGGGTCATCCGCTACATGCTCGCCACGGGACAGGGCCAGGCGCCCCAGCCCGGCCAGGCCGCTCCGGCGCCATCGGGAACCCCGGCGGCGGCCCCCGCGGGCAAGCCGGCAGCCGCCGAGCCCGCTCCCGTCCGGGAGAAGACGGCCGAGGAACTCCAGGCCGAGGAGGAGAAGCGGCGCGAGGAGGCGCGGCGCCTCGAGGAGGAGCGCCGGAAGGCCGAGGAGGCCCGGAAGGCCGCCTACGCCCGGGGCGTCCTGCGACGGGGGCTCGAACTGGCCGACTCGGGCAAGTGGGTCGAGTCCATCCAGACGTTCCAGCGCTTCCTCGCGGAAGGGAACTTCGGTCCCGGCAGCCTGGAGGCCTACAACGCGAAGTACGGGATGGCGTCCGCACTGACCCAGGCCGGCCTGTACCAGTCCGCGGCGCGCCTGCTGGTCGAGGTCCTGCTGGAAGGCCCCGACCGGCCATTCTTCCAGGAGGCCTTTGCGCGCCTCCGGAGGCTCCGCCAGGAGGTCATCTACAATCCGCCGGACCTGGAGGAACTCACCCGGTTCCCGCTTTCGGGCTTCAGCCAGAAGTTCCAGGACGAGTTCAACTACGTGCTGGGCGAGTACTTCTACGATGCCGCGAACTTCCAGCGGGCCCTGAAGCACTTCGAGGCCATCTCCCCCGAATCGCCCGACGCGGCGAAGGCCCTCTACCTGACCGCCCTGGTCCAGGTGCGGTACAAGATGTTCAAGTCGGCCGTCGAGAACCTCCAGAAGTCGATCGAGATCGCCGAGAAGACCCGCGCCGGCAGCGACATCCTGGACCTCGCCTACATGGCGCTGGCCCGGATCTCCTACGAGTCCGAGAACTTCGACGCGGCCATCTTCTACTACAAGAAGGTCCCCCGGGATTCCGTCCGCGCCGGGACGGTCTTCTACGAACTGGCCTGGACCTACCTGATGAAGGGCGACTACAGCCGGGCCCTGGGGGCGTTCCAGATCCTGCATTCCCCCGTGTTCGGGACGACCTTCTACCCCGAACTGTGGATCCTGGAGGCCCGGGCCTTCGGCGACCTGTGCCGCTACGACCGGGCATACAAGGCCCTGAAGCAGTTCGACCAGGAGGTAGCCGTCCACACCGAGCCCCTCCGGCGGTTCATCAATGCCCAGAGGAGCCCCGAGGACTTCTACCAGTCGTTCACCCGGTCGGTGAATGACCCGTCGGCCTCGTCGGTCCGCCTTCCCGCCCGCCTGCAGTGGCCGGTCCTGTCCAACGTGGAGTTCTACAACCTCTACCGGACCATCCGACAGATCGAGCGGGAGGACCGGCTGCTCCGGGCCAGTGCCGCCACGCTGGGGTCCTTCGCCCAGGAGATGCTGGTGAAACTGGCGGTGCTGAAGAAGGACAGCATCATCCGGGCCGGGGTGAAGGTCCAGCAGATCCTCACCGAGGTCCAGCAGAACATCGCCGACGCCCAGGTGCAGCAGACGGAGATCGAGGTGGACATCAACGCCGCCGACATCGACCGCATGACCCGGGAGATCCGCGTCTCGGTGGGCGAGGCCGAGGAGGAAGGGAAGGTGGTCCAGAGTCGAAGCGTCGCCATCGTCGGGGACGACACCGCCGTGTGGCCCTTCGAGGGGGAATACTGGGTCGACGAGGTCCCCTACTTCCGGAGCCTGCTGACCAGCCAGTGCACCGAGCAGTGAGGCAACGGCTCACTCCTTTCAACGAGAGGGTCCGATGAGCACAACCCGTTTTTCCCTGTGCCTGGCCCTGCTGATGGCGATCCCTGCGGTGGCCCAGTCCCAAGGGCAACCCCGGGGGTCCGAGGGCGGGAAGGCGGAGGCGTCCGCCCCTGCCGAGGGACAGCAGCCCGGCACGGCCCGGAGCGGCAAGTTCAGTCTGGAGCAGGCCGAGGCCCTGGCCAACGAGTCCCTCGCGGCCAAGATGCGGGCCATCAGCGAGAAGCGACGGGAGAACATCGCCAAACTGGAGCAGTTGCTGGCCAACCCCGACTACCGGAAGGACCCGGAGCGGGCCCCGAAGGTCATGCACATGCTGGCCGAGGCCTGGTGGGAGGAACGGCTCTACCAGTACCTCCAGCAGCGGGCCGAGTGGGAGAAGGCGATGGAGGCCTACAACCAGGGCCGCCTGACCGAGCCTCCCGCGGAGCCGGTCGAGGACTACACGGAGTCTCTGAACCTCTACCGGCGGATCCTCCAGGAGTTCCCGGGCTACGCGCGGATCGACGAGGTGTACTACTACCTGGGGAAGGGCGCACTGAAGGAAGGGAAGGCGAAGAAGAACCGGGCCCTCCAGAAGGAGGGCGTCGAGTACCTGAACCGGCTGGTGAAGGACTACCCGAAGTCGAAGTGGATCGCCGAGGCCCTGCTGGCCATGGCCGAGTACTATTTCGAGACCAACTCCCTGTTCTATGCGAAGACCAACTACGAGCGGATCATCCAGCAGTTCCCCAACTCGTCGATGGTCAACTACGCCATGTACAAACTGGCGTGGGTGTACTTCAACCTGCGGGAATACGACACGGCGATCGAGATGTTCCAGAAGGTCGTCGCCGCGGTCGGGAAGCAGGGGACGGGCAAGGGCGTCATCGAGTTCCGGAACCAGGCCCTGAACGACCTGGTGGTCACCTTCGCCGAGGTGGACAACGGCTGGCAGCGGGCCCGGGACTACTTCCTGAAGGTCATGCCCGAGGAGGAGGCCTACAAGAAACTGCGCATGCTCGGGGACCTCTATGTGGGACAGGACAAGATCCCAGAGGCCGTCGCCCTCTTCCGGCACTTCATCGAGCGGGAGCGGACCACTCCGAACATCGTCGAGTACTACAAGATCCTGCTGAGCGTCTACAAGAACACCAATGATTACGACAATCTGGACCGCGTGACGATGGAGGCGCTGGAGTACTTCAAGCCAAACGGTTCCTGGCGGACGGCGAACCGGAACCGGGAGGAGACCCTCCAGGAAGCGGACGCGTTGACCGAGGAGTACCTGCTCTACATCGCGAACTACTACCACCGGGAGGCCCAGCGCCTGAACCGCGCGGACCTCTACCGGAAGGCCGCGGACAAGTACCAGGTGTACCTGTCGCGCTTCCACGACAGCAAGAACGCCTACGTGGTGAACTTCTACTACGCCGAGATCCTCTATGACCAGATGAAGGACTACCAGCAGGCGTTGGAGCAGTACAAGAAGGTCATCGAGCGGGACACGAAGGGCGAGTACGTGGAGGACGCCGCCCTGGGCGTGATCTACGCGACCCAGGAACTGATGGTCGCCGCGGGGATCACCGAGGGGACGAAGAAGGGAGAGGGCATCGAGGTGGTCCGGGTGGACCCGAAGAAGGCCGAAGCGCCAATTCCGGAAACGGACCTCCATCCGCTGGAGGTGGACTACGTGTCGGCGGCGGACACCTACGTGCGGCTGCTGACCGACCTGATCCGGGACCCCGAGGTCCGGAAGAAAAATCCCAAGCGGGGAGAGAAGATCCCGGAGATCATGTTCATCGCCGCCCAGGTCTTCTACCGGCACGGCAAGTTCCAGGATGCCGTGGAACGCCTCCAGGTGCTGTTCGAGTACGACCCGTCGTCCAAGTTCGCCGCCTACGCGGTGTTCACGCTGCTGGACTGCTACCAGCGCCTCCAGCAGTGGACCAAGGTCGAGGAGTGGGCGAGGCGGCTGATCGCCGCGCGGAACTTCACCGTGAAGTCCGAAAAGGAACTGAAGAAGATCGTCGCCATCGCGATGACGGAAAATGCCCGGCTCCTGTCGGTGGAGAAGAAATACGGCCAGGCCTCCGACGAGGCCATGCGGGTCTACGAGGAATTCCGCGGCAACGAGGAACTGGCCTCGAAGGCGCTCTTCAACGTGGCGGCCCTCTACGAGAGCCAGAAGGAGCCCGACAAGGCCATCCGCATCTACCTGCGGGTGGTCCGGGAGTTCCCGAAGAGCGACGTCGCCCCCGAGGCCCTCTTCACGGTCGCCATGATCTACGAGTCCCAGACCGAGTTCGAGAAGGCCGCGGAGACCTTCGAGGCGATGGAGCAGTTCCGGACGATCCCCGCGCCCCAGGCCGGGGATTCCGAGGAAAAGAAGGAGAGTTACCGGCATCTCCAGACCCAGATGGCGGACGCCTTCCAGAATGCCGGACTGATCCGGGAGGCCCTCGGGGAGTACCGCGACGCCATCGAGGTGTACCAGAAGTTCCTGAAGCAGTTCCCCGAGCACCCCGATGCGCCGATGGTCCACCTCCGGATCGGCCGGGCCTACGAGGCCATGAAGACCGCCGAGGGCCTGCGCAAGGCCCACGAGACCTACGCGGCCTGGCTGAAGAAGGGCTACAAGCGGGGCGATCTGGCCGTCGAGGCCGCCGCCCGGGCCGGGGACTGCCTGAAGCGCCTGGACAAGGTCAAGCAGCGCAAGGCGGCCGTGGCCTTCTTCCAGCAGGCCCTGGAGATCTTCGGGCGCCTCCAGGAAGCGGAAGCGGTCCGGTACTCCAAGCAGTATGCGGCCCAGGCGGCGTTCGAACTGGCCGACTACCTCTACGACGACTTCTCGGAACTTCGGATCCCGTCCACGGTGGACCCGGGCGTGCTGAAGAAGGCCCTCGCGGCGAAGGCCGAGGCCCAGCAACGTGCCGAGAAGGCCTTCGACGCGGTGCTGTCCTACAAGTCCGGCGGCTGGTCCGCCGGGGCTCTGTTCAAGATGGGCCTCCTCTACTACGAGTTCTACAAGGAACTGGACAACGTGCCGATTCCCGACTGCCCCTGCCCGGGCGTTCCCCAGAAGGACTGCCGGATCGTCCAGGCCGCGTTCCGGAACGGGGACCTGGACACCATCCAGAAATACGACTGGGGCATGGAGTGGCTGAGCGTCGCGCCGACCTTCCAGGACCAGTACCGCAGCATCCTGGAGGAGATCATGCGGCCCGTGCAGGAGAAATCCCTCCGGGCCTTCGAGAGGGCGCTGACCCTGGCCCACGAGGAGAAGGTCTACAACCAGTGGTCGCGCGCCTGCGCCGAGTACGCGGTCCGGGTGAATCCCGACACCTTCCCGGTGGTCGGCGATGAACTGACCCGGAACAACCGGTCCAAGGACACCCTGGCCACCACGTCCTTCATCCGGACGCTGCGGCGCCAGGGGGTCGAGGTGCGCATGGTGGAGGAGGTGGCCCCATGAGGAATCACGGCATTTCCGGCCTTTCGATCCTTGGAACCGTGCTCCTCGTGGCATGCGGCGGGGGAACGACCCAGGTCCGGGAGGACGGTCCCGGGACACCGGCCACGGACGCGAAGGCGGAATCCGGGAAGAGGCAGCGCGAGCAGGTGACGATGCGCGTGGTCGAGGCTCCGAAGGAGCCCGAGTACGTCGAGGGCGTGGACCGCGGCGCCCAGGATGCCTTCCGGCGCGGCGTCCGGGCCGTGTCCCAGACGCCTCCGGACTACGCCACGGCCCGGACCGCCTTCGAGGAGGCCGTTCGGAAGGACCCGGCCTTCCTGGAGGCCTGGTTCAACCTCGGGATGCTGTTCGAGCGGACGGGGCGCCCCCTGGAGGCCGTGGAGGTGTACCAGCAGGCCCTCCAGAAGAACCCCGGCAACCGGGATGCCAAGGCGGCCGTGGGCAAGGTCTACCTGTCCCTGGCAAAGAAGGCCCGGGAGGCCGGGGACAACCAGAAGGCGGACCGCTACGAGAGCGAGGCGAAGAAGCTCTTCGACGAGGTCATCACCGAGGACACGGACAACATCCAGGCGAACAACGCCCTGGCGCTCTACTGGTTGATGCGGGGCGACCAGAAGACGGCCGAGGATTTCGTCAAGAAGGTGCTGCTGCTCCAGCCGCGGAACGTGGTGGCCCTGAACACCCGGGGTCTGATCAACCTCCAGGCCGGACGCCTGAACATCGCCCGGTGGGTCTTCGAGGAGAAGGCCCTCCGGGAGGACCCCAACAGCACCGAGGCGCTGACGAACCTCGGGGTCACCTACCTCCGGATGGACCAGACCCCCAAGGCCGTGGCCTCCTTCGAGAAGGCCCTGGTGGTGGACCCGGACAACTTCGAGGCCCGGATGAACCTGGCCGCGATCTACCTGGAATACCTGCACTACCAGGCGGCCCTGGAGCAGTATGACACGGTGATCCGGCTGGTGCCGGGAGAGGCCGAGGCCTGGGTCGGCTCCGGGTCCTGCCTGCTGGGTCTTCACCGGCCCAAGGAGGCCGTGGAACGATGGAAGAAGGCCCTGGAACTGAACCCGAACCTGGGTCCGCTCTACGCCCGCATCGGCAAGGTGTACGAAAGTTCCCTGAACGACCTGGACCAGGCGATTCAGTACTACGACCTGTACCTGGCCAAGGCGAATCCGCCGGCCAACGACCCCGTCCGGGGACGGCTTCCGGTGCTGAAGGAGATGAAGGCGAACGGCGGGATCATGATGCCGCCGGAACCCCAGGGAACGGAAGGAACCGCTCCGGAGGGGGGGGCTCCCGCACAGGACGGTCCCGCAGCCCCGGCCGGGAGTTCCGGGTCTCCCTCGGCAGAACCCGGTGCGAAGTGATAGGATGATGCGGGTCGAGTTCACGGGAGGTGGACGATGAAGCACCTGAAATGGATGGTCCTCTGCCTGGGACTTCTGCTGCCGGGGCTCCTGCTGGCCCAGGCGGCGCCGAAGGGCGGGGTCAAGTCGAAGTTCTACGACTTCTCGGACCAGCTGATCGACGGCGACATCAAGAAGCCGACGGCGCTGTACACCGACGCCCGCCAGAAGGTGAAGTTCGAGCGCCTGCTTCGACTGAAGAAATCCTTCCTGGAACCGATGATGCAGTCGGCCAAGGAGGAGGTCTTCCGCTGATCGTCGCGGACCCTCCGCGACCGTCGATCATTCCCGAAACCCTCCGGAGGTATCGACGATGCGAACCACCGTCATTGCACTCGTGTGGATCGCGGTGGCCGGTTGCCGGAGGGATCCGGGGCCGGCGGTGGCGCCGTCCTCCGGGAATCCTGCGGCCGAGCCCCGGGTGACCGGAGGAAAAGAATCTCCAGCCGCCGTGGAGACGCCTCCGATGCTGGATCGGGTTCCGTCCAACTGTCCGGACGAGACGGTCGTGACGGCAGGAGGCGACGGGACCCCCGAAGGGGTGATCTTCGACGCATACGGTCTGGCTCTGGGGGAAGACACCGAGGCCGCACGGGAGGCGTTCTACCGCCTGTTCGTCCAGGGCGCCCCGAAGGACCACATCCTCCAGAACATCTGGCCCAGGGTTCGGGAACACGTCGGGAAGTACGTCGCGGACCCGACGAAGCCGGCCTACACGCTGTGCCGACGGGTGCCCCTGGCCACGGACCGGGTGAAGATCTTCGTTCGGTGCCGGGACGCCCGGAAATCCGATCCCCCCTCGGTGCTGATCCTGGAGCAGGGGAAATGGCGCCTGGACGTGATGACCCCTTGAGGATCTAGCGCGTCGGCGGGTCGTCGCGGACCCGCCAGGCATCCCCTTCGCGAATCAACAGCCAGCGTTCCTCTTCCGCGGAAGACCCGGAACGGGGCGAAAGGACCAGGCGGAACGCCTCGGGGGACCCGGGTGGCCCGTCCACGGACTCAAGACGCGGGAGATAGGCCCGGCGATCGACGCACCGAATCCCGGGAGCCGGGCCCTGGCACGCGGCGTCGTAGGCCGCAAGGACACGGGGAAGGTCGTTGCGCTCCAGGTGGAACAGGAAGGGCGCGACCGCCAGCAGGATGCCGAAGGGAAACACCAGCAGGACCAGGTACCAGGGCCGCCGGGAGACGACCTCGCCGAAGGCGCGGGAGGCCGACGGAACGTCGGTACTGACGAGGTTCTCCGGGACGTCCTCTTCCCTGGACTGGTCACCGTTCATCGAGAGACCTCCCACGGTTTCTTCCCCGAGGATGGGGACCCGGAAGTGCGGAAACGGCGGATCCGCGAGGCGAGCCTGCGGGAGAGGCGCCGGTAGAGGGAAGGGACCTCCGGCGTCCCCCCGGCCCACTGAACCAGCGCCTCGAGATTCGCCGCCACGGTTTCCCGGTCACCCCGGACCACGGGGCCCGTCAGCGCGGCCGGGGAGGGAAGGGAGTCGAGGTTGTCCGCCAGGGACCGGAACAGCCGCGCAGCCACGCGTTCGGGGTCCGGAACTCCCAGGTCCCGGAAGACGTCGGCCGCGATGAAGACCAGTTCCGCCGGGAGGTTCGCCGCAAGGACGGCCGCGCCATGGGCCAGTGGCTTCCGGGAGGGGTCGATGGGGATCGGCAACCCGTCGATGGAGAGGACCAGTGCCCGGGCGATGGTCATTCCGGCCTCGTCCCCCTCGATCAGGAAGGGCACCTGCCCGGGAAGGGGAAGGGGCGGATGGGCAGGAGGAAAGGCGAAGAGGGGATGGGCGGAGAAGCGTCCGATGACCCGATCCCGATTGTCGGGGGCCAATCCCGTGGACGGGAACACGCCGGAGAGATGTCCCAGGACCAGGCGGGTTCCAGGATCGGCCTTCGATGCGAGGGAGAGGGCGACTTCGGCGAGAAGACGATCCGGGACGGCGAACAGGACCACCGCCGGCCGGCCGGAAGGAAGGACAAGGGAATCGAGGTTCGTGGAGGGAACGGGAAGGGGTCGGCCGGCGGGACGCCGGATCACCAGGGAAACCGGGAAACCGGCGTCGCGCAGGGAGCAGGCCATGGCCGTGCCGGCCTTCCCCGCGCCGACGATGAAGACGGGACCAGGAACGGCAGTCACCATCACCCGGAACCCTCCGCGGAATAGAGCCTCCAGCGGCGAACCTCCTCCAGCACCGACAGGGGAACCCGGTTGGAAACGTCCTCGCCCCGGAGGAGGGCGGACCGGATCTCCGTGGAGGAGACGGCCGGGAGGACCGGCGAATGGGCCCGGGGATCCGGGCC
Organism: Myxococcota bacterium; assembly: GCA_017994695.1. Taxonomy (GTDB): domain Bacteria; phylum Myxococcota_A; class UBA9042; order DTJE01; family DTJE01; genus JAGOKF01. The sequence goes on along the minus strand of JAGOKF010000012.1, from coordinate 15,439 downwards.
CCCTCGGGCCAGCCAGAAGGGAGGGGCCAGCCGCATCAGCTCGTCGAAGGAGCGCCAGTGGTCCTGCTCGTCCAGGATGTCGGTTCCCAGGAGGAGGTGGAACCGGGTTCCGGGGTTCAGGGCCACCAGGCGTCGAACGGTCTGGATCGTGAAGGAGGGCCGCGGGAGACGGGCCTCCAGCATCGAGACGTGGGCGCGGTGGCCGAATGGCCGGAAGGCCGCGCGGGCCATGGCCACCCGCGCCTCGAACGGGGACCCCTGCTTTCCCAGCGGATGCTCGTAGCAGGGAAGGACCAGGACCTGCCGGCAGGGGGTGCACGAGAGGGCCCAGGCCACTGCCATCACATGGGCCACGTGGGGCGGATCGAAGGATCCACCGAAGATTGCCACGTGCCGGTCGGCTTCCGGGATCATGAACGCCTCCGGGGCGGATCATACCAGAGGGAGGTCGGAAGATCGGTCGTGCAGAACCGGTCGAGGGTGCACGGTCACGAGTAGAGCAGGTCCGGTTCCCGATCCTTCAGGAACCCCGTTCCCTCGGCGCAGGCCGTCCGCCAGACCTCGCGGGGATCCGGCGATTCCAGCAGGCGATGCCGAAGATCCCGGTTCCCCAGCAGCAGGTCCAGGGCCGGATGATCGGTGACGAACTCGTAGGCGTCGGTGCGAAGCCGGAAATCGTCGGGCCAGAGGGAGGAGACCACCCGGAGAACCGAGAATCCCGCCAGGAGGGGCCGGAAGGCCCGATGGTCCCGGATGACCAGGTGGCAGCCCCCGCATCGTTTCCCCTGGTGCTTGTCCTTGTCCGGTGTGAACCAGAGCGGCCGGAAGAGGACCCCGGGCAGGTCCAGCCGGTTCAGGGCGTCGGACAGCCTTCGGGGATCGAGGATCCAGGGAGCGCCGAAGACCCGGAAGGGCAGGGGAGTCCCCCGTCCCTCGCTCAGGTTCGTGCCTTCCAGGAGGCACATCCCGGGGTACACGAGGGCGGTCTCCCAGTCGGGAATGTTCGGGGAGGGCGGGATGAAGGGAAGCCCGGTGTCCGGCCAGGTCATCTCCCGGGCCCAGCCCTCGCAGGGGAGGACTTCCAGGTCCAGCGAAAGTCGTTCCTGGCGGACCAGCATCCTGGCAGCCTCTCCCGCCGTGATCCCGTGGCGGTTCGGAAGGGGGAGCCAGGAGACGAACGATCGAAGGTGCGGCCTCGGCAGGTTTCCCTCCACCTCCAGGCCGCCGATGGGATTCGGGCGGTCCAGCACCAGGGCCGAAACCCCCGCCTCGGCACAGGCCGAGAGGGTCATCGCCATCGTGGCCAGGTAGGTGTAGTAGCGGGCCCCGACGTCCTGGAGATCCACGACCAGGAGATCCAGTCCCGAAAGGGACGCGGCGGAAGGGGCCAAGGAAGCCGCATCATGGCCGTAGAGGCTGCGGACCGGGACGCCCCACCAGGGGTCCTCCTGGTCCTCCACGGCCACCATGTAGGGAGCATCCCCCCAGAGCCCGTGCTCCGGTGCGAGCAGGAAGGCCGGGCGGAGGGCCGTGGTGCTGCACAGGGGTTCCAGGATCGACCGTCCGGTATGATCCACCGATGCGGCGTGGCACAGCAGGGCCCATCGACGGCCGCCGATCCGTCGGTCGGCCTCCTCCAGAAAACGGCTGGCTCCCGGTCGTGTCATCGTCCTTCCTGTCCGGGGCGCAGCAGGCCCCTCAGCAACTCCTTCAGGTCCATCGCCAGCGTAACGGCCTCCCGGACCGGGTCCCCTTCCTCGTCCCGCCGGGAGCCAAGGGCCTCGGTCGGGACTCCCTCGGGGATGCAGAGGGCCATGCCGGGAGGGAATCGGAGGTCCGGCAGGGATGCCGGCGACACGGTCCGGATCGAACGCCCGGGGCCCAGGGAGATTTCGGATCCTTCCTTCGGAGGGGACTGTTCCAGGAACTCCCGGGTCTTCTCCAGGGAACCCGCCGGGACCCAGATCACCAGGTCGATGCCCACCGGGTTTCGGGCGACGGTCCCGACGACCCGGATCGCCCCGTCGGGAAGGGATCCGCCCCAGGCACGACGTGCCGCCTCGGAAAGGATGGAAAAGCCCTCGGCGAAGGCCCGGACCCGCCCTCCCCAGGAACCCTGGGTCCCGATGCGCATCGGGCTGTCCACATGGCGCCACGCCGGGGGCGGAACGACCCCCGAATCGAGGAGGCCCACGGTGACCTCGGCGTCCGGAGGCTCCTCCAGCAGGATCCCGCTCCGGGGGTGCACCAGCAGGGGCACGATGCGTCCTTCTCGGTGGAGGGAACAGATTTCCTCGAGGGCCCGGAACAGGCCTGGACCGGGGTGCCAGCGCCAGACCTGGATGTCTCGGAGCGGGCGGGGGATCGACTGCACCGGCAGCGGGGCCGCGACACGGACGATCATCCCGTCCATGGCGACCGGAACCTTTCCGGGACGAGGGGCGTCGTCCAGAAGAAGGAATCGTCTGGGTCTCAGCAGGTCGCGCTCCCGGGCAAGACCCGACAGGGCGTCCCCGTCGGGATCGGGATGGACGGCGATCAGTCCGGCTCCCGGGGAGGGCCGCTGGGGATCCTGGAGGGAGGCAAGGGCCCAGGTCGCCGCCAGCAGCCGGAGAGCCCGCCGCCGGTCCAACGGGTCTTCCAGGAGCCCCCGGCGGGAGGCCTGAGAAGGCAGCGGGGAGACCAGCACGACCTCCTCGGCCCCCTCGGCGCCCATCCGGCCCACCAGGGACACTCCCCGACCGCCGGAGTCGCAGGAAGCCACCTCCAGGACGGACATATCGGCGAAATAGCAGTAGGAAAGCAGCCGATCCAGGAACGGGATCCGGCTGCCGAGGCCCTCCAGCAGGGCGCGATGTAGGTCGAATGCCACGGCGGCCAGTATAACGGAAAGCCGGAATCCCCGTTAGAATGACCCGTGGCCGTTCCGGGGCGAGACATGGAGGGGGGCATCGAGGCGGTGGCCTTCGACCTGGGACAGGTGCTGGTCCGGGTGCACCTGGACGCAGGGTTGTGGCCGGCACTCATCCAGGCCGGAGGCGGAGATCCTTCGGACATTTCCCGCCTGCGGGAAAACGACCTCCTGGTCGCCTTCGACTGCGGGCACCTGGACCCGTTGCAGTTCCACCAGGCCTTCCAGGACCGCACCGGGATCCGGATGGGGTTCGTCGAGTTCGCCTCGCGCTGGTGTGACGTCTTCAGTCCGATGCCCGGCATGGAGGACCTGGTGGAGGACCTGGCGACGGCTGGCATCCGCCTGGGCGGTCTTTCGGACACCGACCCGCTGCATTTCCCTTGGTGCCAGCGCCATTTCCCTGCGGTCCGCCGGATTCCCGCCTGGGTGGTGTCCTACGAGGTGGGGGCGATGAAACCCGATCCGCGGCTCTACCGCGCCCTGGTCGAGGCCCTGGAAGTACCGCCGGAACGGATCCTCTTCGTGGACGACCTGGAACGGAACGTGAACGGCGCCCGCGAGCATGGCATCCAAGGATTTTGCTTCACGGGGGTCGAAAGGCTGCGGCAGCACCTGGAGGAACGGGGGATTCGTTTCGTTCAGCGGGGTGGACGGGACTCGAACCCGCGGCCTCTGGCTTGACAGGCCAGCGTTATAACCGACTTAACTACCACCCCGACGATCAAAGAGCGGCCCTGTGGGCGAAACAGGGCTCGAACCTGTGACCCGCAGCGTGTAAGGCTGCTGCTCTTCCGGCTGAGCTATTCGCCCGGGGCCAAATGCGGGTGCTTTGTACAACAGGAGCGGGAACCTGTCAAGAGAAATCAGGCGTCCTCGAAGGGGAAGGCCAGCACCTCCTCGATCCGCGCCGATCCCAGGAGCAGCATCGCCACGCGATCGAAGCCCAGGGCGACCCCCGCGCATGGCGGAAGCCCCCGGCGGAGGGCCTCCACGTACCGGGAATCGACGGGGGGCTCCACGAGGCCCAGGGCCCGGCGGGCCTGAAGGTCCGCCCGGCACCGCCGGAGGTACTCGTCGGCGTCCGAGACCTCGGTGAACCCGTTGGCCAGTTCCAGGCCCGCGGCGTACAGTTCGAACCTCTCGGCGACCCGGGGGTCCCGGTCCGACAGGCGGGCCAGGGATGCCTGGTCGGCCGGGTATTCCACCAGGAATTCCGGTCTTCCGCGGCCCAGGGTGGGTTCGACGGCGTCCACCAGCAGCAGGTCCCGGGCCTCCGGTTCCAGGGAGAAGGGATCGACCGCCGCGGCCCGCCGGAAGGCCTCCTCGAAGGACGTCCGCGGCCAGGGGGAACAAAGGTCCAGGGATTCGCGGCCGGAGGGGACCGAAGGGGTCACCGCAATCCCGATGGATCTCCCCAGGTGCTGCAGCAATGCCTCGCAGTCCTCCTGGATGGCCCGGTAGTCCACCCCGACGCGGTACCACTCGACGATGGTGAACTCGGGGTTGTGCCGTTCCCCCCGCTCGCCGGCCCGGAAGGCCCGGGTGACCTGGAAGATGCGGTCGAACCCCATCCCGACGAGGCGCTTCATGTGGAACTCGGGGCTGGTGGTGAGCCACCGGGACTCGTGGCGCAGGCCCGCCCCCTCCAGGCGGAAGGGGGAGAGGTGGACCTCGACCCCGGGGGAGGCGCAGGCGATGGGCGTTTCGACCTCCAGGAATCCCGCGTTCCAGAAGAACTCCCGCAGGGACCTCAGCAGCCTGCCCCGGAGGGGAAGGTTGCGAAGCAGCACGTCCTGTCGAGAGGTGCGGGAGATCGAAGGATCCATCGGAGGCCTCCGATGCCCGGAGGCTACTTCTTCACGCGCTCGACGTAGGAACCGTCGCGGGTGTCGATGCGGATCCAGTCGCCCTGGTTCAGGAACAGGGGGACCTGGAGGGTCGCGCCGGTGTTGATCGTGGCGGACTTGGTGGCGCCCGTGGCCGTGTCGCCCCGCATCCCCGGCTCGGTGTAGGTGATCTCGGCCTCGATGAACGTGGGCAGTTCGACGTTCATCGGAGTCCCTTCGTAGAACAGGATCTCGACGACCATGTTCTCCATCAGGAACAGGGCGGCGTCCCCCAGCACCTTCCGGGGGATGCTGATCTGCTCGTAGGACTCCTGGTCCATGAAGTGGAACTCTTCGCCATCGTTGTACAGATACTGGGCCTGGTGCTCCTCGAGGTTGGCCTCCTCCAGGCGTTCGCCGGTCTTGAAGGTCCGTTCCAGCACCTGGCCGGTACGCAGGTTCTTCAGCCGGACCCGGGTGAACGCCGTCCCCTTGCCGGGCTTCACGAACTGGAAGTCCACGACGATCCAGGGATCGCCGTCCATCTTGATCTTCAGGCCCTTCCGGATGTCCGAGGTCTCGTACACCGTAGACTCCCCTGCGCAAGGCGGGCTGTTTCTACAGCAAGTCTCGATGGGTTGCAAGCCCCGGCAGGCTCGCCTGGACCGGATACCGAGGCCAAGGAAGGAACGGCTTTCCTGGAGGTCAGATTTCCTGGCCCACGAGACGGCGATAGGCCTCCCGGTACCGGTTCGCGGTCTGCCGGACGACCTCGTCCGGAAGCACCGGAATCGGCGGCTCCTTGTTCCAGTGGATCGACAGCAGGTAGTCGCGGACGTACTGCTTGTCGAAGGAGGGCTGGGATCTCCCGGGCTGGTAGCCGTCCGCGGGCCAGAACCGGCTGGAATCCGGAGTCAGGACCTCGTCGCAGAGCGTCAGGCGCCCATCCACGATGCCGAACTCGAACTTCGTGTCGGCGATCAGGATGCCGCGGCTCCGGCCGTACTCCTCGGCGTGACGGTAGAGGTCGATGGAGGTCCGGCGGACCTCCTCGGCCAGGTCGGGCCCGATCCGGCGGACCACCTCCTCGAAGGGGATGTTTTCGTCGTGCCCGGTCTCGGCCTTGGTGGACGGGGTGAAGATCGGCTCGGGAAGGCGGGCGCTTTCCAGCAGTCCCTCCGGAAGAGGGATGCCGCACACGGAACCGGTCCTCCGGTAGTCGTTCCAGCCGCTGCCGACCAGGTACCCGCGGACGATGCATTCCACCGGAAGCATCCGGGCCTTGCGCGCCAGGGTGAAGCGGCCTTCCAGGATCTCCCGGTGGGCCCCCAGGGACTCGGGAAGGTCCTCGACGCGAACGCTCACGAGGTGGTTCTGGACGAGGTTCCTGGTCCGCTCCATCCAGAAGGCCGACAGGAGGTTCAGCACCCGGCCCTTGTCGGGAATCCCGTTGGGGAGCACGTGGTCGAAGGCGGAAATGCGATCGGTGACCACGATCAGGAGGTGTTCCCCCAGGTCGTAGATGTCCCGCACCTTGCCGCGGGACATGCAGGGAACGCCGGGGAAGTCGGTTCGAAGCACGGTGGACGACATGGGGGCTCCGGCGGAAAAGGGTGGCTCATTGTACCGGCGATGCCCGGAAGATCAACGCCGGGGAGACGGCCGGGCCCACCCGTTCACGGCCAGGTCGATCAGGAAGCCGAACAGCAGGCCGAACGCGGTCCCGGCAGCGCTCCAGGCGAAATCCCGGGCCGAGGGATGTCCCGCGCCGGCCAGGTCCACGATCTCCTTCAGGGCACCGGCTCCCAGGCCGACCGAGGACCCCAGAATGGCGCCGGCGTCCCTGGAACGGATCAGCCCGGTTCCCAGGGCGTACCCGGAGGCCGACAGCACGAAGGTTCCGGTGAAGTGCAAGGCCTTGTCCCGGCCGCTCCAGGCATCCGCGGGAGCCGCCTCCAGGGACCGCACGGGAAACTGCGCCACCAGCAGACACCCCGCCAGCAGCGCGGCCGCGACCGGTGTCCTGGAAGCCCTCATCCCGGCTGGTCCCCCTCGCCCAGGTGGGAACCGTGGCATTTCTTGTACTTCTTCCCGGATCCGCAGGGGCAGGGGTCGTTCCGGCCGACCTTCGGGAAGGCCCGGATCACGGGCCCGGCCCGTCCGCCCGAGGCGGCGGCGGCCTGGGACGCCACCTCCCGGGCCTCACCGGGACTTCCCGACGCGGCAAGGTCCGGCATCACCCCGCGGCCGTAGGTCATCGAGACCCGGCTCCGCAGACGCCGAAGGCGCTCCACGTCCCGCTCGCCCTGGATCTCGACCCGGAAGAGGGTCTCCACCACCTGGGTGTTGATCAGGTCCAGCAACTGCTTGAACAGTTCGTACCCCTCCTTCTTGTACAGGACCTTGGGATCCTTCTGGGCGTACGCCTCCAGGTAGATCCCCTCCTTCAGGTGGTCCATCGCGTAGAGGTGGTTCTTCCAGAGCTGGTCGATGGCCCGCAGGTAGCGTTCCCGTTCGTACTGCCACCAGGCCTCCCGCATCCGCTCCCGCAGGGCGGCCCGGTCCCGCTCCCAGGCCTCCGCATCGAAATCCAGCGTCCCGGCCGCCGGAGGCGGGAGGTTCGAGTCCACGGCCCGTTCCACCGTCGCCTGCTCCTTCTGCTGGAAGGCGTCCAGCAGCATCTGGACCAGGCGGGAGGTCAGGGTTTCGGGGGATTCGGACAGGGCTTCCGGCGGCACCTTGATGCGCAGGTTCGAGGCCAGTTCCGACGCGAGCCCTACGAAGTCCCATTGCTCGGGGTTGACCCCCTCGGGGCAGTACTGGTCCAGCAGGCGGTACGCGTACTGCTCGATCGTGGTCCGGACCAGCGCGCCGATGTCCTCCTTCGGGTCCAGCACCCGGCGCCGGAGGCTGTAGATGGTCTGCCGCTGCTGGTTCATCACGTCGTCGTATTCCAGCAGGTTCTTGCGGATGTCGAAGTTGCGTCCCTCCACGCGCTTCTGGGCGCTTTCGATGGCCTTGGTGACCCACCGGTGCACGATCGGCTCGTCGTCGGGGACGTTGAGGCTTTCCATGATCTTCTTGATCTGGTCGCCTCCGAAGATGCGCATCAGGTCGTCGTCCAGGGACAGGAAGAAGATGGACTCCCCCGGGTCCCCCTGTCGGCCGGCTCGTCCCCGCAACTGGTTGTCCACCCGCCGGGACTCGTGGCGCTCGGTGCCGATGATCATCAGCCCGCCGGCCTGGAGGACCTCCTCCCGCTCGGCGGCGCAGACCCGCCGGAACTGCTGGAGGACCTCCTGGAACTTCTCGCTCTCGACGCTCTCGGCCTGGGTCCTGGCCAGGGCCTCCGGGTTGCCACCCAGCAGGATGTCGGTCCCCCGCCCGGCCATGTTGGTCGAGATGGTCACGGAGAACTTGCGCCCCGCCTGGGCGATGATGTCGGCCTCCCGGGCGTGGTTCTTCGCGTTCAGGACATGGTGGGGGATGTTCTCCTTCTTCAGCAGGCGGCTGACCAGTTCGGATTTCTCCACCGAGGTGGTGCCGACCAGGACGGGCTGCCCCTTGGCGTGGCATTCCTTGATCTGCTGGAGCACGGCCAGAAACTTGGCCCGTTCGTTCTTGTACACCAGGTCCTCGTGGTCCCGGCGGATCATCGCCCGGTTGGTCGGCACGACCAGCACGTCCAGGTTGTAGATCCGAGCGAACTCCTCGGCCTCGGTGTCCGCCGTTCCGGTCATGCCCGCGAGTTTCCGGTACATCCGGAAGTAGTTCTGGAAGGTGATCGTCGCCAGGGTCTGGTTCTCCTCCTTGATCCGGAGGCCCTCCTTGGCCTCGACGGCCTGGTGCAGCCCGTCGGACCAGCGGCGGCCGGGCATCTTCCGCCCGGTGAACTCGTCAACGATGATCACCTCGCTGTTCTCGACGACGTAATGGACGTCCCGCTTGAAGAGGGCATGGGCCTTCAGGGCCTGGTACACGTGGTGGACCAGTTCGACATTGTCGCCGTCGTAGAGGTTCCGGACCCCCAGGCGCCGCTCCACCTTGTCCACGCCCGACTCGGTCAGGGCCACGGAGTGAGCCTTCTCGTCCACCGTGTAGTCCTCGTCCCGCCGCAGCGACGGCACGATGGCGTTCACCGTGTAGTAGATCTCCGACGATTCCTCGGCGGGACCGCTGATGATCAGGGGCGTCCGGGCCTCGTCGATGAGGATGCTGTCCACCTCATCCACGATGGCGTAGTGGAAGGTCTTCACCTGGCCGTTGACCGTCCCGAACTGGAAGTACCGGTGCACCATGGAGTCCAGGCTGAACTTCATGTTGTCCCGGAGGTAGTCGAACCCGAACTCGTTGTTCTGGCCGTAGGTGATGTCGGCCAGGTAGGCCTGCTGGCGCTCCTCGTCGGTCATCCCGTGGACGATCACCCCCACGGTCAGGCCCAGGGCGCGGTAGATCGGCCCCATCCACTCGGCGTCCCGCCGGGCAAGGTAGTCGTTCACGGTGACCAGGTGGGCCCCCATGCCCCGATCGGGAACGTCGGGGTCGGGTTCCAGGGCGTTCAGCACCAGAGCCGTGGTCGCGACCAGCGTCTTGCCTTCGCCGGTCTTCATTTCGGCGATCATCCCCCGGTGCAGCGCGATGCCTCCGATCAACTGCACGTCGTAGTGCCGCATGCCGGTGGTTCGGCGGGAGGCCTCCCGGACCGCGGCGAAAACCTCCGGGAGGATGTCCTCGAGCGTCTCCCCGTCCCGGAGGCGCTGCCGGAAGACCTGCTTGAGACCGCGCATCTCCTCGTCGGACATCTGCTGGAACCGCGGCTCCAGTTCGTTGATCCGGGCGACGATGGGTCGCATCCGCTTGAGTTCCCGCTCGTTCTTGGTGCCGAAGATCTTCTTGAGCCAGTCCATCGAGTCCTCCGATTCTGCCCGGGACCCGGCGGGTTCCGAGGGCGTCGGAGTCTATCATGGACACCCTCTGCCCTAGGAACAAGCCGGAGGGTCGTGCTAGGATGCCCTCCGTATGATTCCAGGAGGCTTCCATGGCCGATGGACCCGACAGCGGGCCGGCGGAGGAGACGTCGGGAAGGCGGGCGGTGGACGGGGTGCTGGACCTGGCCCGGAAGGCCGTGGGGACCTCCGTGAAGTCCCTGCTGAATTCCGAAGAGGGACTCCGGCAGATCCTCGGGGCGGTGATCCCGAAGGAGGTCGGCCAGGCCGTCCGGGCGGAACTGTCCGAACTGCGCCGGGACTTCCTGGCGGCCTCGGTCCGGGAACTGAACCGGTTCCTGGAACACGTGGATCCCGCGAAGGAACTGCAGCGGCTGCTGACGGACCTGGTCTTCGACATCCGGATCCAGGTGGGGATCCGTCGCAGAGACGCTGTCACCGACGGCGGTCCCGAGGGCGCACCCCGGAAGGCCCCCGCCGGTCCCCGCAGGAAGTCCCCTTCGGCACGCACCCTGAAGCGCTAGGAAGCACGGATCTTCGACAGGAATTCTCGGACGGCCTCGACGTCCGGCGCCGATGGCCGGGCCCGGCGCACCAGCGTACAGGCCGAGAGGGAGTCGAGGGACCGTCGCCAGCCGATCCAGGCGGCGGCCACCGTCGGCGAACGGTTCAGCCCTGCCGCGCAGTGCAGGTACACCTGGCGCCCGCTGCCCAGGAGGTCGTCCAAACGCATCACCGCGGCACCCAGAAGCCTCCGCAGGGCTCCCGGATCGAGGTCCGGGATGGGAACCCGGTCCAGGGACATCCCCAGGGAGGAGGCCACCCGGGCCGCCACCTCGGGAAGAAGGCCGTGCCGTGCCGCCTCGGCCTCGGTCTGGAGGGACAGCAGGGCCTCCACCCCCCGTTCCCGGATGGCCTGGAAGTGGTTCAGGGAGGTCGGAGCGGGGCCGACCAGGAGGCCGGGCACCACGAGGTCCGCCGGGAAGGACTCGATCATGGGGCCATTGTCGATCCAAAAGGGGACGGAAATCCACGATGTCGAAGGGATCGCTTGACAGGAGACCCGTCTTTGCAGAGCATTCGCCCGTCGGACGGCGAGGGGCCGCCCCGGGACTCTCTTTGGGAGGTTGCGCCATGGCCATGAAGATCGACCCGGATCTCTGCGTTTCCTGCGGTGCCTGCGAGGAGGCGTGCGACATCAACCACGCCATTTCCCCCGGGGATCCCGCCTACGTGATCGACCCCGCGAAGTGCGACGAGTGCGCCAGCGCCGGCGGCACCTCGAAGTGCGTGCCGACCTGCGGCGTGGACGCCATCGTGAAGGCCTGATTCCGCTCGCCTGCAGTGCTCGGCCCGCCCTTGTCCCATCCCGCGATTCCCGATAGACTCGCCCCACGAACCGCCAGGAGGATCCCGATGAGGAAGGTGGCGCCGTGGCTGGCCTTGGCGATGGTGGTGTCCCTGGAATCGGGATGCCAGGCGCTGAAGAACCGCCTGGGCATCGGAGTGACGGTCTCCAATCCCGACGCGGGCACGCCCGAGAAGGTCGTCCAGGACGTGCTGAAGGCGGCCATGATGCCCGACGAGCAGGAGTCCTGGATCGCCTTCGCCGAACTGCTCCACTCCGACGAGGTCGCATCCCCGGCGGCCATGAACGAATGGGAGACGATGCGCTTTCCTGCGATCCGCAGGAAGGCCCGATACCTCCTGAAGGACCCGTCGGCGCTGACCTACGTCGTGATGGAGAAGCGGACCGAGGGGCAGAACCTGAAGGTCTTCGTCCAGAACAGCCAGAGCGACATGGCGACGCCGTGCGGCCTCCGCCGGGATCCGGCCCGAGGCAACGCCTGGCGCGTCTTCAACGCCTGTTTCTGACTCCGCGCTTCCCCGCCGGTCCGTGCTTCGGAACCCGGTGGACTCAGGGCACCGGCTCGACGGTCTCGACGCCGGGGACCAGTTCCCGGAGCACCTGCTCGATGCCGTACTTCAGGGTGTAGATCGAGGAGGGGCAGTGGGCGCAGGCTCCCTGGAGCCTCAGGTACACGGTCTTGCCGTCCTCGGACACGTCCACCAGTTCGCAGTCGCCCCCGTCGTTCACCAGGGCGGGGCGGATCTGGTCCAGGATGGACTGGATCGCGGCCCGGTGTTCCTCGGGAGTCGCCTGGAGGGTGTCGTTGCCGTTCGTTTCCATGATGGGAATCGCCCCGTAGAAAACCCCGGCAAGGGTATCAGACCGTGTCCTCCGGTCAACCCGAGGTCCCGGAAAGGCAGATGGGAATACAATGCGCCCGGGATCGGAATGCGGGAGGAGGGATGATCCGGATCGGGCAGGCCATCGGGTTGGAGGAACTGGACGCGGTCGTGCATCGGCGGGAGCAGGTGACGCTGCACCCCGAGGCCGAGGCCCGGGTCCGGGCGGGGAGGGCCGTGGTCGAGGGGCGCCTCGGGGACGGTCTTCCCCATTACGGGATCAACACCGGGTTCGGTGCCCTGGCAGAGGTCCCCATCCCCTCCGGGGACCTGGCGCAATTACAATGGAATCTGGTCCGAAGCCACGCGGCGGGCGTCCGGGAGCCCCTGGGGGAGGAGGAGGTCCGGGCGGCGATGCTGCTGCGGGCCCAGGTGCTGGCGACGGGACTGGCCGGGGTGCGCCCGGAGGTCGTCCTCCTGCTCATCGAGATGCTGAACCGGGGCGTCCACCCGGTGGTTCCCTCCCGGGGGTCCGTCGGCGCCTCGGGCGACCTGGCTCCCCTGGCACACATGGCCCTGGTGATGGTCGGGGAGGGGAGGGCGCGAGTCGGCGGCGAGGAGATGGGAGGGGCCGAGGCCCTGTCCCGGGCCGGACTCGTCCCGCTGCGCCTGGAGCCGAAGGAGGGCCTTGCCCTGGTCAACGGGACCCAGGTCCTGACGGCGGTGGGCGCGGTCGCGTTGCGGGAGGCCCTGCATCTGGTGGAAGTGGCCGACCTCATCGGGGCGATGACGTTGGAGGCGGCCCTGGGCACTCCCGACGCCTTCGATCCGAGGATCCTTCAGGCTCGGCCCCATCCCGGGCAGATCGAATCGGGGCGCCGGCTCCAGGCCATGCTCCAGGACAGCGAAATCCGGGAGTCCCACCGGTCCAGTTCCCACCGGGTCCAGGATCCCTATTCCCTGCGGTGCATGCCCCAGGTCCACGGGGCGGTCCGGGACGCCCTGGGCTTCGTCCGGCGGACCGTCGAGATCGAGATGAACTCGGCGACGGACAATCCCCTGGTCTTCCCGGACGGGTCGATCCGTTCGGGCGGCAACTTCCACGGTGAGCCGGTGGCCCTGGCGCTGGATTTCCTGGCGATCGCCGCGTCCGAACTCGGTTCCATTTCGGAACGGCGGGTCGAGCACCTGTTGAACCCGGCGCTTTCCGAGGGACTGACCCCATTCCTGGCCACCCACTCGGGCCTCTGCAGCGGGTACATGATGGCCCAGGTCTCGGCCGCCTCGCTGGTCAGCGAAAACAAGGTCCTGGCCCACCCGGCGTCGGTGGACAGCATCCCCTCCTCGGCCAACCGGGAGGACCACGTCAGCATGGGCATGACCTCGGCCCTGAAGGCCCGGCAGGTGGTGGAGAACGTCCGCTGGGTGCTCGCCCTCGAGGCGCTGTGCGCCGCGGCCGGGATCGACCAGCGGGGGCCGAGGCGGCCCGGAAGGGGAGTCCGGGTCGCCCACCACCTGATCCGGCAGGCGATTCCTCCCCTGGATGGGGATCGCCCCGTGGGGCCCGATGCCGACCGGCTCCAGCGGATGCTTCGCCCGGGCGGAGGACTCCTGGAGGGGGTCCGGGAGGCCCTGGCCGGGAAGGATTGATCCCCGGCCTCCTATTCCAGGCGGAGGAGGGAGGGGAGGATCTCGGCGGCCTTCCCCAGGTGCATTTCGTCGAAATACCGGTGGTTCTCCGGGGGTTCCAGGTTCACCAGCACCGATCGGACGCCCTGATCCCGGGCGACGTGGACCAGGCCGGCGACGGGCCAGACGACCCCCGACGTCCCGACGACCAGGAACAGATCGCAGTGCTTCACGGCCTGTTCGGCCTGGAAGAGGATCCGGGGGTCCAGGGCCTCGCCGAACCAGACCACCGCCGGACGGAGGACCTGCCCGCACTCGGCGCACCTGGGAGCGCCGTCCAGGTGGAGTTCCCGATCCGGCCATTCCGTCGCGGCCTGGGGACAGCCCGGGTTGCTGCAGCGGGTGCGGAAGAGGGATCCGTGGACCTCCAGGACGTTCCGGGCCCCACCCCGCTGGTGGAGTCCGTCCACGTTCTGGGTGACCAGCGTGAAACGGCCCCGGGACTCCAGGAACCGTTCCATCTCTGCCAGTGCCCGGTGGGCCGCGTTCGGGATTGCGGCCAGGGCCTGCCGCCGCCGTTCGCTGTAGAAGCGCCAGACCAGGTCGGGGTCCCGGCGGAAACCTTCTGGGGTCGCCACCTGGGAGACGTCGTACCGTTCCCAGAGGCCCCCCGAATCCCGGAAGGTGGCGATCCCGGACTCGGCCGAGATGCCGGCTCCGGTCAGAACCGCGACGGACATGTCGGGCCGCAGCGCCAACGCCTCCCTCGCCATCTTCGGTTCCTCCGCGCCGCACCTGGATTTCAAGTCTCCCAGGAAAACCGCCCTCGTCAAGCCGTCCCCCGGCGGACGGTCGCGGCCGCGGAATGCGCCGGGGCGAGCCGGGCGGCTTGGCAACCGCAAACCCTTCGGATACACTTCGGCGGCCGCGATGGCGGCGCTGCGACAGGAGGGCTGGAATTGGTCTTCGGGGGTCCCTTCGCCGGGTTCGATGCCGAGGCCCTGTCGGTCTTCGAACAAAGGAAACAGTCGTCGAACCAGTTCAACCGGGATCGCATGGCGCTCCGGGAGGCGCTCCGGGACCTGGGCGAGGCTGCTGCGGTTCCGCTGACCAGGGAGCGATCCTTCTCCTGGGAGATCAGTCCCCACGTCCCCTGCCTGTTCAACCAGCACCGGGTCGACGAGATGGTCCTCTTCTTCACCCGGACGGAGGACCAGCGAAAGGCCGTGGGGCCCCTGATCGACTCCCGCTTCTCGCTGCCGGAGCAGGTGGCCGGTCTTGCGGTGCACCAGCAGCACCTCCACCTCGGAGTCCGACTCTCCCAGGAGGGCGTCGAGGTGGGCCTGATGGCCCATTCGCGGGCCTGGCTGGACGTGATGAACCTGTTGAACCGCTGCCGCCAGCCCTCCGAAGCGCTGGATCTGGTCCACCGGATCCGGACTCTGCCCCCGGACTACCGGTTCCGGATCGGTCCGGACACCTGGGTCGATGGGCCGGGCTTCGAGGAGTCCCACCTGGCCCGCCTGGAGCAATCGGTGTTGAACGAGTCCTTCCGGATCCTGGTCGGGCGCGTCTTCGCCCCGGGAAGTCCGGAGGTGATGGCTCCGAACCTGCGATCCCAGGCGTTGGAGACCCTGACCAGGCTGCTTCCGATCTGGGACTTCTGGGCCTGGAGGCCGTCCTCCAACTGGCTGCTTCCCGATTCCCAGGTCCCCTCGGCGGCCTCGTCTCCGGGAACGGCGGGTCGGGACATCCCGAGGGTCTCGGTCGGCGGGGGTTCGGTCGATTTCGGGGTGGGGGACCGGGTGCGCATCGAGGCGGGCATCCTCGCGGGGCGGGACGCCATCGTGGCCGAGGTGGACGCCCGCGGCCAGGCCCGGGTGCTGGTGGGGAAGGTGGCCCTCCGGATCGATGCCCGGCACCTCAGCGCGGTG